>DATJZQ010000169.1:0-2332 GCA_035499005.1 Burkholderiales bacterium | reverse complement strand
ATTGCTCGTTCCGCGGGCGCCAGCCCTAGGGCGGCTCGCGGCAATATCCAGGCGGTGGACGAGCCCGCCCGGGGATGTTTTCCTGGAACGAAGACCGGGAATGGCGGCGAACATGCTCGGGAGCGAGAACGCGCGAACGCGCACCGGCAGCCACCCACGACCGCCGATCCGGGATTTCCCGAAGGCCGCAAAGAACTCCCACCCATCCTCCCAGAGCAGGAATACTTGTCACTACACCGGGGCGCTTGGCCTTTGGCCTTGGTTCTCTTTTGGACGCGCCACGGTTCCGCTCATAGGATACACCCTATGCTCGGCCGTTCAAGCCCTTGCAGGCTGAGGCCGGGAGAATTGTCAATTGCGCTTGCGTTTGCCTTTGCACCACCCTGGCGAGTTGCGGATGAGCACGTCGGCGTTCCCTGCGTCGCCCCAGTGGACCAGAGCGAGCGGCTGATCCGCAGTCTTGTTGTTTGCGCTGATCTCGGGGCCCCCCAGGATCGCGCCCTCCATCACATCGCCGACCTTGGGCTCGGGACCCGATTTGAGCTCGTACAAGCCAAAGCCCTCGGGCAGCTGCGCCACGAAGAATCGGCAGCTCGGGTCGTACCACGTCACGGTGGCCTCCTCGGCCCAGGACTGACCCGAGAATGCACCCACCAGCAGCGCTGCGAGCGCGAGAGCGCGAGGCGACATGAGCGTGTCCTCCCTCAGGAAGATTTGAACCGCTTCTTGCAGTATACGGGCGACTGGTTGATCAACGACTTCAAGCGCGGGCTGATGCCCACCAGAATCACGGTATTCGAGCCGCCTTTGGTGGCGTTGGTCAGGGTGAGCGTCCCTTCCTGGTTGACCGGCCCGCTCATCACGTCGCCTTCCTCGGGATCGGCGCCCGAGCGCCAGTTGTAGATGCCGAATTCCTCGCCCAGCTGCGCGATGAAGTAATTGCAGCTCGGATCCGACCAGACGACTTTGGCCTCGTCGGCCAGCACCGCACGCGGGAGAGCCAACAGGGACGCGAGAGCAACAGCGAACAGGGCAGCTTTCATGCAACCTCGTCTAGGTCGACCTTCGGGAAGTGGCGAGTCTACCATCGAGCACCTGTGCAGCGCGCAGGCCAGCGCATCGCGTTGCTATACTTCGCCGCGCGGAGGAGGAACCACTCATGAAAACGATCCTGATCACCGGCGCCGCCGGCGACATCGGCACCCACCTGCGGCGCGAACTGGCCGGTAAATACCATCTTCGACTGTCCGACGTCCGGCCCATCAAGAAGCGCGCCGCGGGCGAAGTGTCAATGCCCGCGGATATCGCACGCCTCAGCGACATGCTGCGCGTGACCAAAGGAGTGGATGCGATCGTGCACCTCGGCGGTTTCTCGGTGGAAGGACCGTGGGACGAGATTCTGCGCGCCAACATCGTTGGCCTCTACAACACGTTCGAGGCTGCGCGCCGCAACGGCGTGAAGCGGCTGCTCTTCCCAACCAGCAATCACGCGACCGGGTTCTACCGGCGCGACCAGACCATCGACCATCGCGTTTATCCGAAGCCGGATAGCCGCTATGGCGTGTCGAAAGTCTTTGGCGAGGCGCTCGGCAGCCTGTACGCCGACAAGTACGGCATGGAGGTGTTCTGCATCCGCGTCGGCAACCTCAACACAGTGCCTGTGGACAAGCGCCGGCTCTCTCTTTGGGTGTCGCCACGCGATCTCGCGCAGCTGGTGCAGATCGGCATCGAGCATCCTGACATCCGCTTCGAGATCGTGTACGGCGTCTCCGGGAACAAGCGCACGTGGTACGACAACTCGAATGCGCAACGGCTGGGCTACAAGCCGCAGGACGACAGCGAATCGTACGCGGCCGAGGTGCTGGCGAAAGAAAAGCCCGGCGCCGATCCGCGCTCTGAGATGTATCAGGGCGGCAATTTCGTCGTTGCGGAGATCGGCGGCGATCCGAGCCGTCCGACGCCAAAGGTGAAGCGCAAGAAAAAGTAGCAGGAGTCGCCGGCCGTCATTCCGGGGCCGCATTCAAAGTGCTGCTGCGCCTAGTGGACACAACACGCTGCTGGGTCAAGCTCTCCGCAGCCTATGAAGTCTCCAAGACCGGTCCACCGAAATACGAGGACGTCGGGCGGCCGGCGAAAGCGCTGGTCAAACGTGCGCCGGAGCGCATGCTGTGGGCCAGCAACTGGCCGCATCGCGGCGCGCCGAAAGATCGGATGCCCGACGATGCGGACCTGCTCGACCTACTGCTCGAGTGGGTGCGCGACGAAGCGACTCGCAAAAAGATCCTGGTCGACAACCCCGCCGAGCTCTACCGCTTTCCTTAGTTCCCTCTCC
>DATJZQ010000168.1:0-8077 GCA_035499005.1 Burkholderiales bacterium | reverse complement strand
GCAGAAGCCGCATGCAAACACCCCCTGTCTCGGTCCGTGCTGCACCGGACCGGGCATCGGCGGGTGATTATCAGGATGCCAATCCGGTACGTTGTACAAATCGCGGATCTGGGTGATCGTGAATGCGGCATCGCTGTTGGGAACGTGCTTCAGCGTGCCATCATCCTGCGGAGGCTGTCCGGCCGGCGGGTTCACGGCAAACGCCCACGGCGGCGGCGCGTTCGTCGTGTCTCCTATTGCTCGGCCGCCGAGCACGGTTGCTAGACCAATCATCACAACGACAAACAAGTTCTTCATGCCTCCCCCGTTGTTTTAGTTACCCCACACCGCCCCGGCGCTCTCAGCGCCACCCCGCCTCGTGAAAGGCGGGGAGAAATACACATTCCCCTCACCCCAACCCTCTCCCGCAAGGGGAGAGGGGGTCAGGCGCCGAGATACGCGCGCTTGACCTCCGGATTCTGCGCCACCTCGCGCGCAGGGCCGGACAAGGTCACGCGGCCGTTCTCCAGCACGTAGGCGCGATCGGCGAGCTCGAGCGCGACGGTCGCCATCTGCTCGACCAGCACGATGGTCACGCCCTCGTCGCGCAGCGCGCGAATGGTGCGCGCGATCTCCAGCACGACCAGCGGCGCCAGCCCCATCGACGGCTCGTCCATGAGGATCAGCTTCGGCTCGGACATCAGCCCGCGCGCGATGGCCAGCATCTGCTGCTCGCCGCCGGACAGCGTGCCCGCCAGCTGCCGCCGCCGCTTGCGCAGAATGGGGAAGCGATCCATCTCGCGCTCCATCAGCTCGGCTACGCGCGCCCGGTTTCCACGCAGGCGGCTGTAAGCGCCGAGCAGCAGATTGTCTTCGACGCTCTGGTCCGCGAACAGCTGGCGGCCCTCGAGGATCTGGCTGATGCCGAGCGCCGTGACGCGGTGCGCGGGCGTGCGCGTGATGGCTTCCCCGTTCAGCCGCACCTCCCCACCGGCGATCGGCGCCAGCCCCGAGACGGCCATGAGCGTGGAAGTCTTGCCGGCGCCATTGGACCCGATGATCGCAGTGATCTCGCGCTCGCGCGCCTCCAGGTCGATGCCGCGCAGCGCCTGCACGTGGCCATAGTCCACCCGCAGCCCACGCACCTCAAGCATGCGCCGTCTCCAGGCCGGTGCCGAGGTAGGCTTCGATCACTTTCGGGTCGCGCTGCACTTCCGCCGTGGTTCCCTGGGCGATCTTCTCGCCGAAGTCGAGCACGGACACCACGTCGGAGATGCCCATGATCAGCTCCATGTGATGCTCGATGACGACCTGCGTCACGCCCGCGTCTCGGATGTCGCGGATGATCTTCACGAGGCGCTGGATCTCGGTCGGATTGACGCCCGCGGCCGGCTCGTCGAGCAAAAGCAGCCGGGGCCGCACTGCGAGCGCTCGCGCGATTTCCAGCAGACGCTGCTGGCCGTACGGCAGATTGCTCGCGATCTCGTGCGCTCGGTCGGCGATGCCGACGAACTGGAGCAGTGTCATGGCCTTGCGCCGGAACTGCTCCTCCTCGTGCACGGCCGCTGCCGTCTGCAGCAGGTGCTGCCATACACCTGCCCGCAGGTGCAGGTGAAATCCGACCATCACGTGATCCAGCACCGACAGCCCGCCGAACAGCCGGATGCTCTGAAACGTGCGCGTGACGCCCAGTTTCGCCATCTGATGCGGCCGCACACGTCCCAGGACTCGCCCGCCCAGCAGGATCTCGCCGCCGCTCGGTGGATACAGCCCGGTGAGCACGTTCACGAAAGTGCTCTTGCCCGAGCCGTTGGGACCGATGAGGCCGTGCACGACGCCGGGCTGCACCGCGATGTTGACGCGGTCCAGCGCTCTGATTCCGCCGAAGTCGCGCGTCACGTTGCGCGCTTCGATCACAGGTTCGCGGTTGTTCTGTGCCTGGCTGAGTGCAAGCCCCCCGGGTTCCGGCTCGATGCGCGGCGGCGGACGGCGCCAGCGGCGCACCACTGGCAGCTTGAGCACGCTGCCCACGATTCCGTCGGGCAGGAAGATGATCGTTACCAGAATAATTCCACCGTAGATGTACAGGTGGTAATCGTGCAGCCTCGCAAACACCGTGGGAATCAAATTGAGTATGACGCTGCCCACGAGCGGACCGTACAGCGTGCCGCTGCCGCCCATCAGCACGGATGTGAGAAACGAAACCGACAGCGCAAAGACGAACGTGTCGCTGTTGATGAAGCCGTTCTGGTGAGCGAAGAAGACACCGCCCAGCCCGGCGTAAACCGAGCTGATCACGAAAGCCAGCACCTTCCAGCGATACACATTGACGCCGACGCTCTGCGCTGCGATCTCGCTGCCGCGCAGGGCGAGCAGCGTGCGCCCGACGCGCGAGCCCAGCAGGTTGTTGGCGAGGAGCTGGCACAGCAGCGCAACGCCGGCGATGAGCCAGAAATACTGTGTCGGCGTCATCTCCTCGCCGCCGGGCAACGTCGGAGCGGGAATCGCCGAAACCCCCATGGGCCCGTTGGTGAGGCTTTGCCAGCGGTTCGTCGTCACTTCCATCATGAAGCCGAAAGCGAGCGTGACCATCGCCAGGTATGGGCCTTTGGCGCGCAACGATGGGATGGCGAGCAGCGCACCCGCGACCCCGGCGACCGCTACGCCGAGCGGCGCGCTCACCCAGAACGGCCAGCCCGCACGCGTCGCCAGCAGCGCCGACGTGTAAGCGCCGATCGCGTACAGGCCGGCATGGCCGAGCGAGATCTGCCCGGTCCAGCCGACCAGGATGTCGAGGCCCAGCGACACGATGAACAGGTAGGCGAGCGACTGCATCACGAGAACGAAGAACGGGTCATGCAGCACCAGCGGCAGCGCGAGGATGACGATGGCTGCCGCGGCGAAGCGGGCCCAGTCGCGCGGCCCGGTATTGGCAAACACGGGAAGGCGCATCTTGGTCTTCAGACCTTCTCGATCTCTTTGCGCCCCATCAGCCCGGTCGGACGCACGGCGAGGATCAGCAGGACAAACAGGAACGTGATGCCTTCCTTCAAGTTGGAGTTGATGATTCCGAAGAACTGCTCCAGCACGCCGACCGCCAGACCGCCGATCAGGATCCCGATCGGGTTCTCGAGGCCGCCGATGATTGCAGCGGCGAACGCTTTGATGCCAGGCACCGTACCCATGTAGGCCCAGGCGAAGGTGATCGGCGCGATCAGCACGCCGCCCAAACCGGCCAGCGCCGACGAGAGCACGAAGGCCAGCACCACCATGCGCTGGACGTCGATGCCCATCACGGCAGCGGCTCTGCGGTTGTAGGCGACCGCCGTGAGCGCCTTGCCCAGCACGGCGCGCTTCAGGAAGAACTGGACGAGCAGCACGGTGCCGATCGAGCCGAAGATAATGAACAGCTCCTGCGGGAAGATGCCCGCCTCACCGATGCGCAGAACCTTGTCGCCGAAGGGCGATGGAAACTTGACCTGCTCCGGGCCCCAGATCTGGACCGCCGCGTTGCGCACGATGATGCTGACGGCGACCGTGCTGAGCACCCAGGACAGCGACAGCGCATGGCGCAAGGTGGTGCGGATAGCGATGCGCTCGAGGCCCGCGCCCATCGCGCTCAGAAGCACTACGGCGGCCACCACCGCGATGGCGTAGGGTAGACCGAGGGTGATGTAGCAGGTCACCCCGAACAGCGCGCCGATCATCAGGAACTCGCCCTGACCGAAGTTGAGCGCGCCGGTGGTGATGTAGGTGACGTAGTAGCCCTGGGCGATCAGCGCGTAGATGCTGCCGACCGAGAGCCCGCTCACCAGGGCCTGCCAGATTTTGACGAACACGGCTACCTCGGCGCGGCGTCGGGAGCGGAGAGCGAAGCGCGCACCAGATGGCGGCAGCGCGTGGGCTTACTGGGCGCGGACCACCTTGCCGTCGCGCCAGATCGCGAGGAAACCGCTGTCGCGTCCCAGCGATTCGTGATTGTCCGGGGCGAACGGGCGCGGCTTCATCTTGGTCACGGCAGTAGTGAAGTCGTCGATGTTCTCGACCGCATCGCGCATCTTCTGACGCACCTCTTTCATGTAGGCGCGATCATCCAGCCGCGCGGGGTCGGGCGCGACTTTGTCGAGCGCGCGCAGCACGAGCCGCGTGCCGTCGTACGTCTGGGCGGTGGCGACCGGCCAGAAATCACCGCCATCGCCCGCATATTCCTTGTCCACCCACGCGTGGAACTTCTTCGCGTTCTCGCTGTGATCGACGGTGTAAGAGGTGACGGCCATCACGCCGTTGGTGAGGTCCTTGCCGCCCAGCCTGAGGAAATTGGGCGCCAGCAGCCCCCACGTGCCGGTCCACGGCACCGTGATGCCGATCTTCTGCATGCTCTTGGCGATCTGCACGCCCGCCGGGGCCAGCGAGTACGCGATGATGAAATCGACGTTGGCCTCTTTCATCTTGGTGAGCTGAGGCGTCATGTCGGTATCGTTCTGATCGAACACCTCGGGACCGGCGGAAACCGGGATGTTGGCCTCTTTCATCAAGCGCAGCGCGGTGTCGCGCCCACTTTGGCCCCATCCAGTCGAATCGTGCATGAGGCCGATCTTCTTGAGTCCCTTCTTCTGGATGTAGTCGATCATGAACGACGTCTGAATGCCATCGTTGAGCGAAACGCGGAAGATATAGTTCTTCGGTTCCTTCGCGTAGCGCTTGATGATGTCCTCGGCGGTCGCGATGGTGTCCATCAGGGTGATCTGCTGCTTCTGTGCGATGTCGATGATGGCGAGCGCCACGCCAGAGTTGACCGGGCCCACGATGGCGATCACGTTGTCGCGCGTGATGAGACGGGTCACGTTTTCGACGCCTTTGGCCGGCTTGGTTTCGTCGTCGTAGATTACCGCTTCGACTGGCTGCCCTTTGTAGCCGCCCTTGGCGTTGTACTCCTTCAACGCCAGCTTGAAGCCCATCATGGCGGCCTTGCCGTAGTCGTCCGTTCCGCCGGTGAGTGAAACCGAGAAGCCGATCTTGACCGGTTCGGCAGCCAGCGCCGCGCCGGCAGCGGCCAGCGCGAACCAGGCGAATGCCCCCACGGCCGCTGTCCGCAGCCAGGCTTTTGCGCGCATATGCGATCCTCCCCCCTTGCTTTGCCGATCCTTTACCGCCGCGCCGACCGGGGCGGCGGAAGGATGTGTACTGGTATCGCAACGAACATACGCGCAGGCTCGCCGGCCTGTCAAGCGCGCGCCCGGGCTATCCTGCGGCTACAGCCTCTTCGGCGCATGGCCCTTGTTGCCCCCGATGCTTATTCGTTAGCATGCGCGCCATGACCCTCGCCTCCGCCAGCAGTTACGACGAAGTTCCCTACGAAAGCTATCCCGTGATCGGGACGCATCCCGATCGTCTGTCGACGCTTGCGCGGCTGATGGGGATCGAGACGCCCGCGCTGGAAACCTGCCGCGTCCTGGAGCTGGGCTGTGCCGCGGGGGGAAACCTGATTCCGATGGCGCTCGAGCTGCCGGGCGCGCAGTTCACCGGTGTGGACCTGTCTGCCGCGCAGATCGCGGCCGGCAAAGCCATCGTTGAGGCACTGCACCTTCAGAACGTGCGCTTGATCGCGGGCGACGTGATGGACATCGGCGACGACTTCGGCCAGTTCGACTACGTCATCGCGCACGGCCTTTACTCCTGGGTACCCAACGCAACGCAGCAGAAGATTCTGGAGATCTGCAAGCGGCACATGACGCCGAACGGCGTCGCCTACGTCGGGTACAACACGCTGCCCGGCTGGCGCATGCGCGGTACCGTGCGCGACCTGATGCGCTGGCAAGCGCTGCAGTTTCCCGAGACCGACAGGCGCCTCGCTCAGGCTCGCGGCATCCTCGAATTCGTGGCGCGCGGGGTGCCCGACGAGAACAACGTCTACGGAAAATTGCTGCGGTCGGAGCTGGACCAGCTGCGCAACGTGCCCGACTACTACATCCTGCACGAGTATCTGGCCGACGTTAACGAGCCGTTGTACTTTCACGAATTCGTCGAGCGCGCCTACGCCAGCGGGCTGCAATACCTGGGCGAGGCGGAGTTCGCAACCATGCTCGCACTGCGCTTCGCACCACAGGTAGCCGATACGATCCGCGCGATACCTGACGTGATGCGGCAAGAGCAGATGATGGACTTTCTCAGCAACCGCTCCTTCCGGCAAACGCTGCTGATGCACCTGGATCAGCCTGTGGACCGCGCGATCACCGGGCAGAGGCTGCAAGGATTGTGGGTCGCCAGCGGCGCCAGTGCTGCACGCGCCAACCCGAACCTGGCCGAAGGGGCCGCGGAGAAGTTCTGCACGCCCGCTGGCGCATGTGTAACCACGCCGAGGGCCATCACGAAGGCTGCACTGCTCGCGCTAGCTGCGCGGTGGCCGGTGGCCATCGCCTTCCCGGAGCTGCTCGCCGCTGCTTATTCACGGCTCAACCCGCTCGCGGGGAAGCCGCCTCAAGCGGAAGATGCAGAATTGCTCGGCAGAGAGCTGTTGCAGTGCTACGCGGGCGCGGTCGTGGAACTCCACGCCTGCCCTTCGCCCTTCTCGATCGAACCAGGGGCGCAGCCGATGGCGAGTCCGTTAGCCCGCCTTCAGGCCGAGCGGGGAGCGCGTGTCAGCACGCTGCATCACGAATCGATCGTCGTCCCCGACGCGATCCGCGCTCTGCTGCGGTTCCTGGATGGCACCCGCGCGCTGGAGGACATCTCCGCCGCGATCAAGGCCGCGGGGTCCAGTGCGCCAGGCAAATTGGCCGAGCCGGCCGCCTTGCGAAGTGCGATCGATCAGATCGCGCGCAACGCGCTGATTGCGCGCGCCTGAAACGTCATAGCTTCGTCTGGGCCTGGATCTTCAGCGGCACGAATATGAGCCCATACGGTGTCTGACAGCTCACGTCGCCGCCAACGGCAAACTGCACTGATGACGACTGCGCCATGTTCAACACCATGCTCAAGCTCTTCGACGTGGACTGCTCCATCTGCAAGGACAGCGTCTCTGCCGAGCTCGGCGGGACCTCGGTGCTCTGCTGAGTCCTGAGCAGGCCGTATCTGGTCCCGTTCAGCTCCAGATAGGAATTGACCGATTTGATGTTGAGCGGAAACGCGTTGGTATTCTTGACCCGCAACAGCACGGTGAAGACCCGATCGAACGGAGAGCCCCGCGTCCCCTCCAGGGTAATCGCTGGCAGTTTGGGCAGCGGAATCGTTTTGGTCATCTCGAAGGGAACGGGCGCGAATCCGACCGGATAGACCTGACCCCGGAAGCTCACCCTGATCGCCTCCTCGGCCAGCACATCGACCGCCCGATCCGCGATGTCCTTGATTGCGATCTGGAAGGGAAAGGTTACGACCTCCTGCCCGTTTCCCTTGATCGGGTAGAGCTGGGCAAAGGATTCCGAGAAGGCCTGCTTGTCATGAACCGCCGCGCCGTAGTCGACTTTCTGCAGGTCCAACCCTGTCCGCATTTGATTCCGGATCAGCAATTTGGCTTGAAACTTGATGACCTCCGGCGTAATGACGAGGGAATCGAACTGTGTCACTTCAACCGTCGGCGGGGTGGGTACCACGGGCCCAGGGGTTCCGCAGCTCGCCAGCAGAAGGGCAAGTACGCCTGGGAGTAGAGTGCGCGTGCTCACGTCGACCTCCGAGAAGTCCGCGATGAGCAGTATTCATCGGTCCCCGGTGGCCGTAACTTAAGAACAACATCATGCGGTGGAGCCCTGCTCCATCCGGCTTACAGGCTGAGCGCTGCTGCCCCGGGACGCGCGGCGGGCGTACGGTCGCCCAGATAAGACGCGAGATGCTCGCTCAGGTCGCGCGCATCGTCCGCGGCGCCGTCGATCAGGCTCGACTTCCGGCGCCGCAGGAATGGAATCCCCATGAGATACATCCCGGGCGCATCGACGATGCCTCCGTCGTGCCGGATCCGGCCTTTGTGATCGAGCACGGGTACGTGCAGCCACGAGTAATCGGGGCGGAAGCCGGTCGCCCAGATCACAGTCCGGATGCCGCGGCGTGCAAGGTCGATCAAGAGCGGCGGCGACGCTTCGACCTCGGTCGGCGCGAAGCGGTGTGA
>DATJZQ010000167.1:0-8008 GCA_035499005.1 Burkholderiales bacterium | reverse complement strand
GACCAGAAATACGACAAAACGCACGATCCATCTGCCAACGGGCAACCAGGCAAGGGAGGCATTCAATACCCCCGCTGCTCGGCGCTGGGAGGGTGCACCGCGCACCACGCGATGATCGCCGTCCGCCCCAACGACCGCGACTGGGACACGATTGCGGAGATGACCGGGGACGATAGCTGGCGCGCGGACACGATGCAGGGCTATTTCGCGAAGCTCGAGGATTGCCTGTACGACCAGGTCTATCAGGACTTCCTGCAGAAGACGTTCCAGTTCTTTTATACCGGCTGGCGCAAGCTCGTCACGTTGATCAACCCTCGATGGACGCTGGACGAGCAGGGGCACGGAACATCGGGCTGGCAGAAGACCAGCTTCATCAGCCCCGATCTGATCAAGTCCATCGCGCGCAATGATCCGGCGCTGCGCAAAGTCTTGATCCAGATCGTCCGCTGGCTCGTGCGTGGGCGCTTCCTCGTGTCGATGCTCGAGCGAATAGTGGTGCGGTTGCAGCTGCTGCAATATCTCGACCCCAACCTGCAGAAGGAGCGTGGAAAGAGTTCAGCGCGGGTCGTGCTCATTCCAACCGGAACAGACGGGACACGGCGCACGGGCCTGCGCGAATGGCTGCTGCAGACGGCCAAAGAGTGCCCCGATCACCTGGTGATCGAGACGGGCGTCTTCGCAACGCGCCTTCTATTTCAGCACGGTGACCGTGGTGCTCCGCCTCGCGCGCACGGCGTGGAAGTGGCGCCCGGGCTGCGCCTGTATGAGGCGAGCCTCGGTCCGCGCCAGGCAGCCGGCAAACCCCGCCAGTACTTCGCGCGCGGGGAAATCATCGTCTGCGGGGGCGCGTTCAATACACCGCAGCTGCTCATGCTGAGCGGAATCGGCAGCGCAGCCGAGCTCGCACGCATGCAGATCTACGGCCTGCAGGACGCGGACAAGAACAAAGTCGCCGACGTGATCGACCTGCCGGGCGTGGGGTGCAACCTGCAGGACCGCTACGAGATCAGCGTGGTGTCGGAAGTCGAGGGCGAGTACGCCACCTTGCGCGGCGTCACTCTCCAGCCGGGCAACAAGGACGACCCCATGTACAAGCAGTGGCTGCAAGGGAAGGGGTTGTATACGACGAACGGCTCGGCCATGGCCATCTTCCTCGATTCGCAGGTGCCCCGCCGCGACAACGAGCCCGATCTGTTCGTCATCGGCTTTCCGGCCGCGTTTCGGGGCTATTACTGGGGCTGGTCGAAGGAGCTGCTGAAGCCGAGAAAGGGTGCTCCGAAGGAACAGCGCAACCTGTGGAGCTGGGTCATTCTCAAGGCGTACACGTCCAATGCGGGCGGCGTCGTGCGGCTGCGCTCCCCGGACCCGTTTCGCCAGCCCGAGATCAATTTTCACTCCTTCCAGGAGGGACCGCACGGATACGAGGACGACATGCAGGCACTGGTCAACGGTGTCACGTATATCCGCCAGCTGACCGACTCGCGAGGAAGCCGGTTTCGATACGAGCTTCAACCCGGAAGCCACCTGTCCGACGACAGCGCGGCGCTACGCGACTGGATTCGCAAGGAAGCCTGGGGGCACCACGCCTGCGGCACTTGCCGGATCGGCCGCGATCCCTGGCGCCCGAAGGCGGGGGATCTGTGCGATAAGAAAGCGGTCGTCGACGGTCATTTCCGCGTGCACGGCGTGAGCGGGCTGCGCGTCGTGGACGCGTCTGTCTTTCCCTACATCCCCGGGTACTTCCTGTGTACGGCGGTCTTCATGATTGCGGAAAAGGCGGCGGACACCATCATCGCAGACTCCAAGGACTATCCGAGCCAGCTCGAGTCGCTCGAGGCGCACGCCGTGATGGCGCGCAGGAGCAGCGCGCGGTGCAAAGTGGAGAGCAGCAGTGGGACTCCCGCGGACGATGACAGCGGCGAAGCGCGGCTGCCGCCGGACACGGTGGGACTCGCGCTCTCCGGAGGCGGGATCCGCAGCGCGACATTCTGCCTCGGCGTGCTGCAGGCGCTCGCGGAGAAAAACAAGCTGCGCGCGATCGACATGCTGTCGACCGTTTCCGGCGGAGGCTTCACCGGGGGATTTCTGGGAAGGTTGTTCACGCGCCTCGACAAAGAGGTCGGTGACAAGGCCGGACGAGTCCAGAAGGTGCTGGGCGACACGAGCTCCGAAGAGATCTGGTGGCTGCGCCGCAACGCCAACTACCTGGCGGCGGCCGGCCGCCCCGAGTGGTATCTCGACCTCGGCATTCTGTGGCGCAATCTGATTGCGCTCCATCTCTGCGTTGGCGCGCTGGCGCTAGGCGTGTTCGCCGCACTGCGGCTCGTGTCCGATTCGCTGTGGCCGGCGCCGATGTTGAACGACCTGGGAATCGTGCTCAGTCCCTGGTGGTGGGCCCCGGTCGCCGTATTGCTCGTGATGGTGGTGCCCGGCTCGCTCGGCTTCTGGCTCACGCCCAAAGGCGGAACGAGCGGGGCTTATCCGCTGTTCACTTTAATCGCTTGGATCGTGCTGCTAGGGGGAGCGGTCGCTGCCTGTATGGTGACTGCATACTCGCCGTGGGCCATCGCGGCAGTCGGTGTGCTCCTGCTGGCCTGGATGTGGCAGGAGATCGGGAGATGGTATCTGCCGGACGACGTGGAGAACCTGGCGAAGAGCGTCGTCGTCCGCAACCGGGTGACGCGATACCTGGGCTGGACGCTGCTGCTGGTCTTGCTCTCGGCATTGTGGGTCTTTCTCGACACCTGGGCCCGCACTGTTGCTGCGACGGGAGGGTTCATACCGATGAAGGTCGGGGGAGCTGTCGCGGGAGTGATCGCGGTGCTGGCTCCCGTGCTGCGGCTGGTGATGCGCTGGCTGAGCGCCTCCAAGAAATCGCTCGAGCCCCTTCTGCCCAAACACTTCCTGCTCATCGCTGTGGCCGCTGTGATCGCATACCTGCTGGCAGCAGCGCTCTTCTTTGCCATCGATCTTGCTGCGCACGCCACTTTCGGAGCCGGCACGCAGGTCGGCATTTTCGTGGTGATCGTGGCGCTGTCATTCTCGTTCGTCGTCGGAAGGGCGTTCGAGGTGCTGAACCGCTCATCGCTCCAATCCGCTTATGCCGAGCGGTTGGCGCGCACCTTCCTCGGCGCGTCCAACGCAAAGCGGACGCACCCCGTGCAAAGCGACGGTTCCGTCGACGTGCAGCTGGCCAATCCGGACGACGACATCCCTTTCGATCGTTATCACCCGGAGCGGAACGGCGGGCCGCTCCATCTGATCAACGTGTGCGTGAACGAAACTGCCGACGCGATGTCCGGCCGGAGCCTGCGCGAGGACAAAGGTCTAGCAATGTGCCTGGGTCCGGTGGGTGTGAGTGTGGGGCGCCGGCATCACGCTCTCTGGCAGGGTCTGTCGCGTGCAGGGATGTATAAATCCGACACCTGGCTTGCCAAGCTCGAGGATCCGGATGCCGACCTCGCGCGGAAGCAGGCTCTCAAGGCGCTGCCCGTGGCGTCCGATCCGAACGCGTTCCACGTCCTTGGGCGCAGAGACCAGAAGGCTGCCGGCGTCGAGGCCTTGCGCCTCAGTCAATGGATGTCGATTTCCGGTGCGGCATTCACCACGGGCCTCGGCCGCAGCACGCGCATGCCGCTTTCGCTGCTGTTCGGCCTGTTGAATCTTCGCATCGGTTATTGGTGGGACAGCGGCATCAATGCCGGCGATCGGCCCAACCGCTATCCGCCGGACTTCTGGCGGCGCATCCGGTCATTTCCGGGCTGGCTGTTCAAGGTCCAGAGCATGATCCTGAACGAGTGGCGCGGCTATTTTCCCGGGCCGTCCGACCGCTACTGGTACCTGACCGATGGCGGGCATTTCGAAGTCCTGGGGCTGTACGAGCTGATTCGGCGCAGGCTGCCCTTCATCATCGCGGTGGACGCGACCGCAGATCCCGGCTACCAGTTCGAAGATGTCGCGATCCTCACGCGGCTCGTGCGCCTCGACTTCGGGGCGGAGCTCTCGTGGATTGATCCGGCGCGCTCGCGCCGGCCCGGCATGCGCGGATGGAACCCGATCGAGGCAGCGGCGGGAACGGCTGTTCCAGGCTGGATCCAGGCATGGCTGGATCCGGATGCGCTCGGAGCCCGGCAGGAGATTACCCGCGACGGGCCTCACTCAGCGGCCTTGGCGCGAATCGTCTATGGCAAATCGGGCGGCGAGAGCTGGCTGCTGCTCCTTAAGGCGAGCGTGCCGCCTGCCCCGCCGGTCGATGTGCGCTTCTACGAGACGCAGAACCCGACATTTCCAAACGAGCCGACGACCGACCAGTTCTTCAGCGATGCGCAGTGGGAGAGCTACCGCAAGCTGGGCCAGACTATCGGACGAGCGCTATTTGCTTGAATTCGCTCAGGCCTGCGGAGCGCTTATCGCGGTGACGTCGCCGCGCTGAGAGCGCGAGCGTGGCTTCTTGGATGCCGCGCGCAGCTTCCACACCTCCTTGAGCGCTTCGACCAGCGCGCGGATCACCGGATCCTGCTCGCGTTCCTTGAGGTAGATGAACTGCAGCGATGTGGTGAGGCGGACGTCCTTCCACAGGCACACCTCGCCCGCGTCGGCTTTCTCGAACGCGAGATCCTCGCGCATCAGGGCGAGGCCCAGGCCGGACACCACCAGCGAGCTCACCACGAACTCGTCGTCGGCCTCGACGACTTTCGTGGGCGCGATGTCATGCTCGCGGAATAGCGCGGCTGCCAGCTGGTTGTGCGTGCTGATCGGCGGCGTCATGATCCAGGGTTCCCCCGCGATCTCTTTCCACGTCGCGTGCTCGACGCGCTCCTTCCAGGCGGCCGGTGCGACGATGCGATAGGTGATCTCGCGCAGGTTGAGACCCGCGACGCTGGGGTGCGTGAGCCCGCCGTAATAGAAGCTGGCATCGAGCGCTGCGTCGCGCACCTTCTCGAAAGCGCCACCCGTCACCTCGTGGTGGAGCTGAATCTCGATCAGCGGGTAGCGTTCCACGGCTGCGCTGGTGAACTCAGCGAGCCGGATGAAGTGCGGATCGGACACGATCCCCACGCTTGCCGCGCCGGCGATCTCGCCCTTGATGGCGCGCGCCTCGTTGCGCAACGCCTGCGCTGCGGCGAGCAGATTCTTCGCCTCACCGAGCAGGCGCTTACCGGCCGCGGTGAGGGTCATTCCGCTCGAGGTGCGCTCGAACAGCTCGACCCCCAGCTCTTCTTCCAGCGCCTTGATCTGAGCGCTCAACGCGGGCTGGCTGATGTGCAGCCTGTCCGCCGCGCGGGTCAGGTGCGCCTGTTCGGCAACCGCCACGAAGCTGCGCAACTGATAGAGCTCCACCCGCACCTCGTCCTGGTCATGCAAGAAGCTGAATTTTACCACGTTTATGCTGCGGTGCATCGTGAATTTGCTATGACCATAACCCAGACCGATGAAGCCCATCTAAACATATGATTGGAGACTTCGCCCGGCCGGCCGTACATTGCATTCAACGTCGAGAGACGGTTTATAACCTTATATAGAACAAGGTATTTGACCATGAAGCTGAGAACACTGTGGGACGAGCCTCTCGGTATGTTGATGGCCTCCGGAAGCCCCGGAAGCGCGCTTGCCTATCAGTTGGGTCAGGCCGAGTTCGACTCGGGGATGATGCATCGCAATACAGGGGTGAGTGATGCGTCGGCCGACAAGACCAAGGCGAATCGCGCTGCCGCACCCCTGCCGCCGCCTCGAGGCTGGATCGGCCGTCTGTTCGATCACATCGAAGCCTGGGCCTGGGAACGCGAGTTGCGTCAACGGGAGGCCTATCTCGCGCAGGCGCAGGACCTGTACGACCTCGAACGGCGCATGCGCCAGCTCGACGGCGACGATTTTCTGTCCCGCGGCCGCGCGCTTTACTAAGGAGATGTGAATGAAAGACCTGTACGAAAGTCTCGTGAGGTGGTTCTCGCGCCCCTTCATGGGTGCACTGGGTGTGCACGGCCGCGACACAACGGATTACGACCGCCGTCTGCGGGAGCTCGAAGAGCGCTCGGGCAGATGGTTTCTACCGTGAGTGCTCGGCTTCAGCCCGACGCCAAATCTCACCCTCACCCCAACTTCTCTCCCGAAGGGAGAAGGGCCGGAAGATATGAACAAGATTGGAGACCTGTCCATGATCCGCAGCGGACGTTTGTTGGTGGCGGTAGTTTTATCGCTTGTGCTGGGCGGCGCGTACGCGAAGGCGACCGAAACTACGGAAATTGAAACAGCGGCCATCGACCCGAGCGCTGAGGAGACCGCGGCGATGTCGGCGCACGCCGCGCTCGTGCGCTTTCTGCTGCAGCCGGTGGAAGATCCGAACGAGCTGCGCGGCTACCGCGTCGCCATTCTCGCCGCCGACGGGGTGGATGGTTTCGATCTGGAGGTCCCGCGCCTGTTTCTGGCCGAGCGGGGCGCCACGGTGAACGTGATCGTGCCTCGCTCGCGGCAGGTCCTGCAGGCGACCGGCTCTGGCGCCGTCATCAAGGCTAAGACGCAGATCGCGGTGCTGCAGCCCTCTGGCGAGGAAGACACCGCGAGCTTCGACCGCTTCGTCGATCAGGTGCGGCCGGAGGAATACGACGTGATCTATTTGCCCGGGTACCTTGGCGATGGCAGCGGCCTCACCGAGCCGAGCAGCATCGCTTTCCTGCAGGCGGCGGCGCGCGCCGGCAAACCGATATTCGCCGCGGGCAACTCTCCTGACGCCTTGAGTAAGGCTGGGCTGCTCGACCGGGCTGCGTACGCCAGCCGCGATGCGTACGGCATGCCAGGGCTGATCGATACGCTGATCGCAACGCTGCTGACCAAGCCAGCGGTGCAGTAGCCCCCCACCCTATCCCTCCCCCGCACGCGGGGGAGGGTCGTTCAAATCGCGGCAGCGATTGCTCTTCCGACGTCCTCGGTAGTCGCTTTGCCGCCCATATCCGGCGTGCGCGGACCGTCCTGCAGCACCCGCTCGATCGCGCGCACGATCGCCGCGCCCGCATCGGGGTGCCCCAGGTGATCCAGCATCATTGCCCCGGACCAGATCTGCCCGATGGGATTCGCGATCTTCCTCCCGTGGATGTCCGGGGCTGAGCCGTGCACGGGCTCGAACAGCGACGGGAATTCACGCTCGGGATTGATGTTGGCCGATGGCGCGATGCCGATGGTGCCGGTAGTAGCCGGGCCCAGGTCCGAGATGATGTCGCCAAACAGGTTCGAGGCAACGATCACGTCGAAGCGCTGCGGGTTGAGCACGAGCTGGATCGTGAGGCCGTCGATGTGGTACTGGCTGGTCTTGACCTCTGGATAGCTCTTCGCGATCAGCGCGAAACGCTCGTCCCAGTAGGGCATGGTGATGGAGATGCCATTCGATTTGGTGGCCGACGTGAGCAGCCGCCGCGGGCGCTTCATCGCGAGCTCGAAAGCGAAGCGCATGATGCGATCCACGCCTTTGCGCGTGAAGATCGACTGCTGCATAGCCATCTCGCGCTCGGTGCCCTCGAACAGGCGGCCGCCCACCGCCGAGTATTCGCCCTCCGTGTTCTCGCGTACGACGAAGTAGTCGATGTCGCCGGGCCTGCGGCCGGCCAGCGGTGCGGCGATGCCCGGCATGAGGCGCACCGGACGCAGGTTGACGTACTGATCGAAGCCGCGGCGGAACTTGAGCAGCGAATCCCACAGCGAGACGTGATCCGGCACCTTCGCCGGCCAGCCGGTTGCGCCGAAGAAGATGCAGTCGTGGCCGCCGATCTTTTCCCTCCAGTCCGGGGGCATCCACCAGCCGTGCTTCTCGTAGTTGTCGCAACTCCAGTCGAAGTGATCGAACGTGAGCGCGATCCCGAATTTGCGCGCTGCAGCGTCGAGGGCACGCACGCCCTCCGGCATCACTTCCTTTCCGATGCCGTCGCCCGCGATAACCGCGATTCTGTGTCGAGTCATGGAGGCCTTCCTCACCCCGGGAGGGGCATGTCGCGGAAAAGTCTAAATCATCTGCGCTTGG
>DATJZQ010000166.1:0-44734 GCA_035499005.1 Burkholderiales bacterium | reverse complement strand
AACGCGGGCCGTCAGACAGTCACGCTCGAAGTGGTCAATACGGGTGACCGGCCGGTCCAGGTCGGATCGCACTATCACTTCTACGAAACCAACGCTGCGCTGCGCTTCGATCGCGAACGCGCACGCGGTTTCCGGCTCGATATCGCAGCCGGCACCGCCGTGCGCTTCGAGCCCGGGCAGGAGCGCACAGTGCGGCTGGTCGCGTTGGGCGGCGACCGCGTCGTATACGGTTTCTTGGGCAAAGTGATGGGGAGGCTCTGATGGCCGTCAAGATCCCGCGCTCCGCCTATGCCGAGATGTTCGGGCCGACCACGGGCGACAAAGTCCGGCTGGCCGACACCGACCTCTGGATCGAAGTGGAAAAGGACTACACGATCTATGGAGAGGAGGTGAAATTCGGCGGAGGAAAAGTGATTCGGGATGGCATGGGCCAGAGTCAGCGCCGTGCCGCGGAAGTGGCCGACACCGTGATCACTAACGCGCTTATCGTCGATCACTGGGGCATCGTCAAGGCGGATGTCGCGGTGAAGAACGGCCGCATCAGCGGCATCGGCAAGGCCGGCAATCCCGACATTCAGCCTGGTGTGAACATCGTGATCGGCGCCGCCACTGAGATCATCGCAGGCGAGGGCATGATCGCCACGGCTGGCGGCATCGACTCGCATATCCACATGATCTGCCCTCAGCAGATCGACGAAGCGCTGAGCTCCGGCATCACCACGATGATCGGAGGCGGCACGGGACCAGCCACTGGCACCGCTGCAACCACCTGCACGCCCGGTCCCTGGCATATTCACCGGATGCTGCAGGCAGCCGATTCTTTCCCCGTCAATCTCGGCCTTCTCGGCAAAGGCAACGCCAGCCTGCGCAATCCGCTCCGCGAGCAGATCGCAGCAGGCGCCATGGGGCTCAAGCTGCACGAGGACTGGGGAACGACTCCGGCTGCGATCGACAACTGTCTAGCCGTAGCCGATGAGATGGACGTGCAGGTTGCGATCCACACCGATACGCTGAACGAGTCGGGCTTCCTCGAAACGACCTTGTCGGCATTCAAGGGGCGCACCATCCACACCTATCACACCGAAGGAGCCGGTGGTGGTCACGCGCCCGACATCATCCGCGCCTGCGGCGAGCTCAACGTCCTGCCCTCCAGCACGAACCCGACGCGTCCTTACACCGTAAACACGCTGGATGAGCATCTCGACATGCTGATGGTGTGTCACCACCTGGATTCGGCGATTGCGGAGGACGTAGCGTTCGCCGAGTCGCGCATCCGGCGCGAGACCATTGCGGCGGAAGACATCCTTCACGACCTCGGTGCGATGAGCATGATGTCTTCGGACAGCCAGGCGATGGGGAGGGTCGGCGAGGTCGTCATGCGCACCTGGCAGACCGCGCACAAGATGCGTGTGCAGCGCGGCGCGCTTCCGCAGGACAAGGCGGGCAACGACAATTTCCGCGTGAAGCGGTATGTCGCCAAGTACACCATCAATCCGGCGCTGACTCACGGCCTGGCGCATGAAGTCGGTTCGCTGGAACTGGGCAAGCTGGCCGACATCGTGCTGTGGCGGCCGGCGTTCTTCGGCGTGAAACCCTCGATCATCGTCAAGGGCGGCGTCATCGCGGTGGCGGCGATGGGCGACCCGAACGCTTCGATCCCCACGCCGCAGCCGGTGCACTATCGCCCGATGTTCGGCTCCTTCGATGGCGCGCTCCAGGCGAGCGCGGTCACGTTCGTTTCGAGCGCAGCGCTCGAGCAAGCGGTAGGTCAGCATCTGGGTCTGCGCAAGCGCCTGGTAGCCGTTCGCGACACCCGGCGTCTGACGAAGAAAGATTTGCGCCTCAACGATGCGACGCCCCGCATCGAGGTGGATCCGGAAACCTATCAGGTGCGCGCCGACGGCGAGTTGCTCACCTGCGAGCCGGCCTCGGTGCTGCCGATGGCGCAGCGCTATTTCCTGTTCTGAACATGTTGATCACTGAGCGCTGCGCGGCGCGAAGCGAATGGGACGGCGAGCTCGAGCTGCCGTACGAGCTGCGCCAGAAGAGCCGCCTTCGCACCGCGCTCGCCTCGGGCGAGGAGCTCGGGCTGTTTCTGGAGCGCGGGGCGGTGCTGCGCGGCGGAGATTTTCTGCAGGCCGAGGACGGGCGCATCGTGCGCGTGGTTGCCAGGCCGGAGCGCGTCCTCGACGTCGTCTGCGCAAACCCCGCGGAGCTGGCGCGCGTCGCGTATCACCTGGGCAACCGTCACGTGCCGGTGCAGGTGGGGCCGGGCTGGCTCCGTATTGCCGAGGACCACGTGCTGCGCCAGATGGTCGAAGGCCTGGGCGCCGAGGTGTTTGCGCGCGAAGCGCCTTTCGAGCCGGAGGCCGGCGCCTATGCTGCCGGCCATCATCACGCCGCACCGCCGACTCATGGCGGCATCATCCACGAGTTCGGGCGGCGGGACTGACTGCATGTCCACGCAGCAGTTCGACAATTGGGCGCTCGCGAGATTGCTGCGCCTTTGCAGCCCGATGCTGCCGGTGGGGGCCTTCAGCTACTCGCAGGGTCTCGAGTCCGCCGCGGAGCTCGGCTGGCTTTCCGACGAGGTGTCGGCGCGGAGCTGGATCGGCGCGGCACTGACACACAGCGTCGGATGCTTCGAGGCGCCGATCTGGTGCAGGTTGTACCGTGCCTGGCAGGCGCCGGACGCGCAGGCTGTTGCGGATTGGAATGAGATATTCCTTGCCGGCAGAGAGTCGGCCGAGTTCCGCGCGGAGACGCTGCAGATGGGCTACTCGCTGCGGGCGCTGCTGCTCGAGGGAGCCGAATTCGATGACGCGCAGATCGCCGCGCTGCGCGCGCTCGAGAATCCCGGGTTTCCGGCTGCCTTCAGCTTCGCGTGCGCCGCGTGGCGTATCCCGGAACGCGAGGGCTTGCTCGGTTATCTCTGGGCGTGGCTCGAGAACCAGGTCGCCGCGGCCATGAAGACGATTCCGCTGGGACAGACGGCTGGACAGCGCCTGCTGGCGGCGCTCGGCGGCGCGTTGCCCGAAGTCACGGAGACCACGTTGCGCATGGCGGACGACGAGATGAGCAACTGCGCTCCGAGCCTGGCGATAGCAAGCTGCCGGCACGAGACGCAGTACAGCCGGCTGTTTAGATCCTAAAGAAGCAAAGACGACCGCATCTACCACGAAGGTCACGAAGGTACAGGAAGTAGTAAAACCGGGTTCCCACGCTTCAGTTTTGTAGCGACAATCCGCGGAGATTCGAAACGATTTGCGTCCGGGATGTGCTTGTTTCCTTCGTGATCCTTCGTGTCCTTCGTGGTAAACGAGTTTGAATTATCAGTGAGGCGACGATGAAACCACAGCCATTGCGTGTGGGGATAGGCGGGCCGGTGGGCTCGGGCAAGACCGCGCTGACGTTAGCGCTGTGCCGCGCGCTGCGCGAGCACTACGAGATCGCCGTCGTGACCAACGACATCTACACGCGCGAGGATGCAGCGTTTCTCGTTCACCACCAGGCTCTGCCGCCGGAGCGCATCATCGGCGTCGAAACCGGCGGCTGTCCGCACACGGCGATTCGGGAAGACGCATCCATCAATCTGGAAGCGGTGGACAGACTGTGCGTGCGATTTCCGCAGCTGGACGCCGTTTTCGTCGAGAGCGGCGGAGACAACCTGGCTGCGACGTTCAGCCCCGAGCTGTCGGATCTCACGATCTACGTGATCGACGTGGCAGCGGGCGACAAGATCCCGCGCAAGGGCGGACCGGGCATCACCAAGTCGGACTTGCTCGTCATCAACAAGATCGATCTGGCGCCGCTGGTGGGCGCATCGCTCGACGTCATGGGGCGCGATGCCCGCAGGATGCGCGGCGAACGCCCTTTCGTCTTCAGCAACCTCAAGACCGGTCAGGGCCTCGACGAGATCGTCGGCTTCATCGAAGCGCGTGGGATGTTACTGCGCGATCGCGCGCCCCGTGCGATCGTTGGGACCGCGGCACGCTGATGCAAGCTTGTTGTGCGGCGAGCTCTCGCGCCGCACAGGCGCGGTGCAGGAATCCTGCTCGCAATGCTGTGCCGCGTCACGCCGATTCGCCGCGGCAAACCGCCAAGTCCATGAAAACCCGCGGCAACTCGCCCTGTATCGGCGTGGTGGCACGGCAGTTGCAAACTCGAAAGACGTGACCGACAAGTCCTCCGGTCGGTCCATGAACCTTCGATGTCTGCCAGGGTTGGCCTGCGGTGGCCACAGCGTCCCGCAGGCCTTTTTTTATCCGCGTTACCGTAGGTAGCTGGAGCCCTGCTGCTTCTTTTCCCACTCGCGCATCCGCCGCTCGAGATCCGCGATGTTGGTGCTTTGCGCGAAGTACTTCTCCATGTCGCGCGTTTCCGCCCGCTCGATCCAGCTCAACACTGAGGAAATCCAGTTTTTCATGCCGACCTCCATCCCGAAATTCCGTATTGCCGCATGTCACAGTTGCAATCTTTAGACCATATAATCAATTGTCTAAACAGCAAAGCCGAGTGAGCGTGTCGCAGTGCAAATATCTGGCTGAAACGGCGCCCTTTCAAGGGCAGGGCGGGAACCCAAGTACCTGTGAACACGACAAAAAGCCCGGCCCCCAGCGTGAGCGTTGAAGTCGCCGCTGGCGGCTACTAGACTTTGACTAATGACCGAATACCGGCGAGGCCGGAGGCAGAAATGGTAGGAATCAGACCCGGGTTGGCTCGGATTGCGTCTGCGACGATTCTGGTGACGGCGGCGAGCTTGCCGGCGTTGGCCCAGAACAGCGTGCAAGATGGGATCGATCGCAACCTTCTTCAGCGCGAGCAACGCTCCGCAGAGTTTCACGTGCGCTTGTACGATGATGCGCGCTCAGCCCAGCAGAGCGCTGCAACGCCGTTACCTCCCGTGCCGCACTCCTTTGTCAGCAGGGAGCTGTACGATGCGCCGGTCCCGGCCCCTGCGACGGCGGCCCCAGTGCAACCGTCGAACGCGGGTGCCGGTCAGCAGCAGCTGGAGGACAGCCAGCAGCGCCGCCAGCTCGAGCTGCAGACCCAGAACCGATTTCAGGACGAACCGACGCGGCAGCAGCAAAGCCAGATTCAGCAGCTGCAATTTGGCCGGGAGAATCAGGCGCAGCAGCTGCAGCAGCAGATTCGGCGCGACTCCGACAGCATGATGCAGCGGGTGCACTGACCGAAAACGATGCACCCCGATCCCGGCGCCGGCGATGCTACACTCACCGCGCGCCGCAGGCCGTCGAGCGCTTTGATTCTCACGCAAAAAACCAGAAAGGAGAAACATCCAATGTTGTCGGCTCGTGTACTTGCTGCCGCGCTGCTCTGTCTAGGTGTGTCATGGATTGGCACCGTCGGTGCGGAAGAGGATGCAGCTGGATTTGTCCGCATGGCCCCGGATGAGATCCCGTGGAAGGCTCTCCCCGGTTATGGTGGGGTCCGGGTAGCCGTGCTGGTGGGCGATCCTTCGAAGCCCGGACTGTACGTGGTTCGCGTCAACTTTCCGCCCGGCGTCATGACCAGACCCCATTTTCATCCGGAGGACCGGTACGCCGTAGTGCTGAAGGGTACCTGGTGGACCGGGACCGGTGATGAGTTCGACCCTGGCTCAACCGTGCCTCTCACGGCGGGCAGTTTCATGAAGCATCCGGCCGGCGCGCACCACTTCGACGGCGCGAAGGACGAGGAGGTCATCATCCAACTCACCGGGTACGGGCCTAGCGGCACCAGCTGGATCCATCCGGAGGACGGTCACACGGGATCTTCCGCGAAGCAGTAACCAGTTGACATCAGGACGCCGACAGCCTGCCGCCGCGCTGTTGCAGGGCTGACGCGCGTTCGCGTGTTGGCACGTTGACCAGGATTATTGTGCTCTCCGACATCGAAATCGCGCAGCGGGCGAAACTGACGCGCATCGACGCGCTGGCCGCGCAGCGCCTCGGCATCCCCGATGACCATCTCGAAGCCTTCGGTCGTTACAAAGCCAAGATCGGTCTCGACTATCTCGACACGCTAAGCGGCAAGCCCGACGGGCGGCTGATCCTGGTCACCGCCATCAGCCCGACGCCGGCCGGCGAAGGTAAGACCACCACTACCGTCGGGCTGGGAGACGCGCTCAACCGCATAGGCAAGAAGGCGCTCATCTGCCTGCGCGAACCAAGCCTTGGGCCGGTGTTCGGCATGAAGGGCGGCGCCGCCGGCGGCGGCCATGCCCAAGTCGTGCCGATGGAGGACATCAACCTGCACTTCACCGGCGACTTCAACGCCATTCAGCTCGCCAACAATCTGCTGGCGGCCGTGCTGGACAACCACATTCACCACGGCAACGAGCTCGGACTGGACGTGCGCCGCATCGCGTGGAAGCGCGTGCTCGACATGAACGATCGGGCGCTGCGCGAGATCGTGGTCTCGCTCGGCGGCGCCGGCAATGGCTATCCGCGCCAGGATGGCTTCGACATCGTGGTGGCCTCCGAGGTGATGGCGATCTTCTGCCTGGCAAGCTCGCTGGAGGACTTGAAGGCGCGCCTCGCCAGCATCGTGGTGGGCTACACGCGCGATCAGCGGCCAGTGCGCGCGAGCGATCTGCAGGCACACGGCGCCATGACCGTGCTGTTGAAAGATGCGCTCAAGCCCAACCTCGTGCAGACCCTGGAGGGCAACCCGGCCTTCATTCACGGCGGGCCGTTCGCCAACATTGCGCACGGCTGCAACTCGGTAATCGCCACCCGGTCGGCGCTGAAGCTAGCCGACTATGTCGTCACCGAGGCGGGATTCGGCGCCGACCTCGGCGCAGAGAAGTTCGTCGACATCAAGTGCCGCAAGTCCGGGTTGAAGCCAGACGCTGCCGTGATCGTAGCCACCGTGCGCGCTCTCAAGTATCACGGCGGGGCAGACCTGAAGAATCTGAACCAGGAAAACCTGGAGGCGCTGGAGAAGGGCATGGCCAACCTCGAGCGACACGTGCGCAACGTGCGTGAAGTCTACGGCCTGCCGTGCGTGGTTTGTATCAACCACTTCAGCCACGATACGGACGCCGAGCTCGCGCTGGTTGAAGAAAAGATGCGTTCGCATGACGCGCCAGTCGTGGTCGCCAGGCACTGGGCTGAAGGCGGCAAGGGCGCGGAGGATTTGGCTCGGGAGGTGGTACGCGTCGTCGAGGGAGGCGACAACCACTTCCGCTTCGTGTACGAAGACAGCCTGCCGTTGTGGGACAAGGCACACGCCGTCGCGACGCAGATTTACGGCGCTGCGGGCATCGACGCCGACGCGAAGGTGCGCGCGCAGATCGCCAAGCTGCAGGCCGAGGGCTACGGGCACTACCCGGTGTGCATCGCCAAGACGCAGTATTCCTTCTCGACCGACCCCAGCCTGCGCGGCGCGCCCTCCGGACACACCGTGAATATTCGCGAGGTGCGGTTGTCGGCCGGTGCGCAGTTCGTCGTGCTGGTGTGCGGCGACATCATGACGATGCCGGGATTGCCCAAGGTCCCGGCGGCCACCAAGATCGACCTCACGCCGGACGGAAAAGTGGTTGGGTTGTTCTAGTCCAAGAAGTGAATGAGTGAATGGGTGGAGGGATGAATAAAGCGAGAGGATACGACTGGCCAGCGAACACCCTCTCCCCTCGCGGGAGAGGGTAGGGTGAGGGGGAAGTTCGAACACATCACCGCGCTGTCGGTTGGCGCCGAGGCGGCGGCGGCGCTAACGAGTTGCTCTGCGCAAGACTTCCACTGGCAGCGCGAGAACGTCCCCTGCCAGGCGGCGTGCCCCGCCGGTACCGATATCCCCGGTTACCTCGAGGCCGTCTATCACGGACGTTTCCGCGAAGCCTACGAGATCAACCTGCGGGACAATGTGTTTCCCGCCGTGCTGGGCCGCGTCTGCTCGCGTCCCTGCGAGCCCGCCTGCCGCCACGGCTGGGCGGGTAACGGGGAACCGGTCGCGATCTGCTTCTCGAAACGCTCCGCCGCCGATTTCTATCATCAGCAGCCGATCCTGCTGCCCAAGCTATTTCCGCCATCGGGCCGGCGCGTGGCCGTTGCTGGCGCGGGGGTGGCCGGCCTCGCCGCGGCGCGCGAACTGGCCTTGCTGGGGCACAGCGTGACTGTGTTCGAGAAGCACCGCGCAGCGGGAGGAATGCTGAACCAAGGTATCCCAGCGTTTCGACTTCCGCGAGATGTGATCGAGTTCGAGGTAGAGCAGGTGCTGTCGCTCGGTATCGATCTGCGCTGCGGTGTCGCCGTCGGCAGTGATGCGCCGCTTGCCGGGTTGGTCCGCGATTTCGACGCCGTCGTGCTGGCCGCGGGAACGCTGCTGCCCAACGTGCTCGGGCTGGAGGGCGCGCGCTTGACAGGCGTCGAGCATGGACTCGATTTCCTGCTGCAGGTGAACGAGCTGGGTCGGCGCGCGGTTGGCGAACGGGTGATCGTGATCGGCGGCGGATACACGGCCATGGACTGCTCCCGGACCGCGCTCCGGCTGGGCGCGAGCAGCGTAACTGTGTGCTACCGGCGTCCGCGGAGCGAAATGGTTGTGCTGCCGGGCGAGATCGAGCAGCTGCTCGAGGAAGGGGGCAGTCT
Organism: Burkholderiales bacterium; assembly: GCA_035499005.1. GTDB lineage: Bacteria > Pseudomonadota > Gammaproteobacteria > Burkholderiales > SHXO01 > SHXO01. Next base: position 36,143 of record DATJZQ010000166.1, on the reverse strand, counting down.
TCGAAACGACTGTGCGCCGGTCGCCTTTCTCGGTTCCGGCGGAAAACTGACCGGCGTGCGATTGGTGCGCACGCGCCCCGGGGAACCGGGGCGCGGCGAGCGAGGCCAGCCCGTGCCGATTCCCGGCAGCGAGTTCGAGCTCGAGTGCGACAGCGCGATCCTCGCAACCGGTCAGTTTCCGGATTGCCGCTGGATCGATCGCGAGCTGGCGCAGGATTTAGTCGGCGACGATGGGTGGCTCAAGAGTGGAAGCTCGCCGCTCACCGGTAACCGGAAGATATTCGCAGCCGGCGATTTCGCGCTCGGCGCAACGACACTGATTCGAGCCATTGGCCACGCCAAACGCTGCGCCGCCGAGGTCGATCTCTTTCTGAACGGTGCGCCGCGGCTGCGCGCAGCGATCGCGGTCAGCGCCAGCTTTCAGTCGAAGACGCTGACGCGCAGAACCACCGGGCGCACGCCCGAAATGAACGCCATCCCGCTCCACCCCATGCCGACGCTGCCCCTCGACCGGCGCGGTTTCCGCGACGAAGTGGAGACGGGCCTGGAACAGCCACAAGCGCTGATGGAAGCGTCACGGTGCTATCTGTGTCACTACAAGTTCGAGATCGTCGACGAGAAATGCGTCCTGTGCGACGAGTGCCTGAAGGTCAAGCCCGTGCCCGACTGCATCGTCGAGGTGGCTGCCTTGCTGCGTGACGACGACGGGCGCATCAACGGCTACCGCAGGGTCGAGGAGGGGAGAACCGATTCGCTCTACTACAACCGCCTGTGGATCGACCAGAGCAGGTGCGTCCGGTGCGGTCAGTGCGAAGCGGTGTGCCCGGTCAATGCCATCACCATCCAGAAGGTGTCGCTCGAGACTTCCGTCGATGCTCTCTCCCCTGGCGGAGCGGGATAGGGGGAGGGGGAGCTAGACCCATCTTCCGTTCTGTGTGACGGTCAGCGTGGTCCCGCCCCACAGCACCGCATCCAGAAAGAAGCTCAGCACGGCGATGAACACGCTGGCGAAGAACGCTGTCCAGAAGCCCTTTACCTTGAAGCCCTTCACCACCGCGGACACCAGCATCATCATCAGCGCGTTGATGACGAGCAGGAACAAGCCCAGCGTGAGGATGGTGAGCGGCAACGTGAGCACAACCAAAATCGGCCGCACGATCGCATTCACCAGTCCCAGCAACAGCGCGGCGACCCAAAGCGCACCCGGACTGGTGTAGGTGATGCCCTTGAAGATGTGGCTCGCGACCCACAACAGCAGGGTCGTGACGGCCCATTGAATCAGGAAGGGAAGAAGTCCGTGAGGCATATGGGGGAGAGGTGCGGTCAAGGCCGCTGCGTGCGGCGCGCGAGGTTCACGACCCCGGCGTCCACGTGACCGCTCGGGCCAGCCTGAGCGGCGGCGTGCACATGGGCGAGCTGGTCGTCGAAGTAGAAGTCCGGTTCGAACACCTGCAGAAAAGGTCCCTTGTCCAGGCCGCCGAGGAACATCGCTTCGTCCACTTCGATGTCCCAGCTCATCAGCGTGCGGACGGCGCGGTCGTGCGCCGGAGCACTGCGCGCCGTGACCAGCGCGGTGCGGATGCGCATCGCAGAGCCGGGCGGAGAGCTCTTCTGCAGGGCGTGCAAGGCGCGCAGGAACGGCTGCATCGGCCCGGGCGGTAGCGGCTCGCCCGCGCGCATCCGCTCGTGCTCCTCGAACGCCGGCAGGCCCCGTTCCTGATAAACGCGCTCCGCTTCGTCGCTGAACAGGACGGCGTCGCCGTCGAAAGCGATGCGCACCTCGTCCGGATGCGATTCGGCGGCGTCCGGCGGTTTGGCAAACACGCGCGCCGCCGGAAAGCCCGCTTCCAGCGCCAGGCGCACATCGTCCGGGTTGGCGGAAAGGAACAGGTCGGCCTTGAGCGGCAGCAGGTAACCGTACGGCGAGCGGCCGCGCAGAAATACGCCGCGCGTGATCGGGAGTTGATGATGCTCGGCCGACTTGAAGACGCGCAGGCCCGTGACCGGGTCATTGCGCGACAGGATGACGACTTCGACCTTGTGCGCCTCCGCGGTATTGAACGCGAGCAGCTTCTTGACCAGCTTGAAGGCCGCGCCTTTCCCGGCCGGCTGGTCGAGGCGCGAGAGCTGCAACCTTTGATAGGAGCGCGCGTCGTTCGCATCGAACACGGCGTTCTCCTCCTCGAAATCGAACAGAGCGCGTGAGGAGAGCGCCACCACCAGCTTGTCGTCGAGGTTGGCGGGCATGCGGCTTACCTCAGGACAGCGCTGTCACGCGCTTCGCGCACCGTGAGCTCCACATCCTCGGGCAGCATCAGGCGCTGTCGTTCGAGAGCACGGGCCGCCTGTTCCACCTTGCGGACATAGTCGTCGTGATCGCGGTACAGCTCGTCGAGTGCGGGGCGTCGATCGCCGGCTGCGCTCGCCGCTGCTTTCGTGCGCGCCAAGGGAATCGTCGAACCTTGCAGGTCGCAGAGATCGTCGCCGCCGAACTCGGGCGTGCGCGTGTTCCAGCCGCTCAAGGTGGCGACCGGCACCTCAACGAACGGGTGACGCACCCCGGCGATTTCGTTGCCGGTGCGGTCGACCTGCGGCACGAGAATGCGGTACGTGCTCACGATGTCCGGAAACAGCTTGTCGATCACGCCGGCGTTCCCCGCTACCCGGGAGCCAAAGTCGCGTTCGCCCGAGCCGTTGTACAGACCGGCATAGCTTACGCCCGGAATCGCGGGGAATGCGAGTCGATCCGGGCTCGCCAGTGTGCCATCCGCGATGCGCGGCACGCGGCTGTCTGGCGGGGCTGCGCCGTTTGCCGCCCACTGCTCCAGCGCGACGATCAGCGCGCGCAGGATGACGCCTGGATGTGTTGCGTTCGTGAGCTGCTCGCACTGGCGATCGGCGATGCCGTGGTTCGGCGTCTCACCCTTGAGCCAGCGGTGCTGAGTGCCAGCCAGGAGGAACCGGCGCACGTTCGGTGGATCGGCAATGTCGTTGCGCCCATCGACGTCGGCGCCCAGCAGAGACGCGCGGAACTGCCAATACTCGGTGGAGGTGTCCGTGTGGATGATGACGGGGTCGGTTTTCGGCCGCGAGAGGATGCTGTCCTCTCGCCCGGTCAGAGCGTCGCGTGTGACGCCGTAGGTCACCGGGAAATTCACGTCCGGCACGTAGCGCTCGCGATGCTGCTGAGTGAACGGGTTGGGTTGCGCATAGCGGTAGTTGAGAAACAGGCGCTGCGCTCCAGGAACGTGAATGTGCACGCCGTCGCACACGCGGCGCCCCTGCTCGTCTTCGTTGAATCCGAAGTACAGATAATCGCGCAGGTACATGCCGGAAGAGGAGATCCCCTGGCACAGCACGGTCCGCAGTCCTGCCAGCGGATTCGGGCTGCCGGAATCGTCCTTTGCGTCGCGCCGCAGAAAGGAAACAAAGTCGCGCGAGGTGACGTAACCGAGGCCCATCACGGGGGAAGCGGCAGCCCGGTAGATCAGATGGTAGTTGAGGTCGTTGCGGAAACCGCCCCTGAGACAGATATCGGCGGCGCTCGATGCGCCCGGCCAACCGTCTGGGCAATGCGAAAAAGCCCACTCGCTGTCCGGGACCGGCGTTCCCCGCGGGATTGCAGGCCCGCCGGGACGGGGCGAGTCGCTCTCGACCGCCCATAGCTCCGCCTGCGCCGCTTCTTTGTTGCTCGAAACCGCCGCGAAGCTCTTGAATGCCGCGCCGCCGCTCAAGGGCAGAGTCAGGGGTTGGCGGCCGTTGAAGTTGCGGTCCCCGAACTCGGTGAGGATGCGCTCAGTGATGGGCTGCCCCTCGCGCATGGCGATCGGAAAGCTCACGGTCAGCCGGTCATCGCCCGGTGCGATATCCGCGCCCCATCCGACCCAGGCCAGCACGTAACCGCGCTTCATGAGGAATCCATTGCCGAAATCCCGCATGGTCATGGGTGCGTTCGCGTTGGCATCCGGCGCGGTGTCCTGCATGCGGCCGAACGAGATCTTGTTTCCCCGGTTGTTCACCTCGAAGAATAGGGTGCCGCTGGATTTGGCGAGGTCGACCGGCTTGAGAATCACCGCGTCGGCAGAGAATTCCACTCGGCCGCGGGCGTTGCGGGGCGCCTTGTCGAGGTCGAACACTACGGCGTTATGCGGATCCTGGGGATCGACTTCGAAATAGGCAGTGCCGGTCAGCCGCTCGTATGCGCCTGCTGCGCCGAACGGCTGCCCTCCCGCCACAGCCTCCGGCGGGCGCAGCTCGAGTCGCACGAGCCGGGCATCTGCAGGCGGCGGAGCGACAACCGCGCATAGCAGCGTCAGCGCTGTAATGCCTTGCAATCGCGGCATCTGTCGGAGTCGGTTCACCTCGGGTCGGGGTAGAATAATCGCATTCCAACCATCCTGCCGGGAGCAGCTGCGATGGGTAATCCCGCGGAGTTGAGCACCGCAACCCTCGAAACCGAGCGCAAGCTCCGCGTCGTGCATGTCACCTGTCCGCACGACTGTCCGGACGCCTGCTCCATGCGCGTCACGGTCGACCAGTCGAGCGGCCGTGCCGTCAAGGTGGAAGGCGATCCTTCGCACCCGGTCACCAAAGGCTATCTGTGCAACAAGGTCAACAATTACCTCGACTACGTCTACAACCCGAACCGGGTGCTCTATCCGCGCCGTCGGATTGGACCGAAGGGCGGTAGCCCGCGCTTCGAGCGCATCACGTGGGACGAGGCGCTCACCGAGATTGCCGCGCGGCTGCAGGCCGTCATCTCGGAGTTCGGACCCGAGGCCGTTCAGCCGTTCTCATACTCGGGCACGCTCGGCATCATCGGCTTTTCCGGCATGGGCGAGCGCTTCTTCAACCAGATGGGCGCTGCGCGTCTGCAGCGCACGATCTGCACTGCGGCGGGTGCGGCCGCGCTCACATACACCTTCGGGCGGGTTGGCGAGGCCAACATCGAGGATATCCCGGGCATGGAAGTCGTTCTGCTCTGGGGCACGAACCTCGTCAGCACCGGGGTGCACGCGATGCCATTCATCAACCAGGCGCGCGCCAATGGCGCGACCATCGTGGCCATCGACCCGCGCGTCACACGCACCACCGCATTCGCGGACTGGCATCTGCAGCCGCGTCCGGGGACCGATGCCGCTCTGGCCTTGGGCATGATGAAGATCATCGTCGAGCGCAATCTGCACGATGAAGCTTTCCTGCGCAGCCACACGGTCGGGTGGGAGCGCCTCATCGCCGAGAAGCTGCCTCAGTATCCCCTGGAGCGCGTGGAGGCGATCACCGGGATACCGGCGTCGGACATCGAGAAGCTGGCGCTCATGTACGGGCGCACGAAGAAGTCATTCATCCGGCTCAACTGGGGCATTCAGCGCCACGCCAACGGCGGCATGATGACGCGCACGATCTCGCTGCTTCCGGCCGTGACCGGAGCGATGACGGGCGGCGCCGGCGTCTGCGTCAGCACAGGCGCGGAGACGCGCGGCGTGAACATGGCCAAGCTCCAGCGCACAGATCTGCTGGCTGGCAGGACGCCGCGCACGATCAACATGATCCAGCTCGGTAACGCACTCACCGACTCGCGTCTCGACCCGCCCATCAAAGCGCTGTTCTGCTGGAACAGCGACCCCGCCAACTGTGTACCCGACACCACGGCGGCGCGCCGCGGCCTGATGCGCGACGATCTATTCGTCGTGGTGCACGACACGTTCTTCACTGACAGCTGCAGCTACGCCGACATCGTGCTTCCGGCCGACACGCAGCTCGAGCACGCCGACCTGCACGGCGCATACGGTAACTACTATCTCGGGCTGAGCCAGCCGGCTATCGCCAAGGTCGGCGAGAGCCTCGACAACAGCGAGCTGTTCCGGCGTCTCGCCCGTGCCATGGGCTACGACGATCCGTGCTTTTCCGACAGCGACGAGAAGATGATCCGGGAGCTGCTCGACCCGAAATTCAATCCGCTGTTCGAAGGCGTCACCTACGAGAAGCTCGCAAGGCAAGGCTGGGCGCGCGCAGCGGTGGATTCGCCTCGCCGCAAAGGCATCAACAGCGGACGCTGGCCTACGCCCAGTGGCAAGATCGAGATCTACTCCGAAGCGCTGGCCGCGCTCGGCCTTGACCCGCTGCCCACTCACCTCTCCGAAAGGGAAGGCTGGGAGGACGCCGAACGCCGGCGCACGTATCCGCTGCAGATCATCAGCGCCGCGACACACTACTTCATCGGAGCAACTTTCCAGCACGTTGCGCGGCTGCAGGAGATGAGCGCACGGGCGACCTTCGAGGTGAGTCCGCAGGACGCTCGAGAGCGTGGCATCAGCGACGGCGACCTGTGCCGTCTCTACAACGACCGCGGCGAAACGTTCGGTTATGCTCTGGTCATCGAAGGACTCCTGCCTGGAGTGGTCGGGGCACCGAAGCAGCTGCAGGGCTCGAAGATGCGCAATGGCGTGAACTTGAACGCGTTGACCAGTCAGAACGTGTCGGACATGGGCGGCGGCCCGGTGTTCTACTCCACCCTGGCGCAGCTCGAGAAGGTGGCAGATCCCGCTACGGACGGTGCTCGGCCGGGCGAGCCGGTCCGCTTGAGTTAGAGCAACACGCGGTGAGCGCAACGATCATCGATGGCACAGCCATCGCCCGGGAGATCCGTGCCCGCTGGAAGACCCGGGCCGATGCTCTCACGCGACACCGAGTGACGCCCGGACTGGCTGTCGTCCTGGTCGGGGACAATCCCGCGAGCCGCGTCTACGTGCGCAACAAAATCAAAGCCTGCGCCGAGAACGGCGTCCACTCCGAGCTGCACGAGCTTCCCGTCGACGTCTCAGAGCAAACGCTGCTGGAGCGCATCGCTGCGTTGGCCGCCGATTCCAGGATCCATGGCATCCTGGTACAGCTGCCACTGCCGCCGCACATCGACAACGCGAAAGTCCTGGAAGCGATTCCGATCGAGAAGGACGTGGATGGATTTCATCTCTACAACCTCGGTGGGCTGGTGGTGGGGCAGAGCGTATTTCCACCGTGCACGCCGTACGGCGTCATGTGTCTGCTCGATCACCTGAGAATCCCGATCGAGGGCCAGAACGCAGTGGTGGTCGGGCGCAGCAACATCGTCGGCAAACCCATGGCGCTGATGCTGCTGGCGCGCAGCGCGACGGTCAGCATCTGCACCTCCAGGACCCGGGACCTGTCGCAGTACACGCTCCTGGCTGACATCCTGGTGGTGGCTGCGGGTAAACCGAAGCTCGTTACGGGCGCGATGGTGAAGGAGGGCGCAGCGGTGATCGATGTCGGCTTCAACCGCCTTGCGGATGGCAGCGCGGCAGGCGATGTGGATTTCGAGTCGGTCCGGCAGCGCGCGGGATGGATCACGCCGGTCCCGGGGGGTGTGGGTCCGATGACCATCACCATGCTGCTCGTCAACACCATCCAGGCCGCGGAGCGTGCCGCGGCGGGCTCAGCAGTCTGACGAAAACCGCAACCTCATTTACCACGAAGGACACGAAGGAACACGAAGTTAAAGGCGATTAGTGTGGTGCCGAGTGAACCCATATCTGCAGCATCGTCATGCCGGTGAATACGGGCATCCAGGCAAAGGCGTCTGGATTCCGGCTTCCGCCGGAATGACGGTCACTTTCCTTCGTGCTCCTTCGTGGTGAATGCGTTTGCTTTTCTGCATCGCCTCCTGTCTTGTTCGCGCGCTCCCACGGTGTTCGAAAACCGACGCGATGCGGCCCTGAAGCTCGCCGCTAGACTGACGCAGCACAAGGGCAAAAACCCGCTGGTGCTGGGCATCCCGCGCGGCGCCGTGCCGATGGCTCGGATCATCGCCGAAGAGCTGCGCGGTGAAGTGGATGCGGTGCTCGTGCGCAAGCTGCGCGCACCGGGCAACCCGGAGCTGGCGGTGGGATCGGTGGACGAATCGGGGTGGACCCACGTTCCCGGCTACGCAGCCTCGACCGGCGCGGATGCTGCCTATGTCGAGCAGGAAAGGCAGCACCAGCTCGAGGTCATACGCCAGCGGCGCGCCCTGTACTCGGGCCGCCGGGACAGCATCGATCCCGCCGGACGTATCGTGATCGTGGTGGACGACGGGCTCGCGACCGGTTCCACCATGATCGCTGCGCTTCATGCACTGCGTCAGCGCCATCCCGCCCGCCTGATCTGCGCCGTCCCAGTCGCGCCGCCCGAGACGGCAGCCGAGGTCGCCAAGAGCTGCGACGAGCTGGTGTGCCTCGAAACCCCCGAGTACTTCTACGCGGTTGGTCAGTTCTACCGGCACTTTCCGCAGGTCGAGGACGACGAAGTGGTCGCTGCCCTGAGCGGCAGTTAGCCGGCGCCCTATTCAGGCAGCCCGTTGATGAGGTACATGACGGTGATGAACTGGCTCGGCTTGCCGAGCTTCCCGAACCAGCGGTCGTAAATGGGAATGACCTGTCCCGAGCGATAGATGCGGGAAAGGACCGTGTTGACCGCCTGCCGGAAATCCTGGTCGTTCTTGCGCAGCATGAGCCCGTACGGCTCGTAGGAGAGGGTGCGGTCTCCCAGCCTGAGCTTCATCGACTGCGCCATCTGGACGGCCAGGCCCACCAGGACGGTGTGGTCGGCTGCATAGGCATCCGCCGCGCCTCTACGCACCGCATCGAGGCCTTCCGCGTGGCTGTGCACGGTCACGAGCTCGGCGTTGACGTAACTCTTTTCCAGGACCTGCTTGAACGCGCCCACGGTCGTCGTGCCTGCAATGACCGCGATCTTTTTGCCGGCGAGGTCCGACAGCGCCTTGTAGGGACTCTCTTCACGCACCGCAAAGTTGGCGCCATCCAGCCACGTCATCACGCTGAAATCGACCTGCTTCTGGCGCGAAAGCGTATTCGTGGTGATCCCGCACTCGAGATCGATCTCCCCCGACTTGACCGAGTCGAAGCGGCTTTCGAGCGTCACCGGCACCCATTGCACAGCGAGGTCGGTCAGGCCAAGCTGCTCCTGAATGCCAGTCGTAACCCGCATACAGAGATCCACCGAATAGCCGTTCGGCTTTCCGTCCGCGTCGATGTAGGAAAACGGGATCGACTGGGTCAAGTACCCGAGCTTGATGACGCGGGTGTCTTGAATCTTCTTGAGCGTGCCGGAAATGTCGTCGGCAAGCGCGGGGGCGGCGAGCAAAAAGGCAAGCGCAGCGGGAGCGAGTCGAATTCGCACGGCGGTCTCCTGGGAAAGAGGTATGGGAAAGTCAGTTTCGGGCGCGCTTGTCATATCGGGCGCCCTTTTTTGCCGCGGCGAAGCATATCACGCGATGGAGCGCGAGGGTCGAAGTGCTCCGGCTTCGGGGGATCAGTGCTTTCGAGCGAACATCCCGTCGCTTCCTCCCCTTGCTGGTACACCGGCTCCGACGGGCGAGAAGCGGCCTGAAGCCCTGGTCTGAGCACTCGTGGCCGACTCGGGCATGTCGACAGGTTTGGTTTGGAAGCGGTAGGAGTTCGCGTCAGGGTGAAGTCGAGCGCGCAGGGAGACCAGAGCTTGCTGTGCAGATCCGGCGTGGCTGTTCCCGCCTTCCCGGGCATGCCGGGCCGGTTTGCATATTCCGAGGGTAGAAACCCGGTTCGCACGGCATAGAGGGGCAAATGGGATTCGCTCCACCGCGTCGCATACACCGTATCCCGAACGGCAGGCCGCTCGTGAGAACGCAGCAGCGCCGCGTCGACTGGTGATGCGTGGAGTGAAGGGCCGAGGCCCTGTCTGAATGGCAATGACCGCGCGGTTTGACGCGCTGGCGTCTCAGCCCAGCGCGCTCAATCGCACGGGGATTCGCCGCCGCCCGAACTGACCGGCGAACGGCGCGAATCGGCCGTTGATCGGCTTGGCGCACGACAGGCAGCGCCCGTCGGCCGTGAGGTGGTACTTCAGGATTTGGTGCCAGTCGCGCACGATGAGCGTTTCGCCGCAGGCGGGGCAGAAGGTGGTGCCGCCTTCGGTGTCATGCACGTTTCCGGTGTAAACGTACTGCAGCCCCTCCCGCTGGGCATGCGCTCGCGCGCGTGTCAGAGTCGAGCCTGGAGTGGCAGGCAGGTCGTCGAGCTTCCAGTCGGGGTGAAACGCGGTGAAGTGAAGGGGGACGTCCCTTCCGAGATTCCCCGCGATCCACCGGCACATGGCGATGATCTCGTCGTCCGAATCGTTCTTGGTCGGAATCAGCAGGGTGGTGATCTCGAACCACACGTCGGTCTCGTGCTTGAGATAGACCAGCGTGTCCAGCACGGGCTGCAGGTGAGAGCCGGTCAGCTTGAAGTAGAACTCTTCCGTGAAGGCCTTCAGGTCGACGTTGGCGGCGTCCATCTTGGCGTAGAAGTCGCGGCGTGCCTGATCGTGCATGTAACCGGCGGTGACGGCTACCGTCTGGATGCCGTGCTCATGGCAGGCATCGGCCACGTCCATGGCGTATTCCGCGAAGATGACAGGATCGTTGTACGTGAACGCCACGCTCTTGCAGCCGCTGCGCTGCGCCGCCTGCGCGATGGCCTCGGGGCTGGCCTGATCCATCAACCGGTCCATGTCGCGCGACTTGCTGATGTCCCAGTTCTGGCAAAACTTGCAGGCCAGGTTGCAGCCTGCGGTGCCGAACGACAGCACAGCCGAGCCGGGATAAAAGTGGTTGAGCGGCTTCTTTTCGATCGGATCGATGCAGAACCCGGAAGAGCGGCCATAGGTCGTGAGCAGCATCTGGTCGCCGGAGCGTTGGCGCACGAAACACGCGCCGCGCTGGCCTTCGTGCAGCCGGCAATCGCGCGGACACAGATCGCATTGGATACGCCCGTCGGCGAGACGATGCCAGTAGCGGGCAGGATATTGCGTGCTGCCCGCTGTCGCGGCGGCCTGGCTCATTGCAGTGTGAACTCGCGCTCGCGAAACTTGACGACGGTGTAGCGCTGCAGCATCACATCCTGCGCCCAGAACCCGGCCTCGAGCCCCGCTTTGCGCTTCAGCTCGCGCAGAAACTCCGCCGCATCCGGAATGTGGTCCCACACCTGTGGCAGGAAAGTGCCGCGCTTGCCGCTGTGCTCGATGATCAAGCCGTCGACATGCGGCCGGATCTGGGCGATCGCGTCGGCTTCGCTCGCGAACGTGAGCGGCTCCGCGGTCGAAAGCAGGGACACTTCCACCAGCGTGGCAGGGAACTCGGTCTGCGTGAGCGGCTCGAAGCGCGGATCCAGGAATGCAGCCGCCTTGGCGTTGAGCTTCACGTCGTCGAGCAGGGTGCGGCGCGCCTCCAGGCTGCCGATGCAGCCGCGCAGACGGCCGTGCCGCTGGAGCGTTACGAAGGTGGCCACCGTCTGGCGGAGGAACGCGGGGCCCTCGTCGACGGGGAGCGAGAGCCCGAACATCCCGCCGATCGCGGCACGAGCGAGTCCGATGAGTACTTTGCCGCGCTCATCGGCTTCGGCAGAGTCGGGGTTCAAGTCTACAGCCGGCGCTTCCGGTTCGAAGAAGCCGATCGAACCATACCCGACGACCCGGCTTCTGTCGCCGGCGGTGTCGCCGGAGTTGCGCAGATCGAGCAGCTCTGCTCGAAGGCCGCGGCGCAGCGCGGCCGCCAACAGACCGTTCACCGGGGTCGCGCCGCAAGCCTGAAAGTGGCTGATGCGAGGTTCGCGCGAGACAATGGCGCGAGCAGTCTCACGGTCGACCGCCCGCGCCCGGTCGTAGCTCAAGTAATGAGACAGATCCGAGCTCACCACTATCAAGGTTTCTGCACCGCCCCACAGACGATCCAGAACCTCCGCCACCTCGTCTGCGCTGGCATCGCCGACCACGAGGGGCACCACCGCAAAAGTGCCAAGGACGCTTTGCAGGAACGGGAGGTGCACTTCGAGCGAATGCTCTTGCGCGTGTGCATCTCGACTCTCGCTGATCTGAGTCATGGAAGACAACGCGCGAACGGCGTCGCGATCCACCGGCACGACGCCGAGCGGGGTCTGAAAGCCGAGCGCGGCTGGCAACGCAAGACCGCGGACGGCAACGCGATGGGCTGGGCCAAGCAGCACCACGCGCTTGATGCGCCCGCGTGCGCGTGCGAGCCTGCCATAGGCCGACGCTGCAACCGGTCCGGAATATATGTAGCCGGCGTGCGGCGCGATGAGCGCCTTTGGCACCGGCGAGTCGGGAGCGGCGGGCGCAGTCGCGAGCAGGGCCGCGACGTCTCGCGACAGGGCTTCCCGGGTGCCCGGATAGAAAGAACCCGCTACGGCCGGCGGACGAATCTCGGTCATCGGCAGCGCCATCCACGCAACATGGCGTTCGGGCGCATCGGTTTCAACGGCAGCGCTCTACTTTTCATTATAGGCAAGGGCTGCGGCGGCGTTCGAAACACGGCGCCGCTCGCGATGATGCCTCCCGCAGTCGCAAAAGATGTGCGAGGCGGCCGCCTTACTCTTGACTGACGCTCAGGCCTGCAATATATTACTAACCGGTCAGTTATTAGAAGGTGTGGTGGTTATGCCCAAGCCGCGCTGGGAGCGCCGCAAAGACGCCCGTCCCGCGGAGCTGCTCACTGCAGCTCTCGAGTTGTTCGTGGAACGCGGCTATGCCGCCACGCGCCTCGACGATGTCGCCGCCAAGGCCGGTGTGAGCAAGGGCACCGTCTATTTGTATTTCCAGAGCAAGGAAGAGCTGTTCAAGGCGGTCGTGCGCGAAGGCCTCGTCCCTCTGCTCGAGCGTGGCGAGGCGATGGTGGCGCAGCACCGCGGCAGCGCAGCGCAGTTGATCCGCGAGCTCGTGCAGGGGTGGTGGGAGGGCTTCGGCATGACCCCGTATGCCGGAATTCCGAAGCTGATGATCTCGGAGTGCCGCAACTTTCCCGAACTGGGCAAGTTCTACGTGGACGAAGTAATCGCGCGCGGGCATAAGCTGGTGTGCGCCGCCTTGTGGCGTGGCATGGAAAACGGCGAGTTTCGCCGGCTCGATCGTGAGCTCACCGGACGGCTGGTGTTCGCCCCACTCGTGCTCATGGTGATCTACCGTTATTCGTTCGATTGCTGCGGCGGCCAGAGTCTGGACCCGGACGCATACATCGAACAACATCTGGATCTGCTGCTGCGGGGGCTGGCGGCGCCCGAAGGCCGGCGTCTGCGCGCCGTCCGCTCCGGGACGGCGAGGGGGACAAGATGAATTCGGCATCGAGCGCGCGCGGAGGCGGCAGCACGTTCTCCGCTCGCACTGTCTTGACGGCGCTCTCGTTGCTGGCTGTGCTGAGCGCTTGCGACAAGGCGCCCGAGCGCCCGGAGAGCGTGCGCCCGGTCCAGGCAGTGACGGTGAACCTGGCCCAGGATGCACAGGAGGTGACCTACACCGGCGACGTGCGCGCGCGCTGGGAGACGGCGCTGGGGTTCCGTGTGCCGGGCAAGATCGTGGCGCGCTTCGCAGAGGTGGGCCAGCGCGTCAAGACGGGTCAGACCCTGGCCCGCCTCGATCCCGAGGACCAGAAGCTCTCGGCCGAGGCCGCCAAGCAGCAGCTGCTCGCGGCTCGCTCCGACTTTCAGCAGGCCAAGTCCGATCTGGTGCGCTACAAGGAGCTCGTGAACAAAGGCTTCATCAGCGCCGCCGAATTTGACCGCCACAAGACGGCCTACGAAACCGCAGCCGCGCGCCTGGAACAGGCGACCGCGCAGCTCGAGCTGAACCGCAATCAGACCGCGTACACCACGTTGCGCGCTGACCACGACGGCGTAGTCACCGCCGTCCAAGCGGAGGTCGGGCAGGTCGTGACTGCCGGCCAGGCGATCGTCAAGACCGCGCGCCTGGACGAGCTCGAAGTGGCGGTGAACGTACCCGAGAACCGGCTTGCCGAGCTGCGCGCAGCCAAGGAGGTCGACATCACGCTGTGGGCCGCGCCGGGCAAAACCTATAAAGGGCGCATTCGCGAGATCTCGCCCAGCGCCGACGCGGTGACGCGCACCTACACGGTCAAAGTGACCGTGCTCGATCCGGACGCTGTGGTGCAGCTCGGCATGACTGCCAACGTATTCCTCAAGGGGGCTCAGCAAGCGGAAGTGGCGCGCCTGCCCCTCACTGCGCTCTTTCAGAAGGGCACCGAGCCGGCAGTCTGGGTGATCGACCCCAACACACGGCAAGTCGCACTCAAGGCGGTGCAGGTGGGCCGCTACACGCAAGACTACGTGACCATCACGGGCGGCCTGAGCGATGGCGATCTGGTCGTGCGTGCCGGCGTCCACAAGCTGAACGCGGGCGAACGGGTGCGCGTCCTGGCGGAACCCGCGCAGTAACTCGCATCATCCTTTCATCCGGCCGCCGCACGATGCTCACCCGCTTCAACCTCTCGCAGTGGGCGCTCGAGCACCAGGCCCTGATCCTGTACTTCATGCTGGCGCTGTTTGCCGCCGGCGTCTACTCGTACACGCGCCTGGGCGAGGGCGAGGACCCCGAGTTCACCTTCAAGGTGATGGTGGTGCGCACGCTGTGGCCAGGAGCCACCGCGCGCGAAGTGGAGCAGCAGGTCACAGAGCGCCTGGAGAAGAAGCTGCAGGAGACGCCCTGGTTCGACTATGCGCGCAGCTACTCGAAGCCGGGCGAGTCGCTCATCTTCGTGGTGCTCAAGGACTACACCCCGCCGAAGGCGGTGCCCGACGCCTGGTACCAGGTGCGCAAGAAGGTCTCGGACGTGAGGTCGACCCTGCCCGCAAACGTGCAAGGCCCGTTCTTCAATGACGAGTTCGGCGACACCTTCGGCATCATCTACGCCTTCACCTCGGACGGCTATTCGTTTTCCGAGCTGCACGACTACGTGGAATCGGCGCGGCGCGAGCTGCTGCGCGTGCCCGACGTGAGCAAGATCGACATCCTCGGCGACCAGGACGAGAAGGTCTACATCGAGATGTCCCACAAGAAGCTCGCCACGCTCGGCGTCGATCCGCTGCAGATCTTTGCCATTCTGCAGGCGCAGAACAACATGGTCCCGGCCGGCGACTTCGAGACTCAAGCCGACCGCATCTACATCCGCATCGGCAGCGACTTCCGGACGGTCGACCGCATCCGCGAGATCGGCATCACTGCGGGCGGGCGCCTGTTCCGGCTGGGCGACATCGCCAACGTCTATCGCGGCTACGTCGATCCGCCGGTCATGAAGTTCCGCTACAAAGCGGAGGATGCGCTCGGGCTCGCCCTGTCCATGCGCAAGGGCGGCGACATCATCGCCTTGGGGCGCGCGCTGCAGACCGAAATGGCGCGCATCAAATCGAACCTGCCGGTGGGCATCGAAGTGCACCAGGTGGCCGACCAGCCCAAAGTCGTGGCGCGTTCCATCAACGAATTCATGCGCACGCTGGGCGAAGCCGTCATCATCGTGCTGGCGGTGAGCTTCTTGAGCCTGGGCCTGCGCACCGGCGTGGTGGTGGCGCTGTGCATCCCGCTGGTGCTCGCGACGACGTTCCTGCTGATGAAAGTGTTCGGCATCGATCTGCAGCGCATCTCGCTCGGCGCGCTCATCATCGCGCTGGGGCTGCTGGTCGACGATGCCATCATCGCGGTGGAGATGATGGCCATCAAGATGGAGCAGGGCTGGGATCGCTTGCGCGCCGGCAGCTATGCCTACACCTCGACCGCGCCGTCCATGCTGACTGGGACGTTGGTGACCGCCGCGGGCTTCCTCCCGGTGGGCCTCGCGAAGTCGGCCGCCGGCGAGTACACCTTCTCGATCTTCGCGGTGGTCACGATCGCGCTGCTGGTGTCGTGGGTGGTGGCTGTGCTGTTCACCCCTTACCTGGGATTCAAGCTCCTGCCCGATTACACCAAGCTGGATCCCCGCGATTCGTTAACCGAGAGGTTTCTGCTGGCGCCTTTGCGCCGGCGCTACCCGCGCCTGATCCCGGCCGCGCCGTCCCGCGGGCACGAGCACGACGTGTACGGCGGCCCCTTCTACCTGCGCTTTCGAGCGGTGGTGACCTGGTGCGTGACCCGACGCAAGACCGTGATCGCGATCACAGCCGGAATATTCGTGCTGTCCGTAGTCGGGTTCCGGTTCGTGCAGCAGCAGTTCTTTCCCTCCGCCAATCGCCCGGAGCTGGTGGTGGATCTTTGGCTGCCGAACGGCGCGTCGGTCAAGGCCAGCGATGCGGAGGCGCGGCGCTTCGAGAAGCTTCTTGCCGCCGACCCGGACGTGGAGAGCTTCGTTGCCTACGTGGGCGGCGGCAGCCCGCGCTTCTACCTTCCTCTCGATCAGCAGCTCATCAACGCCAACCTCGCCGAGTTCGTGGTCATGACCAAGAGCAACGCCGTGCGCGACAAGGTCGCCGCCCGTCTGAGCGACGTGCTGGAGAATCAGTTCACCCTCCTGCGCGGGCGCGTGAGCCCGCTGCAGAACGGCCCGCCCGTCGCGTACCCGGTCCAGTTCCGGGTGAGCGGGCCTGACTACTCGAGGATTCGCGGGATCGCCAACCAGGTCTCGGCAGTGATGCGCGCCAACCCCAATATGGTGCACGTGCACCTGGACTGGAACGAGATGTCGAAGGTGGTGAAGCTGGACATCGACCAGAACAAGGCGCGCATGATCGGGTCGACCTCGCAGGGCCTGTCGCAGGTGCTGAACTCCATCCTCTCGGGCTATTCCATCACGCAGTTCCGCGAGCGCGACAAGCTGATCGAGGTGCTGGCGCGGGCGGAACCCAAGGAGCGCGTGAGCCTCGACGACATCCGCGATATCAACGTGCCCACACAGAGCGGGCGCTGGGTCCCGCTGTCGCAGATCGCCACCATCAGCTATGCGCTGGAGGACGGCGTGATCTGGCGGCGCAACCGTATTCCGACCATTACTGTGCAGGGCGACATCCTCGGCAGCGTCCAGGCGCCCGTGGTCACCGCGCAGATCGACCCGAAGCTCGACAAGATCCGCGCTGATCTCGCGCCCGGCTACCGCATCGACGTGGGCGGCGCCTCGGAGGAGAGCGCGCGGGGTCAGACGTCCATCAACGCAGTCGTGCCGATCGCGGTGCTGGTGGTCATCACGCTCCTGATGATCCACCTGCAGAGCATCTCCAAGACGGTACTCGTGTTGCTCACCGCGCCGCTGGGGCTGATCGGCGTGGTGCTGTTCCTCCTGGTGTTCAACGTTCCCTTCGGCTTTGTCGCGATGCTCGGGTTCATCGCGCTGTTCGGGATGATCATGCGCAACTCGGTCATCCTCGTAGATCAGATCGACCAGGACGTCGCGGCCGGTCATCCGCTGTGGACCGCCATCATCGACTCCACCGTGCGCCGCTTCCGCCCCATCATGCTGACCGCCGCTGCCGCCATCCTCGCAATGATTCCGCTCACCCACAGCAATTTCTGGGGGCCGATGGCGGTGGCCATCATGGGCGGGCTGCTGGTCGCCACCGTGCTGACGCTGCTATTCCTGCCAGCCTTGTATGCAGCCTGGTTCCGGGTTGCGCCACCGGTGCCGTCAGCTTCCACCGAAAAAGCCGGCGGCGCGCTCGTGCTACATTAGCTGCCGTCCTGGTTCGCCTGGAATTCCCGAGTGAGTGCACTGTTTCGCGCACGCACGCTGCGCCGCACTGGCGCGGCCGTCTTTTTCGTTCTGCTCCTGGCCCTGCACGCCGGGGCCCAGGCCGCGCGCGAAGCCATCGCGTCCGCGCACGCACTGGCGACCGAGGCGGGGATGCAGGTGCTCGCGCAAGGCGGCAACGCTTTCGACGCTGCGGTGGCAGTGGCGTCCACGCTCGCGGTGGTCGAGCCCTTCTCCTCAGGCCTCGGCGGCGGCGGGTTTTTTCTGCTGCATCGCGCCTCGGATGGCTTCGAAACGATGGTCGACGCACGCGAGACCGCGCCCGCCAAGGCCGGACCTGACCTGTACCTCACGGCGGACGGCAAGATCGACGGGTCGGCTTCGGTCGATGGCGCTAAAGCAGCCGCCATTCCCGGGCTTCCCGCCGGCCTGGTCTGGCTCGCGCAGCGCTATGGCCGCGAGCCGCTCGCGACATCGCTCGCCCCAGCTATCCGATTTGCGCAGGAGGGATTTGCGACTGATGCCCGCTATGCACTGGTCGCAGGGTTCAGAGCAGCGAAGCTGAAGGCCGACCCCGTCGCGGCCGGCATTTTTCTCGACCAGGACACCGCACCGGCGCCAGGATTTGTAGTGCGGCAACCGGAGCTGGCCGCCACCCTGGCGAAAATCGCACTGGAGGGCCGCGACGGTTTCTACCAAGGCGAGATCGCGCAGCGCATGGTCGGGGCGGTGCGCGCCGGGGGCGGCATCTGGGAGCTCGAGGACCTGCGGCGGTATGCCGTGGTTGAAAGGACACCGCAGCGCTTCACTTATCGCGGCGCACGCATCGTTTGCGCATCCCTGCCTTCGGCGGGCGGCCTCACGCTCGCGCAGAGCCTGCAGATCCTCGAGCGCTTTCCGTTGAGTCGGCTCGAGCCCGTGGAACGCATACACCTGGTCGCGGAAGCGCTGCGCCGCGGCTATCAGGATCGCGCGCGCTATCTCGGAGATCCAGATTTCGTGCACGTGCCAGATTGGCTCGCTACCCGCGTATATGCTGACCGGCGCGCGGCGGGCATCAATCTCTCGCGCGCTACGCCGAGCGCGGAGCTGGCGGCGGTGCACGAGGGCGACAATACGACGCACTTCTCGATCGTGGACCGCGATGGCAACCGGGTCGCCGCCACGCTGTCGATCAATCTGCCGTTCGGTGCGGGCGTCGTGGCCGGCGACACGGGCGTGCTGCTCAACGACGAGATGGACGACTTCGCCGTCGCGCCGGATGTGCCCAACGCCTATGGCCTGGTCGGCGCACGGGCGAATCAAGTCGAGCCCGGCAAACGCCCGCTGTCGAGCATGACGCCGACCTTCGTCGAGGACGAGCGCGGCGTGCTGGTGTTCGGCACGCCGGGCGGCTCGCGCATCATCAGCATGGTGCTGCTGGGCATTCTCGACTACGTCGACAGCGCTGCGCCCGATATCGAACGTCTGGTGAGCGCGCCCCGCTACCATCACCAGTTTTTGCCGGACGGGATCGAGTACGAACCCGGTGCGTTTTCGGCCGCGTGGATCGAGGCCCTCCAGGCGATGGGCCACAGCTTGAAAGAGGGACGCCGCCGCTGGGGCAATATGCAGGCGGTGTACGTGGACCGCCGCTCCGGAGAGGCGCGCGGCTATAGCGATCCGCGCGGCATGGGCGGCGGGTTCTAGCCGCGCTGACTTGCGGCTTACCAGTCCTTCGATTGCGTGCGCGCGAACTGAATCTCTTTCGCGATTTTCCGGGTAACGGGATAGTTGCGGTCAATCAGCCACGCGATATAAGAAGGGGTCATGTAGTCGAGCCCTTCTATGGAAACCGGATGCTCGCTCCGGAAGGCTTCGATGACGGCGCGCGGACTTCCGTTGTTGTGGTAATAGTCGTCGATCGCTTTGAGCGTCTGCTCGTAGATCATGGTGTCGTCCTTGACTCGTTGCGCCCATGCCATTGACTCCACTCGGGGCGCAGCTAGGCCTATTAACGGCGCTCTCGCCTCCACCATAAGCCTCTTCGACTTCGCGCCGTTACTGGAGGGCAGCTGCATCGCCTCGGGCGCCAGGACGTTCGCATCTGCGCCGTCGGTTGCGTTTGCTTACACTGCTGCTGAGGTTCGCGCGTCCGTGCTGGGCGCGTGGGGAAGGTGGTCAAGCCAAGCCTTTGCGTTTATGATTCAACGCATTGAAGGACCGGATCGATAGGACAGAATGAAGCAGACCTTTCTCGATTTCGAGCAGCCCATTGCCGAGCTGGAAGCCAAGATCGACGAGCTCCGCTACGTCCAGGACGATTCCGCGCTCGACATCTCGGAAGAGATCAACCGTCTGCAGAAGAAGAGCAACGCGCTCACCAAGGAGATCTACGGCAAGCTCACGCCCTGGCAGATCTCACAGGTTGCGCGCCACCCGCAGCGCCCGTACACGCTCGATTATGTCCACAACATCTTCACTGACTTCCATGAGCTGCACGGCGATCGCAGCTTCGCCGATGATGCCTCGATCGTGGGAGGGCTCGCACGCTTTTCGAATCAGAGCGTGATGGTGATCGGCCACCAGAAAGGGCACGACACCAAAGAGAAGCTGCTGCGCAACTTCGGCATGCCGCGCCCCGAGGGCTACCGCAAGGCGCTGCGCCTGATGCGCTTGGCGGAGAAGTTCGGTATTCCCGTGCTGACCTTCGTGGATACGCCCGGCGCATATCCGGGCGTAGGCGCCGAGGAGCGCGGGCAGTCGGAGGCGATCGGCCATAATCTATATGTGATGGCTGGGCTGCGCGTGCCCGTCGTCGTCACGATCATCGGTGAAGGTGGTTCTGGTGGTGCGCTCGCGATCGCGGTCGGCGATGTCGTGCTGATGCTGCAATACGCGACATACTCGGTTATCTCACCGGAGGGCTGTGCATCCATCCTTTGGAAGAGCGCCGAGAAGGCGCCGGACGCGGCCGACAACCTGGGCATCACGGGGGCTCGGCTCAAATCGCTCGGATTGGTGGACAAGATGATTGCCGAGCCGCTCGGCGGCGCGCATCGCGACCCGCAAACCATGATGCAGACGCTGCGGAAGGCTTTGCAGGATGCGCTCAAGCAGGTACAGGAGAAGCCGCTCGAAGAGGTGCTCCAGGCGCGCTTTGCCAAGCTCATGGAGTTCGGCCGGTTCAAAGAGGTGGCGCTGCGCTAAAGCGCTCGAGGAAGATGCCCGCGGCGAGCGAGATCCCCCGTCATCGGGGGATTTTCTTTCTGGATTCCGCGATCCGCTGCGCGGCCCTGGAATGAGGGCTCGGATGGCGAAGGGTTCTGCGGCGAGCACTCCCACGGGCCTGCTCGAGCGCGCGCTGCTCGACGCCGGTCTGACGGGCGGGCGCGTCGTCGTGGGACTCAGCGGCGGCGCTGATTCGGCGGCTTTGCTGCATGCACTCGTGCAAGTCGCAGGCGCCGTGAGCGTGATGCCCGCCGCCGTGCACGTGCATCACGGGCTGAGCCCGCACGCCGACGAGTGGGCGCAGTTCTGCGCCAGGCTGTGCCGCGATCTGGGCGTCGAGCTGACCGAGGTGCGCGTGCATGTGGACCGGCACTCCAGGCTGGGGATCGAAGGCGCTGCCCGGGAAGCGCGCTACGCGGTGTTCCGGCAGCAGCGGGCCGACGCCGTTGCGCTGGCACACCACGCGGACGATCAGGCCGAGACGCTGCTCATGCAGCTGCTGCGCGGTGCCGGAGTTCGCGGCTTGAGCGCGATGCCGGCGCTGCGCACGCTCAACCTCGTGACGGGATCGCGTCTGCTGCGGCCGTGGCTCGCGTTGACGCGAGACGAGATCCGTAGCTATGCGGAGGGTGCTGGCCTTACCTGGGTGGAGGACGAGAGCAACAGCGATGAGGCCTTCGATCGCAGTTTTCTGCGCTCGCGCGTTCTCCCGGTTCTGGTGGCGCGATACCCAGGCCTGCGCGAGACGCTCGGGCGCACCGCACAAAACCTCGGTGATGCCACGCAGCTCCTCGACGATCTCGCCGGCAGGGACGCGCACGGTGCACTGGCGGGAGACAGCCTGGCAGTGTCCGCTCTGGCTGCCTTGTCTCCGGCCGGTGCTCGCAATCTGCTGCGGTGGTTCCTCGAGACGCAGCATCTTCCGGCTCCAAGCCGCGATCAGCTCGACGAAGCTCTCAGGCAGGTGTTGGCCGCACGCGCCGACGCGCGCGTGCGCGTGAAGATTGGTACGGCGTGGCTGCGGCGGCACCGCGGTCGGCTCTATGTCGAGGCCGCCAGGCGCGAGCCGGCTGAAGGCTGGCGCGTAGCGTGGAGCGGGCAGCATGAGGTCACGTTGCCGGGAGACTTGGGCCGTCTGTGGTTCGAGTCGACGCGCGGCACCGGGCTGTCGCTGGCCCGGTTGAGCAGCGAGGCGGTCGCCATCGCTGGGCGCAAGGGAGGAGAACGCCTGCGGCCGGCGCCGAACCGGCCCTCGCGCACACTCAAGAATCTCCTGCATGAAGCGCACGTGCCGGAGTGGGAACGCCGTCGTCTGCCGTTGATCTTCGTCGGCGAGACGCTGGTCTGGGTACCGGATGTGGGGCACGACTTCCGCTTTGCAGCGGCGCCGCAAGAGTCCGGCCTGCTGCCGCGCTGGGAGCATCAGGTATAGTGTCGGCCTGACGGCAGCGGCACGGCTTAAGCACATGCGCCTCCCCAATGAGCGCACAAACAAACGTTGCGCTCCGACGACAGCCCGAAGCCCAGACCCGGTAGATCCAGGGTCGGTCACAGACTGAGAGGTCGAAGGTCGGCGTCGGTCACATCATGCCGAGCGCTTTCGGCAGCCACAGCGACAGCGCAGGCCAGTAGGTCGCCAGCACCAGGAACACGAGCATCGTGAGCAGCCACGGCCAGACGGCTACCGTGAGCTCCGTGATGCCCATTCTCGTGATGCCGCTCGCCACGTAGAGATTGAGCCCAACCGGCGGGTGGCACAGGCCGATCTCCATGTTGACGACGACCATGATCCCGAAATGGATCGGGTCGATGCCGAGCTTCATTGCAACCGGAAACAGGATCGGCGCCATGATCAGCACGATGGAGGAGGGCTCCATCACGTTGCCGGCGAGCAGCAGCAGCACATTCACCATGAGCAGAAACGCGATCTGCCCGAGGCCTTTGTCGAGCAGCCACTGCGCCATCATCTGCGGGATGTGCTCCGAGGTCATCAGGAACGAGAACAGCACCGCATTTGTGATGATGTACAGCAGCATCGCACTGAGGTTGGCCGACTCGAGCAGCGATCGGGGCACGTCCTTCAGCGTCATGTCCTTGTACACGTATACCGCGATGAAGAAGGCATAGACGGCGCTCATCGCAGCGGCTTCCGTCGCGGTGAACAGGCCGCTGTAGATCCCGCCGATGACTACCACGACCAGAAACAGGCCCCAGATGCTTTCCCGGAACGCCTTGAAACGCGCGCTCCAGCTCGCGCGAGGGAGCCGCGGGTAGTTATTCTTGCGAGCGAGGTACCAAGTGGTCGCGCCGAGCATGCATGTGAGCACCAGACCCGGGACAACGCCCGCCACGAACAGCGCGCCGATCGAGGTGTTGGTCGATACCGCGTAGATGACCTTGACGATCGAAGGCAGCATGAGGATCCCGAGCGCACCGGATGTAGCGATGACGCCCGCGCCGAACTTCTTCGGAAAGCCCTGCTTCTGCATCGCGGGCAGGATGATCGAGCCGATCGCGACCACTGTCGCGGGGCTTGATCCGCACACGGAAGCGAACAGGGCGCACGCCACGACGCCCGCCAACGCCAGCCCGCCGTGCCAGTGGCCGACCAGCGAAGTGGCGAAGTCGATCATGCGCCGCGCCACGCCCCCGCGCGTGAGGAAGCTGCCGGCGAGAATGAAGAAGGGGATTGCCATGATCTCGAAGCGCTCGATGCCGGTGAACAGTTTCAGCGCCACCGCGTGCAGAGGCACCTCGGTCATCGTGAACAGAAAAGTGAGCACGGTGAGGCCGAGCGCGATGGAGATCGGCATGCCGGTCAGCATGAGCGCGATGAGCAGGCCGAAAATGAGATAGGCGCTCACGATTTCACCTGGTGCCGGAGGTCGGCGGGATGCAGGTCGTCGCCTGCCTCGTCCAGCCCTTCGACTTTCGCGATCTCGTGGTGCGGCAGCGCGCCCGTGCGCACGAACCACCACGTGACCTGCAGGAAGCGGAAGCACATCAGATAGGAGCCGCACGGGATCGCCAGATACACGATCCACATCGGCAGCTCGAGATCGGCCGAAACCTCCTGCGTGTGCGCGACGTCCCACACGAACTCCGCGCCGAGCGTGCCGATCACTCCGGTGAAAAGCGCACCCGCCAGCAGACCGAACACGATGATCTTCGCGCGGAGTCGATCCGGCAGGCGGTTGATGAGCACGTCTACGCCCACGTGGATACCGGTACGCACGCCGTACGCGGCGCCGAACTTTGCCATCCAGATGAACATGTAGATGCAGAGCTCCTGCGCCCAGCTCAGATTGATCCTGAGCAGCCAGTCCTGCACCACGAGAATCGGGAGCGCTGCCGCGTAGCGATGCACCACCGCGACGAAGATCAACCCGGTCGCGGCGGCCATCAGCGATGCGATCAGCCATTCCTCCAGGCGGTCGAGGGCCCTTAGGATCAACCGGCCCGAACGACGCACCGCTGTCACGTTGCGCTCATGACTTTAGGTGCGCGACGCGCCTGGCCGCACGCGGATCTCACCGCTGGCTGGGGTCAAAGCCGGTGGCCTTGTAAATGGCCTGGATCAGGTCCTTGCCGATCTTGTCCGCCATCTGGTTGTGCACCGGCAAGAGGGCGGCCTTCCAGGCGTGCTTCTCCTCCGGAGTGAGCGCGATGATCTGGGTCTTGCCGGATTTTTTGATCGCCTCCAGCGCCGCGTCGTTTTCCTGCTTGGCGATATGGTTGCCGTAGCTGGTCGCGTCGCGCATCGCTCCCTCCAAGGTCGCGCGAATGTCGGGCGGCAGCCCGTCCCAGAACTTCTTGTTCACGATGACCGCGTAGCCGACATAGCCGTGATCCGTGATGGTCAGGAATTTCTGCACCTCGTGCATCTTCTGCGTGTAGATGTTGGAGGCCGTGTTCTCGGTTCCGTCCACCACCCCGGTCTGCAGCGCCTGGTACACCTCCGAGAACGCCATCACCTGCGGAATGGCGCCCACGGCCCGCATCTGCGCGTCGAGCACTTTCGACGACTGGATCCGCACCTTCAGCCCGCGCATGTCTTCCGGCCTGCGCAGCGGTTTGTTGGCGGTCATCGCCTTGAAGCCGTTGTCCCAATACGCGAGTCCGACGATGCCTTTGGCCTCGAGCTTCTTCAGCAGGCCGGCGCCGATCGGGCCCTCGGTGACCCTGTGCAGCTCTTCGTAGCTCGCAAACAGATAGGGCAGGTCGAAAGCCTCGAATTCGCGCGCGCCGAGCGGTCCGAACTTGGCGAGCGATGGTGCCAGCATCTGCACCGAGCCGAGCTGCAGCATCTCGAGCTCCTCTTTGTCCTTGTACAGCTGGCTGTTGGGATACACCTCAACCTTGACTCTGCCTTTGGTCCGCTCTTCGGCCAGCTGCTTGAAGCGCTCGGCGGCCTTGCCCTTCGGCGTGTCGGGCGTGACGACGTGGCTGAACTGAATGACGATGGGCTGCTGCGCCCGTGCGTGAGCACCGCAGGCGAGCGCGATAGCAGCGAGAACGACGCAAAACGTTTGCTTCATTTGTCTAAGTCTCGAGATCGAAGGAGATTTGGTCGAAACAGTGCGTACGAGCGCGGGCGCAGCGTTGGGGCCTGTCTATCCCGCCCTTGGTGACCGTCAAGTCTTCGTGCTATCCTTATGAATTGCCTGCAAAAAAGAAAGTGGTTGGAGAATCTTCAGTGGCGCTAGAACGAACTTTGTCGATCATCAAACCCGACGCGGTGGCCAAAAACGCGATCGGGCAGATCTACGCGCGCTTCGAGGCCGCGGGCCTCAAGATCGTGGCGGCGCGTATGATGCACCTGTCCCGGGCACAGGCTGAAGGGTTCTACGCGGTGCATCGCGAGCGGGGCTTCTTCGGCGACCTGGTCAAGTTCATGACCTCGGGGCCGGTGCTGGTGCAGGTGCTGGAGGGCGAGGGTGCGATCCAGAAGAACCGCGATCTGATGGGCGCCACGGATCCGAAGAAAGCATCCGCGGGCACGATCCGCGCGGATTTCGCCGACAGCATCGATGCCAATGCGGTGCACGGGTCAGACGGCCCCGGCACCGCCGCGACTGAGATCGCCTACTTCTTTCCCACGATCGAGATCCATTCCCGCTGACGCACGCATGTCCATCAACCTGCTCGACTACGACCTGCACGGCTTGACCGAGCTGTGCGCGAGCATGGGCGAGAAGCCATTTCGAGCCCGCCAGCTGCTGCGCTGGATTCACCAGCGCGGCGAATCGGACTTCGCTCGCATGACCGATCTCGCGAAATCGCTGCGCGAGCAGCTGGCTCAGCTGGCGGCCGTTCAACCCCCCGGCATTATGTCCGAATCCACGGCGGCCGACGGCACACGCAAGTGGCTGCTGTCGGTGGGTGCGGGCAATGGGATCGAGACCGTGTTCATCCCGGAAGTAAACCGCGGGACGCTGTGCATTTCCAGCCAGGTCGGCTGCGCGCTGGAGTGCTCGTTTTGCGCGACCGGTCGGCAGGGTTTCAACCGCAACCTGAGCGTCGGCGAGATCGTCGGCCAGCTTTGGCTGGCAAGCAAGGCACTGGATCAGGCCCGTGACGCGCAGGGATCGAGCCGCGAACGCATCATCACCAACGTGGTCATGATGGGGATGGGCGAGCCGCTGGCCAATTTCGACAACCTGGTGGCTGCCCTGCGCATCATGCTCGACGATCACGCGTACGGGCTGTCGCGCCGGCGCGTTACGGTCAGCACGGCCGGGATGGTGCCTGGTATCGACCGGCTCCGCGCGGCTTGCCCGGTGGCGCTTTCCGTCTCCCTGCATGCGCCGAACGACGCGCTGCGCGATGTGCTGGTTCCCCTCAATCGCAAATATCCGCTCGAGGAGCTGATGGCTGCATGCCAGCGCTATGTCGACGCCGCGCCCACGCCGGACGCGGAGGCGGCGGCGAGTCGCGCTCCTGACGATCCCGCGCGTAAATGGCAACGCGAGGGTGGTCCGCGCCCGTACATCAGCTTCGAGTATGTCATGCTCGATGGAGTAAACGACCATATCGAGCAGGCACGCGAGCTGATCGCGCTCACTCGCGATGTGCCCAGCAAATTCAATCTGATCCCGTTCAACCCGTTCCCCGACTCGGGCTACCAGCGCTCCCGGCCAGAGCAGATTCGCGCCTTCCAGGAGACGCTGATGTCGGCCGGATTGATCGCGACCGTGCGCAAGACGCGCGGCGAGGACATCGATGGCGCCTGCGGTCAGCTGGCGGGCCAGGTGGTCGATCGCACACGACGACGCCTGCGCCGCGAGACCGAGGAGGCTGCATGATGCGAGTTGCGCTGGCGGCGCTGGTGTTCCTACTGGCCGCGTGCAGCTCGCAGAAACCGGACGGTAGCGCTGAGCGCCCAGCAGGCGAGACGCGGCCGAACATCAGCTCGCCGCTGGAGCGGGCCAAGATCCACACCGAGCTCGGCGTGAGCTACTTCGAGAACGGCCAGCTCGGCGTCGCGTTGGAAGAGCTGTCGACCGCGGTGTCGGCGGACAAAACCTATGCACCCGCCTACAACGCGCTCGGGCTCGTATACATGGAGCTGAAAGAGGACGACAAGGCGGAAAAGAGCTTCCGTCAGGCGATCAGGCTCGATTCGTCCAGCTCGGAGACGAAGAACAACTACGGCATGTTTCTGTGTCAGCGCGGGCGCGAGGAAGAGGGTATCCGCCAGCTGCTGGAGGCGCTGAAGAATCCGCTTTATCCCACGCCCGACGTGGCGTACAAGAATGCCGGCCTGTGCGCTCGCAAGGCCGGCGACAAAGGGGCCGCCGCAGAGTATTTCAAGCGCGCCTTGAAGCTCAACCCCAAGCAACCGCAGGCCTTGTACGGAATGGCGGAAATCAGCTACCTCCGCGATGACTACGCGGTGGCAAAGGAATACGTCGTTCGCTATTTCGCGGTCGCGGAGCCGCCGGGGCCCGAGGCGTTGTGGCTGGCCGCGCGGGTCGAGCGCAAGCTCGGTGATCGCACCGCGCTCGCCAACTACGGGATGCAATTGCGGCGGCGTTATCCTTCGGCACCGGAAACCAAGGCCTTCCTCGAGGGCCGCTTCGAATGAGTCAGTCCGATCTCGAGCGCGGCAGCGATGCAGCTCGCAGCCCCGGGGCGCTCCTGCTCGCCGAGCGGCGCAACCAGGGACTGAGCTTGGGCGACATCGCGCGCCAGCTGAAGCTCTCGGTTCGGCAGGTGGAAGCGCTGGAGCGCGATGAGTACGACAGCTTCCAAGGTACGGTGTTCGTGCGTGGATTCCTGCGCAACTACGCAAGGCTGCTCGGGCTCGAACCCGACCGCCTGCTCGAGGCGGCTGGTCCGGCCGCTGCGCCGGCCGTGGTGCGCGCCGCGCCCAGCGCGCCGGAGCAAAGGGTTGCGCCTAACCCCGAGCGCCGTCTTCGGGTGCTGAGCTGGGGCGGTTTCGCGGCGCTCGCCGCGCTCGTGGTTATTCTGCTCGCCTCCAACGCATCGAAGGAGCAGCAACGCGCCGGGCATGTGACGCGCGAGCCGTCTGCGTCGACCACACCGGCTGCAGCCGCAGCGCCTCAGGCAGAATCGGCGGTGCCGGCCGAGCAGACTCCCGAGCCGCCGCCTGAAGCACCGGCGGCCTCCACCGCATCCGCGGCGGAGCACAAGCCGGCCGCCGCTGATGCCCCAACCGGCGCCGTCGCGAGCGCCGAGTCGAAGGACAGCGGTATGACCAGCGCTGCGCGCCCGCCTGGCTCCGACTGGCCGCGAAGCGGGAACTCGCCGCCGGAAGAGAGCACAGCTTCCGCCGGACCCAAGGTGCTTGTCGTCGGCACCGGCCCGGGGCGCATCCGAATGATCTTCGCGGACGAATCCTGGGTCGAGGTGCGAGACGGCAGCGGAACGACGATCTTCTCGCGGCTCAACGCACCGGGAACGGAGCGGGTGGTCAGGGGGCTGCCGCCGTTCGACGTGATCGTGGGGAACGCGCATCGCGTCAAGCTGCTGTACGAGGACAAGCCCATCGACCTCGGCCCGCACACGCGCGTGGACGTCGCGCGCATCACGCTCGAGTAGTGCCTCCGATGTCCGCTTCTTCTGCCGAGCTGCCGCGCCGCGCCACCCGCCGGACCCGGATCGGGCACGTCGAACTGGGCGGCGGTGCCCCGATCGTCGTGCAATCGATGACCAACACGGATACGGCCGACGCCGATGCCACCGTGCGTCAGGTCGCGCAATTGGCCGAAGCGGGCTCGGAGCTGGTGCGTATCACGGTCAACAGCCCTGAAGCGGCGGCGCAGGTCGCGCGCATCAAAGACCGGTTGTCGGCGATGGGGGTTTCTGCGCCGCTGGTGGGCGATTTCCATTTCAACGGTCACCGGCTTCTCACGCAGTTCCCCGATTGCGCCCAGGCGCTGGACAAATACCGCATCAATCCGGGCAACGTGGGCCGTGGCTCGAAGCGCGACGAGCAGTTCGCGACGATGATCGACGTAGCGTGCCGTTTCGGCAAGCCCGTGCGCATCGGCGTCAACTGGGGCAGCCTGGATCAGGACCTGCTCGCTCGCCTGATGGACGAGAACGCGCGCCGCGCGCAGCCGCTCGATGCGGGCAAGGTCATGCGCGAGGCGCTGGTGATCTCTGCGCTCGACAGCGCGCGCCGCGCTGAAGAGCTCGGCTTGGCAGGGGACCGCATCGTGCTGTCGTGCAAGGTGAGCGGCGTGCAGGATCTGATCGGCGTCTACCGCGATCTCGCGGCGCGCTGCGACTATCCGCTGCACCTGGGACTCACCGAGGCCGGCATGGGCAGCAAGGGCATCGTCGCCTCCACAGCCGCGATGGCGGTCCTGCTCCAGGAGGGCATCGGCGACACGATCCGCGTTTCGCTCACGCCGGAGCCGGGCGGGGATCGGACCCGCGAGGTGGTGGTGGCGCAGGAGTTGTTGCAGACGATGGGGCTGCGCTCGTTCGCTCCGCTGGTGGTCGCATGCCCGGGGTGCGGGCGCACGACCAGTACGACATTTCAGACGCTGGCGGACAAGATCCAGACCTGGCTGCGCGCGCAGATGCCGGCCTGGCGCGGGCTGTACCCGGGCGTCGAATCGCTCACCGTCGCGGTCATGGGCTGCGTCGTCAACGGGCCCGGCGAGAGCAAGCATGCGGACATCGGAATCAGTCTGCCCGGCTCGGGCGAGAGCCCGGTTGCTCCAGTCTACGTGGACGGCGTCAAGACCGTCACCTTGAAAGGCGAGCGCATCGCGGAAGAATTCCAGAGCATCGTCTCGGATTATGTCCTCGAGCGCTATGGCCGCTCGGCGCGGCGCTCGCCCGCGCAGGGCGAGCCGGTCGGCAGCGTCGGCTGAGCGCAAAAGGTTCGAGCCACCCCCAGCCCACGCATGAGCGAAACGATTCAATCGATCCGAGGGATGAGCGACATCCTCCCGGACCAGGCGCCGCTTTGGGACCTGTTCGAGGACAGCGTGCGCACCTGGCTGCGCGCGTACGGCTATCGGGCCATCCGCATGCCGCTGCTGGAGAAGACCGAGCTGTTCGTGCGCTCCATCGGGGCGGTCACCGACATCGTCGAGAAGGAGATGTACACCTTCACCGACTTGAACGGCGAGAGCATCTCTCTTCGGCCGGAGGGGACCGCCTCCTGCGTGCGTGCGGCGCTGGAGCACCATCTGCTGTACAACGGGCCGCAGCGGCTTTATTACACCGGCCCCATGTTTCGCCACGAGAAGCCGCAGAAAGGGCGCTTTCGCCAGTTCCACCAGATCGGGGTCGAAGCGCTCGGCTTCCCCGGTCCTGACGTCGACGCTGAGCACATCGTCATGTGTGCGCGGCTGTGGAAACAATTGGGCCTCGATCGCGTCCAATTGCAGGTCAACACGCTGGGCAGTCCGGAGGCGCGGGCGCGCTACCGGGTGCGGCTCACGCAGCATCTGGAGCACAACCTCGACGCGCTGGACGAGGACAGCCGCCGCCGGCTCACGAGCAACCCGCTGCGCGTGCTGGACAGCAAGAACCCGTCGATGCAGCCGGTGATCCAGGCCGCTCCGCGCCTGTACGACGATCTCGACGAGGATTCGCTCAGGCATTTCGAGCAGCTGCAGAGCATCCTGCGCGAATCCGGCGTCGAGTTCGAGATCAACCCCCGGCTCGTGCGCGGGCTGGATTATTACAACTACACGGTATTCGAGTGGGTGAGCGACCGGCTCGGATCCCAGTCGGCGGTGTGCGCAGGCGGGCGCTACGATGGATTGTTCGGCCAGCTGGGAGGAAAGCCCGCCCCGGCATGCGGCTTCGCCATGGGGGTAGAACGCCTGATCGCTGTAATGGTCGAATCGGGCACGCCGGCGCACGAGCAGCCTCCAGACGCGTACCTGGTTCACAGCGGATCGGAAGCCACACGCCTCGCATGGCGCGCGGCCGAGCAGATGCGCGACGCCGGGCTGAGCCTCGTGTTTCACTGCGGGGGCGGCAGCTTCAAGTCGCAGATGAAGAAGGCAGACGGCAGCATGGCGCGCTTCGCGGTCATCATCGGCGACGACGAGGCCGTTTTGCAGCGTGTGGCGGTCAAGCCATTGCGCGAGCTGGGCGACCAGGTCACCCTGCCGGTGGCCGACGCGATAGGTCTGATCCGCAGCCGGCGCGGCAGCGGCGCGCAGCCCGCACCGTAACAAACGGGAGCCTCAATGTACGATCTGGAAGAGCAGGAAAAGATAGACGAGCTCAAAGCCTGGTGGAAACAATACGGGCAGCTTGTCATCGCAGTCGCCATTGCCGCCTGCCTGGGTGCCGCAGCCACTGCTGGCTGGCAGTGGTACAAGCGTACTCAGGCGGACCAGGCTTCCAGCCTCTACGGCACGCTGGAAAAAGCGCTGCAGGCCAACGACCTCAAACAGATCCGGGACGTGTCGAGCCAGCTCATGGAAAAGTACAGCGGCACGGCCTATGCGCCGATGGCCGCGCTGGCTGCGGCTAAAGTGAACTTCGAGGCGGGCGACAGCAAGAGCGCCGCGGCACAGCTGCAATGGACCATGGATCACACCCGCGACGAGAGCATCGCTGCCACCGCGCGCCTGCGGCTGGCCGGAGTGCTGCTCGACCAGAGCAAGTACGACGACGCGCTGAAGTTGCTGGACGCGAAGCACCCGGACGCTTTCATCGGTTTGTTCGAAGATCGCAAAGGCGACATCTACGTCGCGCAGGGCAAGATGGCCGAGGCAAAAGCCGCTTACAAGGCGGCGCTCGACAAGCTGCCCCTCGGAGGCAGCTACCGCAACTTGGTTCAGGTCAAGCTGGACGGCCTCGGCGGCGAGAAGTGAACGTCGCGGGCCGCTCCAATTTTGCCCGGATGCGGGCTTGCTTCGGCATGCTCGCCATCGGGCTGCTCGCGGCTGCGTGCGGCGGTTCGCCGACGGTCAAGCCGGCCGAGCTGGTCAAGTTCAAGCCGACGGCGCGCGCCAAAGTCGTGTGGCATTCCTCGGTCGGTGAGGCCGACGTCTATATCTTCACTCCAGCCGTCTATGAGGGGGCAGTCTATGCCGCCGGGGCGGACGGCAGGCTGTCTCGTTTCGATGCGGCGAGCGGCAAGCGGATGTGGCGCGTCAAAACCAAGGAGGAGCTGTCGGGCGGCGTCGGTGCGGATGCCGGCGTGGTCGTCGTCGGGTCCCGGAAAGGCGCCGTGCTGGCCTACGATGTGAACGGCAAGCCGCTGTGGAAATCCCAGGTGAGCAGCGAAGTTCTGATGGCACCGCGCGCGGCGCAGGGTCTGGTGGTGGTACGGAGCGGCGACGGCAAAATCTTCGCGCTGGACGCGAAGGACGGGAAGCAGCGCTGGGAGTATCGGTTCACGCTGCCGCCGCTGCTGCTGCGCTCGGACTCGGGCGTGACGATCGTGAAAGGCACGGTGCTCGCTGGCTTGTCGGCGGGCCGGGTCGTCGCGCTGAATCTCACCGATGGCAGCGTGCTGTGGGAGTCGACGCTGGCGCAGCCCAAGGGCGCCAACGAGCTGGAGCGCATCACGGACATCGGCGCGTCCGCGGTGATCGCAGGCGATCAGGCATGTGCGGTGGCCTACCAGGGACGCGTCGGCTGCTATGAGGTCGCACGCGGTACGCTGCTGTGGAGCCGCGACGCGTCGGCTTACGTCGGGCTCGAACCCGATCCCATCACCGTGTACATGAGCGATACCCGCAGTTCGGTGCTGGCGCTGGACCGGAATACGGGCGCAACCATCTGGAAGCAGGAGAAGCTGTTCGCTCGGGAGCTGAGCGCCCCCGTCGAAGTGGGCCTGTATGTGGCGCTGGGCGATTTCGAGGGCTACCTCCACTTCCTCGACCGTGACACCGGGAATTTCGCCGTCCGGCTGTCCACCGACGGCAGCGGTATCCGCGCACGCCCGATTCGCATAGGCCAGAACGTGCTGGTGCAGACACTGGACGGCGGTGTCTACCTGGTCTCCGTCAAGACGCTTTAGGGAAGCTCTGATCAAGTCTCGCATGCGCGACCGCGGCGATTGGCGCCGCACCCAACAACCCTCCCGATGAAGCCCACGATCGTATTGGTCGGCCGCGCGAACGTCGGCAAGTCGACTTTGTTCAACCGCTTGACGCGCAGCCGCGACGCGCTGGTGGCGGATATTCCCGGGCTCACGCGCGATCGACACTACGGCCATGGGCGCCTGGGGCCCAGGCCTTACCTGGTGGTCGACACGGGCGGTCTGGAGCCGGCCGCGAAGGAGGGCATTTTTCGCGCTATGGCGCGGCAGACGCTGCAGGCGGTGGACGAGGCCGATGCCGTCGTGTTGATGGTCGATGCGAGAAGCGGCTTGACGGCGGCCGATCGGGAAATCGCAGCACGCCTGCGCAAGACGGGCCGGCCGCTTTGGCTCGCGGTGAACAAGAGCGAAGGATTGAATGACGCCGGCACGGAGTTCTACGAGCTTGGGCTCGGTCAACCGCTGCCGATCTCGGCGGCGCATGGAAGTGGGGTGCAAGAGCTAATCGAGCACGTGCTGGGCGAGTTCGCCTCCGCGGAAGACGCTGATGAACCGGCCGAGACCGCGCAGCGCGCGCCGCGCATCGCCATCGTGGGGCGGCCCAATGCGGGCAAGTCCACGCTGGTCAACGCCATCATCGGCGAGGAACGCGTGATTGCGTTCGAACAGCCGGGCACGACGCGCGACAGCATCTACGTCGACTTCCAGCATCAGGGCCGGCCCTACACGCTGATCGATACGGCCGGCGTGCGGCGGCGCGGCAAGGTGGCGGAAACCGCGGAGAAGTTTTCCGTGATCAAGACGCTGCAGGCGATCGAGGACGCCAATGTCGTCGTTCTGGTGCTCGACGCGGAACGCGAAATCGCCGAGCAGGACGCGCACATCGCCGGGTTCATCCTGGAGGCGGGCCGCGCGCTCGTGGTGGCGGTGAACAAGTGGGACGGCGTGGTTGAGGCACGGCGCCAGCAGGTCAAGCGCGAGCTCGTGCGCAAGCTGGGTTTCCTGAGCTTCGCTTCCGTGCATTACATCTCGGCGCGCGAGGGCCGGGGGCTGACGGAACTTATCAAATCGATAGATTTGGCCTATGCCGCCGCCATGACCAAGCTGCCCACCCCGAAGCTTACGCGCGCTTTGATCGCCGCCACTTCGCGCCAGGCGCCGCCGCGACACGGATTGTTCCGTCCCAAGCTGCGTTACGCCCATCAAGGCGGTATGAATCCGCCCGTGATCGTGATCCACGGCAACCAGCTCGGCGGTTTGCCAGATAGTTACCGGCGTTATCTGGAGCGTTTCTTCATTGACACATTCCGCCTGCAGGGCACGCCGGTGCGGCTGCGGTTCAAGGTCGGCGCAAATCCTTATGCCGAGCGCGGGTGAAGCGCGTCGTGCGCCGGGCAGCGAAGTGCCGCTGATGTGGCAACGGCCGTCGAATTCAAGTACAGTGGTCCACCCGGGACCAGAAGATAAAACAAGGAGGCCGCATGAGCGCCAAAGGGCAACTGCTACAAGACCCGTTCTTGAATGCCTTGCGCAAAGAACATGTGCCCGTCTCGATCTATCTGGTGAACGGCATCAAGCTTCAAGGGCAGATCGAATCCTTCGACCAGTACGTCGTGTTGCTCAAGAACACGGTGACACAGATGGTGTACAAGCACGCCATCTCGACTGTGGTCCCCGCGCGCGCGGTCACGCTTTCGCTGGATCATTCCTCCGACAACTGAGCGGGTGGTCCGCTCGACATCGCGCTGCGGCGGGATGTCCGCATCGGACGCGACGCGCCGAGCGTGTGGTCTGCGCCGCCTTTCTCGGCTTTGTCTCTTTTGCAGCCGGCAGCGGTTGAGCTCCCATGTTTGAACGCCCCCGGGGCGGGGACCGCGCGTTGCTGGTCAATCTCGATTTCGGCGAACCCGACCAGCCCGCTCGCATCTCCGAGCTGCAGGAGCTGGCGGCGAGCTGCGGCCTCAACGTGATCGGCTTGGTGCGGGGGCGTCGCGCGCGTCCCGATCCGGCCACCTTCGCCGGCAAGGGCAAGGTGCTCGAGCTGGCCGATGCAGTCGCCGCTCAGCGCGCCGCGCTCGTGGTGTTCAACCACAGGCTGTCGCCCGCGCAGGAGCGCAACCTGGAGCGCGCGCTGTCCTGCCGCGTGATCGACAGGGTCAGCCTCATCCTGGACATCTTCGCCCAGCGTGCACGCAGCCACGAAGGCAAGCTGCAAGTCGAGCTTGCTCAGCTCGAGCACCTGTCCACACGGCTGGTGCGAGGCTGGACTCACCTCGAGCGGCAGAAAGGCGGCATCGGACTGCGCGGCCCGGGCGAGACTCAGCTCGAGACCGACCGGCGGCTGCTCGGCAAGCGCGTGAAGGTGCTCAAGGACAAGCTCGCGGCCGTGGCCCGACAGCGCGAAGTGCAGCGCCGCGCGCGCAAGCGCGCGCAGGTGCTGTCGGTGGCGATCGTCGGCTACACCAACGCTGGCAAGTCGACGCTGTTCAACCGGCTGACGCGAGAGAGCGTGTACGCCGCCGATCAACTGTTCGCCACCCTGGACCCGACCACGCGGCGCCTGCATTTGGCCGACGCCGGCAACGGGACGGCCGCGGATGGCGAAGTGGTTCTGTCGGACACGGTGGGTTTCATCCGCGACCTTCCGCCTACGCTGGTCGCTGCGTTTCGCGCTACGCTGGAAGAAACCGTGCAAGCCGATCTGCTCCTGCACGTAGTGGACGCGTCGAGTGCGACGCAGGACGAGCAGATCGAACAGGTCGACCGCGTGCTGAGCGAGATCGGCGCCGGGGCGCTGCCGCAGGTCATCGTGCTCAACAAGGCCGATCTCACCCGTCTGTCCGCGGGGTTCGAGCGCGACGAGTATGGTAAAATTTCGCGCCTTCGCGTCAGTGCGAAGACGGGCGCTGGAGTCGAGTTCGTGCGCCTGGCCAT
>DATJZQ010000165.1:0-2599 GCA_035499005.1 Burkholderiales bacterium | reverse complement strand
GGTGGCGGGTCGATTCTCCTCAAGGTCCAAATCCCAGTCCTTGATCAGCGCCGCCGACGCCTTGGCGCCTGCAAGCTCCTCGCCCTCATCGGTATGGATCGGGAGGTCGCCGTCTCGGTCGAGGTACCGGAAGTGCCGGGTTGTCGATGTCGGAGCGATAGTCCCCGGATGTGGCAAGGTAATTTTCCTCAGCCACGCTTAAGCACGATGATCCCGCGGCCCGCCAGAGGGCGTGACGGGAGGCTGCGTGCTCAGTACAGGGGAGTTGTTCATGATCCTGGATCTGCATCGAGAGGGGCTGTCGGTATCGGCGATCGCGCGGCGGCTGGATCTGGACCGCAAGACGGTTCGCAAGTACATCGCGCGGGGGCTGGAGCCACCGGTGTACGGTCCGCGCGCGCCGCGGCCGCAGAAGGCCGATGCGTATGTGGACTTTCTGCGCGACCGGTTGCGAGCATTCCCGCAGCTGACCGCGAGCCGACTGCTGCGGGAGATCCGTCCTCTGGGGTTCACTGGCAGCTACAGCACAGTGAAGCAGGCGGTGCGCACCCTGCGGCCAGCTCCAGCGCCAGCTTTTGAGCACCGCTTCGAGACTCACGCCGGCGAGCAGGCCCAGGTCGACTTCGCGCAGTTCCGCGCGGTCTTCTCCGATGACCCCGGCCACAGTGTTGCGATCTGGCTATTTACCATCGTGCTCGGCTACAGCCGCTACCTGTGGGGCGAGTTCGTATGGCACCAGGATCTACTCACGGTGCTACGCTCCCACGTGCGTGCCTTTTCTGCGATGGGTGGGGTGCCACGCCAGATCCTCTACGACCGGATGAAGACGGCCGTGCTGGATGAGGTGAGCGAGGGCATCATCTATAACCCTCGCCTGCAGGCCCTGGCCAAGCACTATGGTTTTACGCCCCGGGCCTGCGCGGCGTACCGGGCCAAGACCAAGGGTAAAGTCGAGCGGCCGTACCGCTATATCCGCCAGGACTTCTTCCTCGGACGTACATTCCGGGATCTCGAGGACCTCAACGTTCAGTTCCGTGACTGGCTCGAGACAGTGGCGAACCGCCGCCGACACGGCACCACGCATCGGCCGATCAGTGCGGCTTTTGCCGGCGAGCGGCCCGCGCTGCAGCCGGTGCCGGCACTGCCCTTTAACACCGTGATGGTGCTCGAGCGCGCGTTCAGCCGCGACGGCATGGTCAGCTACAACGGCAACGAGTACTCGATCCCCGATGGGGTTCGCGGCCAGCGCGTCGAGGTGCAGGTCTCCTTGAGCGAGGTGCAGATCTTCGCCGACGGCAAGCTGGTGGCCGCTCACGCGCTGTGCGAGGGGCGCCATCACCGTACCCTCGCCCGCGGGCACCGGCGCTGGCCGCCGCCCGGAACGCGGTCGCGCGAGAGGCACCCCGACACGACTGTTCTTCGGCTCCCCGGCGAGCAGGTGGTGCATCGTCCGCTGGAGATCTACGAACGCATCGGCGTGGCATTGGCCGCCGGAGGCCGCCGATGAACGCCCCCACCGCTACCGTCGATCGGATCCGGCGCCACCTGGTGGCGCTTAAGATGCCCACTGCCATCGAGCGGCTCGATGAGCTCGTGCACCGCTTCGAGCAGGGCCAGATCAACCCCTACGAGCTGATCGAGACGCTGCTTGCCGATGAACGACACTTGCGCGAGAACCGGCGCATTAAGATGGCTCTGCTGACCGCCCGGCTTACCACCCTCAAGACCCTCGAGAGCTTCGACTTCTCCTTCCAGCCCTCGATCGACCGCAACCGCATCCTTTCACTGGCCCAGCTGCAGTTCATCGAGCGGCGCGAGGTAGTGCATTTCCTCGGCCCTCCCGGCACCGGCAAGTCGCACCTGGCGATCGCTCTGGGACTCGAGGCCGTCAAGGCCGGCCGCAGCGTCTACTTCAGCACGCTCGGGGAGCTGGTCAGCATGCTCGCCCGTGCTGAGCGCGAAGGCCAGCTGCGCGAGCGTATCCGCTATTACGCCCGCATCGGACTACTGATCATCGACGAGATCGGCTACCTGCCGCTGCAGTCCGGCGGGGCGAACCTCTTCTTTCAGCTCATCAACGCTCGCTACGAGCGCGGCGCCATGATCCTTACCTCCAACCGCGGCTTCGGCGAGTGGGCCGAGATCTTCGGCGATGCGGTGGTTGCCAGCGCGCTGCTCGATCGGCTGCTGCACCACGCTATAGTGATCGCGATCGAGGGCAACAGTTACCGCCTGCGCGAGCACGCTGAGCTCGTCCCGGAGCCGTTACGGGCTGCCACGCGCCTCCTTCCGCAGCCCGTACCAGAGCCACCACGTCGTGGCCGACCCCCTAAGCCACGCGTCGCTGAACTCAGCAAAGCGACATGAGTCGCCGCCCGATTCGCTGCCAGAGCTTCTGCCGCCTTCGGCGGCAGACTGCACTGCGGCTAAGGCGCAATTTTTGAGAAGGACCCGAAAACCGGATACCTGGGGAAATTTACTTTGCCACAAGTGGGGAAAACTACTTTGGCGTTGACACCGCCACCTTAAGGAATGCAGCGAAGTCCCCACGGCTTAGTCCGGCGTCCCGCTCTCCCCGATTCGCAGCCCGGGCGATCTG
>DATJZQ010000164.1:0-11037 GCA_035499005.1 Burkholderiales bacterium | reverse complement strand
GATATGACCGTACCCCACAGCGAATCCAACGGGTTTTTCATGTTCTCCTCCAGGTTGGGGGGTGGACTTCGGCGAGTAGGATACTACGGTCGCGAATCGGAAGTAGCGACCCCGCGGCACGGGATGCCGTTCGAATGACGCAAGGGGCTCCGCCGCAGCGCGCGCCGGTCAGGACGCCGCCTCGACGTGCACCACAAGCGCGGTGGAATCGTTTCGGCCGATGTAGGCAGCTTGATGGCGGTGCGCCTCCTCAACCAGTGTTTGTGCGGCGGCCTGCGGCGCCTGCTCCTCGCGCAGGACCCTGCTCATGCTCGCATCGCCGAGCACCTCCCACACGCCATCGGTCACGAGCAGAAACGCATCGCCCGCCTGCAATTCGCCTTCGGCGAAATCGACTACCAGATAGCTGTCCAGCCCGACAGCGCGGCGCAGCACGTGGCGCATGTCACGCCGCTGCCAGCTGTGGTCGGCTGTGAGCTGCTGCAGCCGCCCGCGGCGCTGGCGATAGACGCGCGTATCGCCCACGTGTGCGAGGTGGTAGTGCTGGCCGCGGAGCACCAGCACGCTCACCGCTGCCACGACGGTGTCGCGATCGGGGCGCCGGCCGTTCTGTGCCCACAGCCAATCATTGGCCGCGCGCAGTATGCGATCCAAGGACTGGCCGATGCTCCAGCGCGGCGGGGTAACGTAGTAATCCGCTGCAAGGCTACGCACGGCAATCTCCGCCGCGATCCGCGCCGAGCCGGAGCCGCTGACCCCATCTGCCAGAGCGACGACCACGCCTCGGTCCACGCGGTCTTCGGGCGGGGCAACCACCGTATGAAAGTCTTCATTCGGCTTGCCCGCCGCTCCCAGAGTCGCGCAGCCTACGCGCAGGGCCAGCCCTCGCGCACCAGCCGCATCCGACAGGCGTATCACCGCTGGTGCGTATAGCTGCACGTCAGGTGTCACCACGCGGGGCTCCTCAGCGCGGCGCAACGTGCTGCGCACGATCGCGGTGCGGCCCACGTCCGGCGGGCCCGAGGCTCCCAGTCTCGACCGCGGCGATGGCCTTGGCCTGATTCATGTCTTCCGTGTAACCGCTCACGTAGAGACAGCAGGCGAGCTGATTCACCAGCGGATGGGGAATAGGGGCTCCACCGTCGAGCGCCTGCTGGGTCCAGGCAGCTGTCGCATGAGCATCCAGGCTTGCAGGCAGCGCCGCGATCGGCTTGACCGGACCCGCTTCCTCCTCGAACAGTACGGTGCGCTCGCCGTGCTCGAACCATTCGATCCTCGGACGTCGGCGAGGGTCGGCAAACGGCTCTCCCTCCGTGCTCCTCAAGAGCAGCGCGTATCCATCCGTGGCGGCGAAAAACGCCGCCAGTCGCGCGAGCTGCTCATCGCTGGACGCGCCGGACAGGCGCACACCGCATCCTTCAAACGGTTCGATCAACTTCGCCGCCGTATGCGCCGTGTTGCGCGTCCCCAGGCGATGACGCAGAGCGAGCATGCTGGCGAGCCCCGGGCACAGGGCCGCGAGCGGAACGTAGACCAGCAGCTCTTCATCCAGAGTCTTCTGTGCCTGCGCCAACGTGGCGCTCGGCATGATGCCCAGCTCGCGCAGCACGTACGCGCTGGCCACGCGGCCGCTTCCTTCCAGTGTGCCGTGGAAGAGAACCGGGACCCCAAGGCGGCGCAGCAGCATCCCGAGGAGCGGCAACATGTTGTGCTCGGTACGCGCTCCGCCATAGGCCGGAACGACGAGTGGGCGCAGGCGACCGGGCGGGGCGCGTAGCGGATAAAGGCGCTCGGCAACAGCCCGATGCACGCCGAGGAGCTCTGACGTCGACTCGCCTTTCATGTGCAGCGCAGTGAGGATGGCCCCGAGCTCGAGATCGGGCACTCCGCCATCGAGCATCGCGGCGAACAGCGCGTGCGCTTCCTCCTCGGCCAGATCTGCCGACCCTCGATAACCGCCCGCGACCTGTTTGACGATGTGGCTGAAATTCACCTCGCCGGAGCGTCGCCGATCGAGCGCCCCGCCTCCGTGCCGGTTGGCTGCGGTCAAGCTCGAATGGCTTGCCGTCCGCCTGCGTTCAGCAACCGGTGTGCCACCGGCTTTGTGGCTGCGGATCAATCGTTTGCAAAAAAACCGACGGTCTTGGCGGCGAGAAGTTGGTGCGTTGACC
Source organism: Burkholderiales bacterium (assembly GCA_035499005.1). Taxonomy (GTDB): domain Bacteria; phylum Pseudomonadota; class Gammaproteobacteria; order Burkholderiales; family SHXO01; genus SHXO01. The sequence continues at coordinate 8,866 of DATJZQ010000164.1, read as the reverse complement.
GAGGTGAGCGCGTTGTTTTGGTGCAAACGCAACACACGGCGGTCGGAATCCTTTCAAGAGGAAGCGCATTCGGCTAACATGGAATGGCCTTTGGGGTCCCACTCGCATGCTTGACGCGAACTCCTACGCGAACCCGGAGGCCCGGATGGGTAGGCCCGGGAAGGAGGTGCCTATGAAAAGCGCGTTTTGCCTGGCCGCAACTGCCGCGATCCTCCTCTGTCTCGTTCCGGCGCAGGCTCAGACACTGCGCAGCGCTTCACCCGATGCTCGCTTCGACACGCTGCGGCCCGAAAGCGGCTTTCAGGACTGGCGTCGGCTCTCCCTCGAAGGCGGTGCGCGCCCGACCGACGTTGGCGCCGGCTACGCATACACGCTCCCGGGAGATCCTCTGGGTGCAAATTCCGCCGAGATGATCGGCGGCTACTGGCGTCCGCTGTCGCAGCGGCTGTCGTCCCTGGTGGAAACCAGCGTCATTCCGGGTGCCGGCGGAACGGGCGAGCGCTCGGTGCTGGGTCAGCTCGCTACACAATTCGGCAAGGGCTGGGGGTTGCAGGCGGGAGTACGGCGCAGCGATCTTGGCGTGCCATTGTCCGAACCGGCGAATGGCGCCGGCGGCCTGGGGCTGTCCGCTCTGCCGCCGATGAGTGGCACGTCAAGCATGGGCGCGGATCTCGGGATCGTGACCGTCGAGCGCTTCTGGGATCGCTATCGTGGCGCTTACACATTGTCGTCGGGACGGGCGGACGGCGGAGCGACGGCCACGAGCCACCGCCTGCAATTCAGCTACTTTTACTCGGCGCGCAGCTCCGTCGGCCTGTCGTATACCACCGGCCGCGTGTTCGATCCCGCACTGCCGCTCAGCGGCTTGACCGGCATGACCCCGGTGGAGACCAGCAATTACGGCGTGATGGGCGAGCACTGGTTCACTCCGTCCTGGAGCATCAACTACAACGCTCTCCTCGAGGATCACGGCGTCGATGGGCTGAGACCGGAGATCCGGCTCGGCCTGCGGCTGAGGTTCTGATCCTGGCGCGCTTTCATCCTGGCTCCGCCAGCACCGACGCGCGGAGGTTGTGCGCCCACCGCCCCGGACCAACCCGGGCCGCCCGGTGTTGCGTGCTGGGCCTATACTATGGGGCAACTCGCATCGGACAACCGCGCGCGGTGATCGCCGCGTCGATCGGTGAGGGCCCGGCTGCAGCCGGGTCCGCATTGCGGACAAGGCTCACCTGGCCGGGATGACAGAAAACGATCCGATATTGCGGCCGCTGGCGCTCACTGGAAGCGAACCGGACGAGCGCGAGGTCGCGTATTCGGCTGATCCGTACGGCAACTGGACGCGGCTTGATCCCGCCTGGACCGAGTTGACTGGGCACACGGTCGAGAGCTCGCTCGCCCGCCCGATTGTCGACTTCATCCACCCGGAAGATCTCGAGCGCCATCTGGAAGCGTTCCAGTCGCTGCTGCGCGGCGAGATCTACTCCTCGCGCCATCCGGCGCGTCTGGTGCGCAGCGACGGCCTGTCCTGCTGGGTCGAGATCTTTGCCTATCCGACCCTCGACCCGCAGGGCAAGATCGACGGCATCACCGGCACTCTGGTCGATGTCACCGATCGGCGCAAGGGCATGCGCGCGCTGCGCGAGAGCGAGGCGCGCTTGCGCGCGATCAGCGAGGCCTCGCCGCTCGGGTTATTTGTGATCGACGCGAGAGGCAACTGCATTTTCAGCAACGCCAACTTCCAGAAGCTCGCGGGGCTCGCGCCCGATCAGGTGATCGGACGCGGCTGGCGCATTGCCCTGCATCCGGAGGATTCCGACCGAGTGGTCGAAGCGTGGAACGCAGCGGGGCGCGCGCACGCGCCGTTCAACTCCGAGCATCGTTATCAGCACGCGGATGGCACCGTCATCTGGAGCCGCCTGCACGCGGCGCCGATCCTGGACGGCAGCCACCTGCTCGGGTACGTGCAGGTGATCGAGGACGTCACCACCGAGCGGCTGGCGGAGGCGGCGCTGCGGCGCAGCCGGGAGCGGCTGGAGCTGGCGCTGGAGGGCTCCGGCGACGCGCTGCTCGACTGGGACGTGCCCACAGGCGAGATCTACGTGAGCGAGCAGTGGGGCCGGATCATCGGCGGCCACGCCGCGCAAGCGGTCACCACGGTCGAGCAGCTGCGTGCCCTGGTGCACCCGGACGATCTCGATGCGCTCGATTCGGCGGTGGAAGAAACGCTGGGTGGGGCGCGCCCGTTCCTGCGCATCGAGTACCGCACCCGTACGCCGCTCGGGGGGTGGAAGTGGATCGAGACGCACGCGCGCGTGGTGGAGCGCGCGGAGGATGGCTCCGCGCTGCGCGTGACCGGGACCAGCTCCGACATCACCGACCGCAAGGACGTGGAACGCCGGCAGGCCGAGTTCGTGCAAACCGTGAGCCACGAGCTGCGCACGCCGCTCACCTCCATCCTGGGCGCGCTCGACGTCGTGCTGGACGAGCACGCTGCGGCCATCCCGGCGGAAGCCCGCAGATTCCTCGACATCGCCTATCGCAACGCCGCCCGGCTATCGGGCCTCGTCGACAGTATCCTGGACCTGGAGCGCGTCGAGAAGGGTCTGCACGATTTCCGCCACGCAGCGGTTGGGGTACGGGATTTTCTCGAGCGCGCGGTCGAGTTGAACAGCGCTTACGCCCTGAAATACGGCGTCAAGCTCGCACTCGACAGCACACCGCACGAGATCTACATGTGGGTAGACTCTGACCGCCTGCTGCAGGTGGTGACCAATCTGCTGTCGAACGCAGCCAAGTTCTCTCCCGCGGGAGAATCCGTGGTTGTGGCGGCCGAGGCGAATGACAGCCACGTGCGCATTCTCGTGAAGGACAAGGGACCGGGTATCGCTCCCGAGTTCCGCAGCCGCATCTTTCAGCGCTTCGCACAGGCTGACAGCCTGGACCAGCGGCGGCGCACCGGCAGCGGCCTGGGGCTTTCCATTTCCAAGGCTCTGATCGAGCGCATGGCCGGTGAGATCGGCTTTGCCTCCGAGGCCGGGTCCGGCACCGTGTTCTTCGTCACCGTCCCGCGCAGCTCCGGCCTCGTCACACCTCAGCGCGAGCAGGCGACCGGCACGCGCTAGCGCGACTCAAGCGCGAGCGAGCTCTCTCAACACTGCGCACCAGGCCTGCGCCAGGTTGGTGCGGTCGTAACCCCCGCCTCCGAACGCCATCAAACGCCCAGCGGCGTACTCGCCGGCCAGATGGCACAGGCTGCGCGTCGCCAGCGCATGAACCTGCGGAGAGTAACGCAGATGCGCGAGCGGATCCCCCTCGAGGCCGTCGGCACCGCACTGAAGCAAGAGGAATTGAGGCTCGAAGCGGCGCAGGTGCGCCAGCACCCGCGGCCAGGCGGCGAAAAACGCTTCGTCACCGTCACCTGGCGCGAGCGGGATGTTGAGCTTGGTGCCCTTTGCCTTGCCGCGGCCGGTCTCGTGTGCCGCGCCGGTGCCAGGATAAAGGTAGTGGCCGTCCTCGTGGATGTCCGCGAAGATCAGATCCGCATCGTGCTCGTAGGCGTAGAACACGCCGTCTCCGTGATGCACGTCGATGTCCACGTAGGCGACGCGCTGAACGCCGTACTCGCTGCGCAACGTGTCGATCACCACTCCCAGGTCGTTGAACACGCAAAATCCCGCGGCACCGTCTCGCCGCGCGTGGTGCAGGCCCCCGATAGGCTGAAAACTGCGGCTGTACTCGGCCGTCATGATTCGAGACAGCCCATCCAGGGCGGATCCGACCACCGTGGAGGCGGCCTCGAACACGCCTGGAAACACCGGGGTGTCGCCGTTGTCGAGGAACTCGACTGCACGCGCTTCGGCGTGCTGCACGCGGTCGATGTAGTCGGCGGTATGGAACCGCTCGATCTCGGCGCGAGCGGCGCGGCGCGGTGGCTCGATCGAAACCTCCTTGTCCAGCCCGCGCGCGAGCGCCTCCTCCAGGAACGCACCCTGCCGGTCTTCACCGAGCGGGTGTCCGTCCGGGAACCCATAGCGTCCGAGCGCCTCTCCACAGTACAGGCAGGCTCGCGAGCTCATTCTGTCTCCCAATGTGCAGTTCGACGCAACGGCGGCCACGGTGCCGGCGGCTGCGGATAGGAGCCGGAGGAAGCGGCGGCGCGCTTCTGCAGCGGGCACAGCGCTAGCCAAGCGAAGCGCCGCAACTCCAGCACGACTGGAAGCTGCCCGGGTTGTCCTCGGCGCAGCTGGGGCAGCGTACATCCTCGGCGGTGACCGATCTGCGCTCGAAAGACTGAACGATGTCGCGCGCCCGGGGGAAATCACGATCCCGCGCCACCCACACCTCCGGCCACGCTTCGGTAAAAGGAAGCTGGCCCACGCCTCCTTGCGCGTTCTCGTTGAACACCAGCGCCTCGATCCCGGCTTGCGCGAGCAGGCCGCGCAAGAGATGCGCTTCGGGCAAGTTGGCCGCGCGGTACAGCTTCTTCACGGTGTGCTCACTCGGCGATCCTGTGCGCCCATCTTAGCGCTCTCAATCGCGTCTGAACACTCGACGTGGCCGGCGTCGTGCGCGTACTGAGCGGTTCGGAAGAAAAACGTCTCTAGAAAAGATCCAGCTGTGATCCGGCCCGGGGTGGGCGGAAACGCGACGTGTCGACGTCTCGCGAGCGGCGGGCTTGATTGAGACCGAGGCGCCTGCACGCATTCTCGAAGCGCTTGCTCAGCAGATCGGCGAGAAGCCCTGTGCCCCGCAACCGCGTGCCGAAATTGGGATCGTTCTCCTTGCCTCCACGCAGCTGACGAACGCGGCTCATGACGTGCGCAGCCTTCAACGGATAGTGATGCTCGAGCCACTCCTTGAAAAGGTCCTTCAGCTCCCAGGGCAGGCGCATGACGGTGTATGCCGCCATGCTCGCGCCCGCCTCCGCGGCTGCTGCGAGTACCGATTCCATCGCGTCGTCGGTCAAAAAAGGAACGATCGGCGCCACCATGACGCCCGTCGGTACGCCTGACTGCGCCAGTGTGCGGATCGCCTGCACCCGGCGACGCGGCGCCGATGCGCGCGGTTCCATGCGTCGAGCCAGATCGTGATCCAGGGTTGTGACCGAGATGTAGACCTGCGCCAACCGTTTCGCCGCCATCGGCGCGAGAAGATCGAGATCGCGCTCCACCAGGGCATTTTTGGTGATGATGGCGACAGGATGATCGTGCTCGGCCAGCACCTCGAGCACCTGGCGCGTGATGCGCCATTCGCGCTCGGCTGGCTGATACACGTCGGTGTTGGCGCCAAGCGTGATGTTCTCGCAGCTGTAGCCGGGCCGTGCCAGCTCTTCGCGCAACAACTGTGCCGCGTTGACCTTGGCGAACAGTCGTGTCTCGAAATCGAGCCCTGGCGACAAACCGAGATAAGCGTGGCTGGGACGAGCATAGCAGTAGACACAGCCGTGCTCGCAGCCGCGATAGGTGTTGATAGATTTGGTGAACGGGAGGTCGGGCGACTCGTTGTGCGTGATGATGCTCTTGGCCTGCTCGGGCGTCACCGACGTTCGAGGCCGGCCGTGTTCGTCCTCGGAATGGATCTCCCAACCGTCGTCGAAGACCTCGCGCTGCAACGACTCGAAGCGGCCTTCCGGATTGCTGGCGGCGCCACGCCCCTTGTGCGCAGTTCCATAATCGCCGCTAACGGTCTTCAGCCCCATACTGAGAATTTATACAGTATCGGGCCAGCTGTCCAGCTTGAAGCTGGCCTTCTAGCTTTTCAACCCCATCATCTTCATCGCCCCGCGGAACAGAGTGCTGCCGGGCGTGGCCAAGCGGTCCAGGATAGTGAAATGGTTGTCCTCGGGGCAGGCAAGGTCGTCTTTGACGACCGACCGCCATTTGTCCCGGAGAAGCTTGTTTTGATGATGGAAACCTTCCTGCTCCTTGCCGCCTACCGCCGTGTACACGGGCGCGTCGGTCGCGGGCGGGATGAGCGCCGGGCTGACGCGATTGGCTTCGGCGGGCGTCAGGCGCACGTCCACATTGACCGAGGGCGTGTGCATCACGGGAACTACGTCGTACACGCCGCTGACGGAAAGGCCGCCATGCACGACCTTGGCCGGCAAATCGGGAGCAAAGCGCGGCCACTGTGCGGCCAGGCACATTGCGGTGAGGTGCCCGCCGGCTGAATGACCGGCAACGAACAGCTTACCGGTGGACGCGCCGAAGTTGCTGCCGTTGCGGTACAGCCACGCACAGGCCTGAAGCAGCTGCAGCACGATGTCCTGCACGTGAACAGCCGGAGCCAGGGCATAGTTGACCAGGACCGTCGTGACGCCGCGCTCGACGAAGGGAACGGCAATGAATGATTGATCGCTCTTGTCCAACGCCCGCCAGTACCCACCATGGATGAAGACGAGCAGGGCTCGGCTCAGCCCCTTGGCGCGGAAGAGATCCAGCTTCTCCATCGGATGCGGGCCATAGGGCACCTCCAGGTACCCTGACAACGAAGCGCGCGCCTGCCTTGACTTGCTGCGCCAGCGCTCGAAGTGCTCGGCATATTCGGGCACGGCGAGCCGCGGGTTGTAGGCGGATTCGTAGTAGGCGGCGTCCCTTTTCACTTGTGATGCGCTCCCGGATGTTCGAGGCGGCGGACGATGCCTGTGCATCGCCCGCTTTCGCGCCGTGAGTTTAGAACCTATCTCAACCTTCCGCACGTGATGCGGGGGAATATCCAGATCGGTTCTAGCAGAGCGGCACGCCGCGCAGGTGCGCGGCCGCCGCAGGGAGTTACTGTGGAAATTGCCGCCGTGCAGGCGGCCAACACCGGGCGGGGGGTCAGCGCGCTTCGGGCGCCGGCGGACGGACCTGCGCGAGGGAAAGCGCGCCGGATGTTTCGAGCGCGGCGCGGGGGTCGGGACGGGAAGCGCCGATCGGCTGCGGGTGCGGCAGCGAGGGTGCCATGAGTCCGCCGAACACCTGGCTGGCGGGCTGGCCGTTCAGGAGGACCTGGCCGCCGGCGAGCTCGGCTTCGAGCGTGAAGTTGGTTCCGTTGAGACGCAGAATACCGTTGTCGGTGAGGCTTTTCAGCTGCGCTTCGGTGAGCTTTTCCGAGAGCGCTTTAATGTTCTCTTCGTTCGGCTGGGCGCCTTGCTGCTGCAGCGCCACCTCGACCTGCGGGCGCGTCTTGCGCTGCAGCTGCGCGCGCAGCAGGCCGCTCGCAATGTCGACGTGGCCTTTGCCCTGCAGCCGGGCGAGCAGCTCCGGCGACGGACGGACGTCGGTCAGGTTTCTGCCGTCGAAAGTGACCGTTGCCTGCGCCGACACCGCGCCTGAAGGTGTTTCCACGCCGAGCTGCTTGAGACGCACCACCGGAGAGCCGCGCAGCAACTCTGCAAATAGATCCAGCATCTTGTCGCCCGCGAGGTGATCCTGCGTGGACGCAACTTCCTGGGCACTACGCATTCCCTCGATGTAGCTGGTGAGGGCCTTCTTGCTGATCTGGTCGAACTCCAGCTCGAGCACGGCGTTCGAGAAGCTGTTCGTTGTCTCGCCGGCCTTCGCCGAGCTCCCCTCACCAACGCGCACCGCATAGCCCAGCGATACGTTGTCGCCGCTGCTGCGCTGATAGGCGGCCCATGACATGTCCTTCAACTCGAGCTGCTCACGCGCCCCCGAGAAGCGAAGCTCGGCCAGCGCCAGTTTGGTCTCGCCTTGCCAATCCGCCGTTTGGCCCCCCGAACCCCACTTGGTGTCGAACGTAAGCGTCTTCATGCCGCCAGCAGCCTCGCCGCCCTCGACCTGCAAATGCGGAGCGGTGGCGTGCATCGTCCATCGCCGATCGGCGCCTTCGAGCAGCGCACCCTGCAAACCGCCCCAGCTCACTGTCGCCGCCGGGTCGTGCTGAGACGGCTTGTTGAAGGCCGGCGAAGTCACGGTCGTCTTTCCGCTGCCGTCGAACCCGATCACGCTGTCGAAGCTGAGCGCGGGCTGTCCGTCGAAATAGTAGTCGAGCGCCGCTTTGACCGGGCCGCTCCATTCGGGCAGCGAGCGCACGCGCAACCATCCGGAGTTGGGATCTGGCCACTGCGAGATCTGCTGACGCAGATCGAGGAACAGGCCCGGCTGCGCCTTCAACGTGAAGCGGACCACCGCTTCGGAGGAGAGCCAGCCGCGACTGTATCGCACGAGCGTCACGTTCAACGGCAGCTGCGGCAGTCTCGACAGCTCGCTCACCTGCGCTCGTACCGCGCGCTCGTACTGGCTGCCGGCATACCACGGGATCGCGGCGGCAGCAGCGCCCAAGACGACAATCGGCACAGCAACGAAAACGGCTTTGTTCATCCTTCGCCTCTCGCATAGCGGCTTTACGCCAGTCCGGGCACTGTGCGAGCAACGTCTTGTCTGCGTCGCGTCGCGCAGGCGTCCTGGCGAGCCTCAAACGAGCTGGATCTGCACTATCCATGCCATTGCAGCAGCGCTCTGCGCGCCCCCGCCAGACATGTCAAAACACATGCCGCGGCAGAGTGTTAGAAACCCTTCCGACTACGTGTCGAGACCGTCAAAAGCGCCTCTCGGGCGGCGAAGTGCTACCATGCGCCCCACAGCGCGCAGGGTCATCGCGCACGCGCATCGCGCAATCACGATTCGAGGAGAACCATGCTGGAACACTTCCCCGTCAGCCGCTCCGACTTCGACGGCACTGTGCTCGTAACCGGCGCTGGCGGCTGCATCGGCAGCTGGGCGCTGGCGCTGCTCACACGCGCCGAAGTGTCGGTGGCGGCGTTCGACCTCACCCCGGATCAGCGGCGTCCGAAGCTGCTGATGTCCGACGCGCAGCTGTCCAAGATCCGCTGGCTGACCGGCGACATCGCCGATCCGGCGTC
>DATJZQ010000163.1:0-2306 GCA_035499005.1 Burkholderiales bacterium | reverse complement strand
ATCGACGATCGGCATGAAGAAGTCGGTGGTCGCCACCAGGGCCTGGCTGTCGTTGAGCCGGTAGACGGCGGCATCGTCGGCCGTTTCCCGGCCGACGAGCAGCGAGGCGAACGGCGCGGACGGGGCAGAGCTGCGCAGCAGCTCGGTGAGTACGCCGGGAGCGAGCTTGCAGCCGCAGCCCCCGCCATGTGACAGGGACGTGAGGCGCGGCGCGGTGACGGGTGCCGTGGCGGGCGCGGTGACGGGGGCTGTCGTGCTCATGTGTGAGGTTCTCGCGATAGGGACCGCGGTTCGCTACATCGTACGCCGACAGCGCGAAATGGCGGAAGGCAGCAGGAGTCGAACCGCGTGCAGAAATGCCTACTTTGCATAGTGTTTCTGTAATTCGCGCGTTCCGGACCCCCACTCCGAGCTACACGCAGGTCAATCTCGGCCCGAGCCACGACTTCCACCTGTCCGCTTCGCAGTACGGACCGCGGCAGGGCTTTTATGGCGGGCTGGCCTGGCAGTTCTGCATGCCGAGTGCCCCCAGAGCCTCGAGGCTCAAACTTTCTGGTACTATACCCCAGTATAGTGTCTGGAGGCTGGGACATGAGCCACACCATCCGCAACAAGACGAACCTGCTTGCGCGCGTGCGGCGCATCCGCGGCCAAGTGGAGGCGCTAGAGCGTGCGCTCGAGGCAGAGAAAGGCTGCGCGGAAATCATGCAGCAGATTGCCGCGTTCCGCGGCGCTGCAAATGGGCTCATGACGGAAGTGATCGAGGAGCACCTGCGCACCCACGTGGCGAGTCCATCGATTGCGAGCCAGACCACTCGTACCAAAGGCGCCGACGAGCTGATCGAGGTGGTCCGGGCCTATCTGCGGTAAGGCTCTTTTCGACGCTGCGCGGGAGAGCTCCCATGAGCACGCAGGATCACTCATCCTCGGCTGATTTGGTGCAGGAGCGCCTCGGCGCGAGCGTGCCGCGGGCGCGCCTTGCCGAGCTCGCGTCTGCCGTTGAGGGTGATCGCGAGGATCATGAGCACGAGGCCGCACGCGAGCACGGGTGGGAATGGGCGGAAATTCTGCGGATCTCCTTTGTAGCCGTCGCCGCGGCAGCCGTCTGGTGGCGCGTGTGGGAGCCATTCCCCACCGTCAGCGTGATCGGGGTGCTGGGCCTACTGATGGGCGGTTGGCCGATCCTCAAGGAGGCAGTTGAGAATCTCTTCGCCCGGCGAATGACGATGGAGCTGTCGATGTCCATCGCCATCCTCGCGGCGGCCGCCATCTCGGAATTCTTCACTGCGCTCATCATTACGTTGTTCGTATTGATTGCGGAGGTGCTCGAGGGACTAACGGTGGCCCGCGGGCGGCGCGCCATCCGGGATCTCCTGGAGTTCCTGCCGCGCGCCGTGTCGGTGCGCCGCGCGGGCGCAGTTACCGAGGTCGAAGCCGATGCGCTCACGGTCGGGGATGCGGTCCTGGTGAATCCGGGGGGCCGGATTCCGGTGGATGGCACGGTGATCGCGGGCCACTCGTTCGTCGATCAGGCGCGCATCACTGGCGAGTCGATGCCGCTTGAGAAAATGGCTGGGGCGACGGTATTTGCCGGGTCGGTCAATCAATCCGGCGCGCTGGAGATTCGCGCCGAGCGAATCGGGCGCGATACGAGCTACGGCAAGATCATCGAGGCGGTCGAAGCGGCCGAGCGCTCGCGCGCTCCGGTCCAACGTCTGGCCGACCGCCTGGCGGGGTACCTCGTCTACTTTGCGCTCGGCGCCGCCGCGCTCACTTATTTGTTGACGCACAACGTACGCTCGACAATCTCCGTCGTGATCGTGGCGGGCGCCTGCGGCATCGCCGCTGGCACGCCGCTGGCCATTCTCGGCGCCATCGGGCGCGCGGCGCGCGCCGGCGCGATCATCAAGGGGGGCCTGTTCTTGGAGCAGCTCGGGCGGGTCGACACCGTCGTGCTGGACAAGACTGGTACACTCACTTACGGCCAGCCGGAAGTGCGTGAGCTGGTTCTCGCTGCGGGCACCGACGCCGGGCAGCTGTTGCAGATCGCGGCCTCAGCGGAGCTGCGCTCGGAACATCCTCTGGGCAAGGCGACCGTCGCTCACGCGCGGGCCCTCGGACAAGTGCTAAAAGAGCCGGAGCGTTTCCGCTACGCCCCGGGCCTAGGCATCGAGGCGGTGATCGAAGGTGAGCGCGTTCTCGTGGGTAACGAGGCGCTGATGCGTGCCCACGACATCCCCGTTTCGGGTCTACCGTGCGCCCTACATGAAGAGGCCTCAAGGGTCTTCGTCGCCCGGGCAAAGAAA
>DATJZQ010000162.1:0-14678 GCA_035499005.1 Burkholderiales bacterium | reverse complement strand
CACCGGTCTCGGAGGAGGCTCAAGAAAGCGCGCATACTGTCGCTATCTCGCGACGCACAGAGCAGCCTCAGAGTGGCTTCCGACCGCCGCGTTATCCTTTCGTCACGTCGCCTGGCAGCAGGAAGGAGCGCGCTTTTCGCCGCTGCAGTTCTTGCGCTCGCCGCTTGCACCACGCAAGAGGCGAAGCAACCGGCGCCCGCATCCACTCCCGAACAATTGGTTCCGGTCGACCTGCCGCCTCCTGCACCCGCGGCAGCGGAACCCAGTCCCGAGACGCCTCGCGCCGGTGACTCCGGCACCCCACCAGTCCAGGATTCGTCGGCCGCCGCGGCACCGACGCAGGGCAGCGCGGATCAGCCAGCGCCTGGATCGCCTCCCGGAGCCTCAGCGGCGGCGGCTGCGGGAGCGTCCGCAGGCGCCGCAGCGTCGGCTGTCGATGAAGCCGCCGCTGACAACGGCTGGCCCAGGATTCTCGCCGGCGACGGCCAAACCTTCACGGTCTATCAGCCACAGCTCGATTCATGGGACGGCTTCACGCTGGAGGCGCACGCGGCGGTCGCGGTCGAATCGGGCGGTGAGCAGCCGCCGCTCTTTGGCGTTGCGAATTTCTCCGCGCGCACGCTGGTGGACAAGGACGAGCGCCTGGTGGTGTTCGAGGATCTCAAGGTCGCAGACGCACGCTTCCCATCCGCGCCGGAGCAGGCGCAGGCCTTGGGGCAGGCGCTGGAGGAGGCCCTGCCGCGCGACATCAAGGCGGTATCGCTCGACCGCCTCGAAGCGCAGCTCGCCATACACCGGGCGAGCGTGCAGGCGCGGGCGCTCCCGCTCGCCAACTCTGCACCACGCATCGTGTTCACACAGCAGCCCGCGATGCTGGTGTACATCGACGGAGAGCCGAAGTATCTGCCGGTCGAAGGCACTGAGCTGCAGCGCGTCGTGAACACGCGCGTGCTGTTGCTCAAGGCGCCGACCGGCATGCTGTATCTGCATGTGCTGGACGGCTACATGGAAACCGCGGCGCTAAACGGGCCCTGGAGCGTTGCGAACGCGCCGCCACCGGGCGCCGCCAAGGCGGAAGCCGCTGCGCGAGAGACCCGCCAGATCGATCTGCTCGAAGGCCAGGACGACCCGGACAAGAAGCAAAAACCTTCGCTCACCACCGCCGGCGCACCGCGCATCATCGTTGCCGTCGCACCGACCGAGCTCATCGTCACCCAGGGCGCGCCGAACTACGTTCCGATCAGCGGAACCTCGCTGCTGTACGTGAAGAACACGACCGCGGATGTGTTCAAGCTGCTCACCGACCAGAAGACCTACGTGCTGCTCGGCGGGCGCTGGTTCCGCGCCAGGTCCGTCGACGGCCCCTGGGAGTTCGTCCCGCCCAAGAGTCTGCCGAAGGAATTCGCCAGGATTCCGGATACGAGCCCGAAGGAGAACGTGAAGGCTTCGGTGCCGGGCACGAGACAGGCTCAGGAGGCGCTGATCGCGAATCAGATCCCCACTACAGCGCGCGTCGAGCGGACCGGCGCGAGTTTCACCGTGCAGACCGACGGTGACCCCAAGCTCGCGGCCATCAGCGGGACGTCGCTGCAATACGTGCTGAACGCTTCCGCACCGGTGATCCGGGTCGACGAGAAGAGCTGGTACGCCTGCCAGGACGGCGTGTGGTTCACGGCGCCATCGCTCAACGGGCCGTGGGCAGTAGCCACCAGCGTGCCCGCGGCGATCTACAGCATCCCACCCTCGTCGCCGGTCTACTACGTCACCTACGTACGCGTATATCGCGCCACGTCAACTTACGTCTACGTAGGGTATACGCCCGGCTATTACGGCGCAGTCGTCGCGCCAGGTGGTGTAGTCGTGTACGGCACCGGCTACTACTACTCTCCGTGGATCGGCCGTTCCTGGTACGGCTATCCGGTAACGTACAGCATGGGCGTGTGCATGGCGTGGACACCCTGGACCAGCTGGGCTTACGGGTTCGGCTGCGGATGGCCGTACGGCCCGGTGTGGTACCGCCCGCCTGCCCCGTGGTGGGGCCCGTATTACGGCTGGGGATATAACGCTCGCGGCGGCGTCACCGCCTGGGGGCCGGGCGGCTGGGCCTCGACCACCGGCAACATCTACGGCCAGCGCGCCGGCTTCTCGAGCGTACAGCGCGGCGCCGCCGGATACAACGCCTTCACCGGAAATCAGTGGGCGACGCGCTATGGCACCGCGTACAACTCGACGACAGGCACCCTGATCAGAGGCCAAAAGGGCGCCGTGAACAACGTCTACACCGGCAACTACGCCTACGGCGGGCGCGGTACGGCCACGAACACGAGGACCGGAGCCACGGTTGCCGGCGGGAAAGTCACTGTGGGCAATGCGTATACCGGCAACTCGGCGACGATCGGAGGCATCGCTGCCGGCAAGCCCGGCGAAGCGCCCCGCTCCGTAGTCGGTGTCAAGGGCGACCAGGGCGGCGTGATCGCTGTCGGCGGACCGGGAGACAAGCAGGTTTACGGAACGAAGGACGGCAACGTCTACCGGCGTGGAGACAACGGCAAATGGGAGCAGATCACCCCGCCGCCGACCGCCGCGAAGCCCGGCGCGGCACAGGCGCAGCCGGCCAGCCGGAGCGCGATGACAACGCCATACTCCGGCTCGGGCGTCCGGCGCGACGCGCAGCCGCAGCCGCCGGCCGCGGCGGCGGCCCCGCGGCCGCTGGCCGGAAACGTGCACGATCTGGATCGTCAGCGCCAGGCGCGCGAGACCGGCAATCTGCGCGCGAACAGCTACCAGAGCGCCCGGCCGCCCGGCGGTTTTCGCGGCGGCGGGGCCATGGGCAGACGACGCTGATCTGCTCTCGCCCCAATCCCTCTCCCAGGACGTCCTGCGACGTCTCCCTCACCCTACCCTCTCCCAGCGGGAGAGGGATTTCACTTCTGCTTGCGAGGGGTTAATAGAACCAGCCCCAATACAGCGACGAGGGCGGCGTGTACTGGTAGTCCGCCCCCTGCTCTTCAACTCCTGTCGCACCGCCTTCCGGGAGCAGCGAGCCGGTCGTGGGATAGCCGTAGTAGACCACGTCGGTGCTGGAGGAGATCGCGCGCGACTGGATCGCCTGATAGATCGGAGTGGTCGGCGGGATGGCGTAGATCTCCGGAGGGATGTTGCGCGTGATCGTCCACGGCCCGGTCGCCTCCGAAGCGTGGAACCAGACGCCTTCCTGCACCGCGTACCAGTTGTTGATGTCGACCTGGATGATTGGAACCGAGGCGTTAGCCACGTAGTTGAGCTGCGTGCCGGGAATGGGTTTGAGCAGCGGGTCTCCGCCCAGGGAGTAGGTCAGGTTTGTGATTCCCGGCTTTGCCGAGGAGACCTGCCACGCCGGAAGCGCCATCGCCTTCGCGATCGAGGCTTTGACGCTCGCCTTCGGGCTGTCATCGGGAATCTTCGAGAACCCCGGCGGCAGGCTGGCGATGGGGATGTGCGTCCATGGCCCGTCTGCGCCGGGGGCACGGAACCAGTTGCCGCCGACACGAACGTAGAGCCCGCCGCGCTCGTCCTTGAACAGATGCGCCGAGGTGTTGGTGGCGTAGTCGAGAGACGTGCCGGGAATGGCTTCAAAGCGCGGCGTACCGTCCAGCACGATGAGCGCGGCGGGCTCCGTGCTCACGATGATCCGTGGCAGGGTCGCGTTCGACAGGTGCGGCATGTTGCCCTGCGCGTCGGCCTTGCCCGTAAGCAGCTTCGCGTGGCCGGTCTCGACCGCTCTCGCTTCCAACTCGCGCGCGCCTGGCGGTGGCGGCACCATGGTCCACGGGCCGTCCAGCGACGTTGCGCTCACCCAGCCGTCGTATACATGCAGGAGAAGCGTGCCAGCCGGCTCCTTCAGCAGCAGAACCCGGGTATTCAGCACGCCCATCAGGTCCGTGCCTCGGACACGCACATAGTTCGGCTCGCCATCGATGTAGACGAGCACCGCCGGCTTTTCGGAGATGATGATGCGGGGCACGGCTACGCTGCCCGCTGTTCTGCTCTGGCGCGCCTTGGCTTCCGCCTGGCCAGCCTCCAAGCGCTTCAACGAGACCGTCTTCATCTTGTCGGGCAGAGCGAAACGGAGGAATTCCTGCCACGCCTGCGTTTTGTCGGCGGGGGCAGAGAAGCTCGCCTCCCTTATTTCCGTATCTTGGAGAGCAACGACCCCGGCCGCTTCGTTTACCTGCGTGATCGCTTTGAAAGTTACAAACCCGTTCACCGGCTGTGCCGCAGGCGGCTGCGCGACCACCAGCACGCGTCCCGCGATGATCCCTTCAGCCCAAGAGTCCGCCACCGGCTCGTGGACCTCGAACGCCACCCCCTCCGAAGACAGCTTCAGCGGCCACTGCGTCGCGCCCGCTGCGGCCGCGGCAGTCGCCGCCGCAGGCGCGGCACCGCTCGCAGGCGGCGCAGTCGAGGATTGCGCCGCGGCAGTCGATGGCGCAGCAGCTGGCGCGGGCTTCGGTTTGGTCGGTTGCGGCGGGAACAGGTCGCGCATCTGGCCAGCGACCGGCGGCGGCGGCTTGTCGACCGGCTTCGGATTCTTGGAGCCGCACGCCGCGAGCAGCGGCACGAGCAAGGCAAACAGAACGGCGCGGCAAATCATCGTCGGGGTCGGCATACGGGTCAGGCGCGCAGTCTACGTGCGCCTGACGCCGTGCTCAAGCGTGCCAAGGAAAAAGAAACGGCCCGCTTGAGGAATCGAGCGGGCCGCAGTGAGGCAATGAAGCTTACGGGATCTGCTTGCTGACCGCGTTTTCCTGCCGGTTCAGAACGCGCTGCTCCTGCTTGGTGATGTGCCCGCCGTTCTGGCTGGCCATGGCGCGCTCTTCGTGCCGGATCTGGCGGTCTTCCTTGTGCAGCTTGTGCGCCTGCGCCGACGTAATCTTGCCCTCCTTCACGTCCCGGTTGATGCGCTTGTTCTGATGCGCCAGCCGATCGTTGACCTCGGCACGACGCGGGTGATGCTTGTCCCAATTCGTTTCCGCCAAGGCGCTGGCGGAAACACCGACTACGAACGCGCTCGCCGCAGCCAGCGCGATCGCCTTACAACGTCCTTTCGTGAACATGTTCAATCTCCTTTGGCTAATGACAGCCGCATCGTTGGGCGACTCGCCTGATTAACGACGGCCCGCTCTGCCAGTGCACGTCAAAGTATGTGAATTCACACGCTAAGGGGTGCGACCCGGATTGGTGCAACCGGCTCTGCAGTCGTTGTTCTGTAAGCTTGGGCGGCAAGACCACCGATCTGGTAGTCTCTTGCGCGTTCCTTGCCTCCTATGACGCGGCGACGCCCCGACCGAAGAGCGTGAGTCCACTGGCGATAGCGCTGATCGTATTCATCATCGTTCTAGGCGGCGGCTTCCTCGGGCTCGTCCTGCGCGGCCTGCTTCCCCAGCACCACTTGAGCGATGATTCGATGGGCGCAGTGAAGCTCGGCACAGGCCTGATCGCGACGCTCGCCGCTCTCGTGCTCGGGCTGCTGATCGCCTCGGCCAAGGGCTACTACGACAAAGTGAGCGACGAGGTCACGCAAACGGCTGTCAAAGCCGTCTTGCTCGACCGCACGCTGGCGCGCTACGGGCCGGACACGAAGGAGATCCGCGCGACACTACGCAACATCTTCGGGACCGCAGTCGAGCTCATGGACGGCGGCGTGGACTCGATGGCGAAGGGGCTGGATGCGCCACAGCGGCAGAAGAGATTCGAGGCGTTTCAGGAAGGACTGGCGCAGCTCGTGCCGCAGAACGATACGCAGCGCGCACTGCAGACCCAGGCCATGGGGCTGGTCGACGATCTGGCCCAGACGCGCTGGCTGTTCATCGAGCAGCAGGAGGGCTCGATCTCGAAGCCGCTCCTCATCGTCCTCGTCCTATGGCTCGCGGTTATCTTCCTCGGCTTCGGGCTGGTCAGTGCAAAGAATGCCACGGTCATCGTCGTGTTCTCTCTGTCCGCGCTATCGGTCGCCGGCTCCATTTTCTTGATCGAGGAGATGGACCGCCCGTTTGCCGGGTTGATGAGAATCTCCACTGCTCCGGTGCACAACGCACTCTCCCATCTCGGCGAATAGGCGCAAGTTCTAGATTCACCGGACTGCTTTGATGGCCCAACGCGATCACACCCTGCTGTTCCGGCGCTACGTTGTGGTGGCCGTGATCGTTGCGCTCGCGCTCACGGCCGCCGCCATGTGGCTCGCCTTCACGCTGTTCAATCCAACGCCTCCACGCACTGTGAGCATGGCGGTGGATCTGGGCGGGACCTCCGAGGCGCTGGCGAAGCGCTACCGCGAAATCCTCGCGCGCGACCGAATCGAGCTGCGGCTGGTGCCATCCGCCGGGGCCGTCGAGAGCGTGGCCCGGCTGAAGGACGCGAAGTCCGGCGTCGACGTCGCCTTCATTCCCAGCGGCATCACGGACCAGAGCCAGTCGCCGCAGCTCGTCTCGCTCGGCAGCGTGGGCTATCAGCCGCTCTGGCTCTTTTACCGCAGCGGCGACCTCGTCAAAAAGGATCGCGCGCGCGAGACCTTTGCGGGAAAGCGAGTGTCGATCGGTCCGGAGCAAAGCGCTGACCACGTGCTGTCTCTGGAATTTTTTGCTCGCGTCGGCGTCGTCGGTCGGGAAACGAAGCTGCTCGCGCTTGCACCGGCGGAAGCCGTCGAAAAGCTGCTCCAGGGAGACATCGACGCCGCGGTGTTGGTGGATTCGTTCGAGTCGCCGCACGTGCGCCGGCTGCTCGCAGCGAACGGCATTACTCTGGCGAACCTCGCGCGGGCGGACGCCTTCGTTGCCCTGTACCCGTACCTGAGCAAGGTGGTGCTCCCGGCCGGCGTCGGCGACATGGCCAACAACCGGCCGCCCACCGATGTCAACCTGGTGGCACCCAAGGCCAGCCTGGTGGTGCGCAACGATCTGCATCCGGCGATTCAGTACCTCCTGCTCCAGGCGGCGACGCAGATCCACTCCGGACCTGGTGTATTCCGCAGGGCGGGCCAGTTCCCCGCCGCAGAGTCGCTCGATCTCCCGCTGAGCGACGAGGCCACGCAGTTTTACAAGACTGGACGGCCTTTCCTGCAGCGCCACCTGCCCTTCTGGCTTGCGGTGCTCGCGCAGCAACTGCTCGTGGTGCTCATCCCGGTGCTCGCCGTGCTCTACCCGATGCTGAAGTTCATCCCGGCAGCGTATGGCTGGGCCATGCGCCGCCGGGTGTTCAGGCTGTACCGCGAGCTCAAGCTGATCGAGGATCAGGCCGGCTCTCCCGAGGCTCGGGCAAAGGGTGCCAGCGATCTGATCGCGCGGCTGGACCGGCTCGAAGAGCGGACCAGCCGCTTCCGCGTGCCGGTCGCCTTCAGACCGCTGCTCTACGCCCTGCGGCTGCACATTGCGCTCGTGCGCCAGAGGCTCGAGAAAGGGTGAGGCACAAATGCGAGTGGTATCCCGGGGCGCACGCGTGCTGACGTCGAACCATCGTCGGCCTGGCCTCGTCGCCGCGGCAGCGATTGCACTCATGTTCGCTGCCTCCGCGGGCTGCTCATCCAAACAGGAGCTGACGCCGCAGCAGCGGCTGCAAGCCGACCTCGCCGAATACGAAATGCAGATCCGCAGAATCATCCCCGATCCGGCTCGCGCCGATCAGCTCGTCGCCCTGACAAACCAGTTTCAGGAACTGGCGGAGACGAACATAGCGAGTGTCAATGAATACCGCGCCAAAGTGTCGGCCCTCAATTCGGACTACGAAGCGACGCGGGCCGATTATGAAGCTCTCTTCAACGAGCAGGATGCAACGCGCGAGGGGTTCTTCAAGAAAGCCGGCGCCCTGCGGGAGCGGATGGTCGTCTTCACCTCCGATGCGGAGTGGGAACAGCTCCGAGCTCTGCACCTCAAGGTGTTGGAGGCCGACCTGCAGCAGTTACTCGAGTGAAACGGCTGACCTCACTCGACCGATTCCAACCAACATTCGGATCAGGCCTAACATGTTGATCGCTGCCATCACTGCGCTCCTCATCCTCCACTTCGGTGGGCATTCGTCTTCGGTGGCCGCGCCGTTCGAGCAGACCGCTGCATTGATCAAGCAACACGTGGCCGAGGAGGCGCGCCAGAAGCAGGCGCTGGCGCTGGTTGATCAAATGAAAAGTCAATCGACGGACTACCTGCAGCGGCGAGAAAAATTGATCGAGGGGCTGGTGCAGCTCACCGCGAAGCGCGCCACGCAGGTGAGCGAAATCGAGAGCGCCGCCCAACCCCTGATCACCGATGACCGCGCGACGGCCGAAAAGCTTCTCGACCTGCGTTTTCAGCTCAAGTCGGTGCTGACGGCCGACGAGTGGGCCCAGGTATTCCCTGCGCCGCACGCCAAGCCCGCGTCCACCAGGAAGACGACCGCCCGCTACAGCTCACCACGCGAATTGGGGCGTGGTGTAAGATTGAGCGAGCGCTAGCGATCTCTACACGCGGAGTTGTAGATGGACTGGGGTAGCGTTCGGGTCGCGGCGGCCGCGGTAGCCGCCGGTTTCGTGTTCGGGAGTCTGGTCGAGTACTGGGGTCATCGAGCCATGCACGCGTGGCGTTGGCTCGGCAAGGTGCACTGGGAACATCACGGACGCGGCACTGGCCAGGGCGTTCTTCCCGAGTACCTCGATTACGTCCGCGGCACATGGTGGCTGATGTTGCTGCCGTTCGCGCTGTCTCTGCCGGTGGGGATCGGCTGGTTGCTCGGCGCCAATCTGTTCGCGCTGTTCTCGGCGTTCTCGCATCAGCTTCAGCACGAGGCCCCGGAGAAGGTGTTCTGGATGCCGATGCCGGTGCACTACGTTCATCACGCTCTGAACCAGTGGCATCACAACTTCGGGATGTCGCTCGACATCTGGGACCGCGTGTTCGGCACGTACAAACCCCTCGAGTGGAGCGACGCGCCGCAACTTCCGAAGGCGTAGTACCCGGGGCGAGCGAGGCAGACTCGGCGCGGGCTAGCGGTTCGAGGCGGTGGGAGTGCTCGAAGGCTTAGCGGCTGCGCGTCGCCGCTGGAAGACATAGGCGACGATCACCAGCACTACCGCGGCGACAATCACCACGCCGAGCAGCACCGATCGCTCGAGATATGCGATGGCCGGTACCGACAGCGCCATCAGCACACCCACCGCCATCAGCTGCCAGGAGACGTTGTGCAGGCCGGCTAGAAAAGTACTGAGCGCCAGCAGATAGAGGATGATCTGGGCGCTCAGCACGCTGGTCACCGTCGTCTGCACGCCTGGCAGAAACACCACCAGGATGGTGAACAGAAACGCGCCCCAATGCACCAGCTGTATGACGATCAGGCGCGTCTTGGCACCGCCGCCGGCAGCCACGCGCGGCCACTGGCTCACGATGCACACGACCGCGAACACAGGCGCGAGCACTTTCCAGTATGCAGCGCTCGAGTCGGGGGATACGCTGGTGTAAGCGATGCCGACCACGGCAAGCACCAGCAACAGGATGTAGGGGAACTCGCGCGCTACAAAGCTCCTCCGCTGCACGGGCTGGGCGGCGCTGGCCGATTGCGTTTCGCTCACGAGAGTCTCGCCAGAAAAGTAATCGCGACTTCATGCTTGACGCATGGATCGCACACTTTACCCCGCCGCAACGGATCCCGCCATGGCGCCCAGGCAGGTGACCGTGCCCTGCAGCCTCACTAACCGCGCGGGCGGCGGTGGCCCTAGGCCGGGCGAGCGCGTATCATGGCTGCAGTCGATCGATAGCGGGCGTGGGTCCCGAGGCCCGTCGCAATTGTCAAAGAAGGAGCAGCGCACATGCGGTTCGAAATTGGCAGGTCACTGATCGTGTTCATCTGGACGAACAACCGCTATCGGGAAGAGGTCGTGCGTTTGTTCCAAGGCATCAACCGACGTTCCATCCGCTTGCTGAGAGCGCGCAAGATGCTCGGCCTGTGCTTTCTCGCGGTGCGCCGCGTCGGCGCGGCAGCGGCCCGCTACTAGCTGCATGCAGACAGCGTTGCGCGCCGCTTTGCTCGCTTGCCTGGCGGCTCTCGCCGGCGGCTGCGCCACGCAGAGCAAGGAACAGGCGAGCCAGCTCTCTGCCTTCCAGCGCGACGAGCTGCCGCCGCCGGACCTCGCCAGCATGCGCGAGTCCGACGTATCGCCCATTCCCGACAGTGCCGCCGCCGCAGCGATACCTCCCGCCGCTGCCGCCGCTTCCAAGCCGGAGCTGCTCGGGGAGATGTCGGACAGCACCCCGGGCGCCGCGCGCGTCGCCAAGGGGCCGTGCAACCTCGCCAACTGCGGTGTGGTCCTGGGCATCGCGAACCATCAGGCCGCGGAGTCTTTGTATCAGGACGACGGCGGCCCCGGCACGTACCTGCCGCAGGGCATGAACAGCGCGGAGACTGCGGCACAGCCTGCAGTGTCCGACGCCACCGGCGTGCAGAAAATCATCACGGTCTGGGACATCGCGGTGCGCATGCACGACGGGACCGTGCGCCAGTTTCAACAGCGCAGCCAGCCCTTGCTTCAGATCGGCGATACGGTCTTCGTGAACGCCAACGGCGTCCAGCTCTGGAACTGAGACCGGCCGCGCTCAGCGGCCGACCCCGTGCCGATCGCGGACGTCGCGCGCAGCCGCAGAGATGACGGCGAGCTTGCCCTCGGCCGTAGCCGCCGAGGTGACTGGATTGTCGGCGAAGGTGGCGAAGCCGCAGTCCGGGTTCAGTAGAACGCGGTCGAGCCCGAACAGAGCGATGGCCCGCTCGGTCCGGGCGGCGACGTCGTAGCGGCTTTCGACGCTCGCCTGCTTCTGGTCCGCTACGCCCACGCCGATACGGCGATCCTCGGGCAAGCCGCGCAACACCTCGATGTCGCCCGCGCGCGGCGTACACAGCTCCAGGAAATAGGTGCCCACCTTGATCTGCCCGAGGATCGGGACGAGCGGCGCATAGCTGCCCGCGAGGCAGGCGCTCTCGTCCGGCGTCCAATTGCCACGGCAGACGTGGATCGCGACGCGCTCGCGCGGAAATCCATCGACCACAGCGTTGACGAGATCCCGGGCGAGCGCCAGCTCGGTGGCGGCATCGCCCTTCTCTGACAGGGCACCGCACATGAAGCTGCGCTGCTTTCTCGCACCGCTGAACACCACCTCGGACAGCACAGGTTCGTCGAACTGCACGAGGGACACGCCCGCCGCGAGCAGCTCTGTCAGCTCCTCGCGCAATACGCGCACGATGTCCTGCGCGATGTGGACACGCGACGCATAAGCGTTGTCGGAGATGCACTCCATCCACATCGTACGGGTGAGCAGGTACGGTCCCGGCAGCGCGACCTTGACCGGTTGTTCGCTAAGCGTGCGCAGGAAAGCCGCTTCGTGCGCCGCGATCGGACGCGAGCGCCGCAGCGGACCGAGAACTGCAGGGTGGCGGATCTCTCGCGCTGGTACATCGAGTGCGCGCAACTCCTGCTGGAAGGCCTCCGGGTCGTCCACGAGCGGCAGCAGGTCGGTAAGCGGGATGAGCTGGCAGTTGTCCAGACGCCCGCCCACGAAGCTTGCGTAGCTGTCGCGACGCTGCTCGCCGTCGGTGAGCACGTCCACCCCGGCACGCCGTTGCGCTTCCACGCACAGGCGCACGGCATCGTCCGCCGTGGCCTGGAACTCGCCCTCGGACAGCCGGCCCTCCACGTGCTCGTGCACGGCCTGAATCATCCAGCGCGGGCGCGGCCAGCTCCCGATTCCCATCACGGCCAGCGTTGGAATAGCAGGTGCAGGGGTCGGACGCGTGGGCTTTCTATCCGTGCTGACGTGCTGCGAAGTCTCGGCGCTCGGAACCGGTATACGCACCTCGGCCGATGAAGGACCTGCGCGCTCACCGAACGCGCCCTTGCACACCAGAAAAGAAGTCGCTCTGCCACCGGCCGCTGCAATGGATACGAGCTCGTTGCCGGTGAGCCGGCACCAGGCCGGGAGGTCCTCCTTGACCGAGACCTCGCTGGACAGGATCTCGAGCAGCCCCCCGCGGGGCAACGGGTCGATGTGCTTGCGGATCAGGAGCAGCAGACCGCTGCCGCAGTCCAGCTCGCCGCCGTCGAAGCTCGAGTCCGCCGCATAGGTATGGAGGGAAGGTGCAGCCATCTATCGGTCGAGATGCATTGCGCCGGCGACAGCTCCCTCACCCCTACCTCTCTCCCGACGGGAAAGGGGCTTCTTGATCAATACGAGATACAAGGCGTGCCGTCGGATAGAAACTCGACCAGCTTGGCGCCGCCGACGATGGTCGCGCCTGCCACCAGGCTCGCCTCGCTCAACGCGCGCTTCTTGAAGCAGGGGGAACAGACGTAGATGACGCCACCGGTCTTGACGAAGCTTTCCATCAGGTCCTTGAGCGGTGCAAACCCCTCCTCGCGAATGTCGTCGGCATAGCCTTTCTGCGACAGACGCACACCCTCGACGCTCAGGAAGACGAGCGTCTGCTGGTTCGAGGCGGCGGCGGCGTTGGCAACGACAAAAGCGACCGTGGCCTTGTCGGCGTTGTCTTTCGCGCAGCTCAAGCTCACACAAAATTTCCCGGTTCCAGCCATGCTCCTGATCTCCTCTGCGGACGTCTGGCGATGGGAGAGCGCTCCCTCAGCGTCCCTCTCGCCGGATGTAATAGAGCCGGGCCTGAGGCTCGGTGTGCAGCAGAGTCTCACCCGTCAGCCGGCACCACGCGGGCAGATCGGCCACCGCCCCCGGATCGAGTGCGCGTACGCGGATCACCTCGCCCGCTCGCATGGCCTTGAGCCGAGCGCGCAGGTGCAGGACGAGCTCGCCGCAACCCAGGTCGGCTGCGTCCCAATCTGTGTCGAAAGGCGGTGCGGCTTCATCTGGCATCGTGACCACCCGGGCCAACGATGAGGGAACAGGCAGAATACCAGAACGCGCGCTTTGCGACATCGCCGGAATCTATTTCCTGCCCCCGGCGTCGGCCTGCTTCTCTGCGATGTCGACCCAGCCACCGCCCATCGCCTTGTACAGATTAACGGACGCGTTGTGCACGGCGAAGCGCGTCTGCGCCAGATTCAGCTCCTGCGGGAACAGGCCCTGCTGCGCCTGCAGCACCGTGGAGTAAGGCGTGACGCCGCCCTTGTACTGGATCGTCGACAAGCGTTCGTATTCGCTGAGCGCCTTGACCAGCCGCTCTTGCGCCCCCTGCTGCTGCAGCAGCTTCTGGCGTGCCACCAGCGCGTTGTCGACGTCGGCGAAGGCGTTCTGGATGGTGAGCTCATAGTTGAGCAGTTGCGCTTTTTGCGCGGCAGTGGCCTGGTCCACCTGGCCCTTGATCGCGCCTCCGGTGAAGATGGGGCCGGTCATCTGTCCGGCGAAGCTCCACACCTGCGCCGGCCCGGAGAAGAGCTTGCTGAGATCGGTGCTCTGCGTGCCAAGCGCGCCGGTCAGCGAGATGGTGGGAAAGTACAGCGCCTTCGCCGCGCCGATCTGCGCGTTGGCCGAGACCAGGTTCTGTTCGGCCTGCGCGATATCGGGCCTGCGCTCCAGCAGCTGCGACGGCATGCCGGCCGGCACCGGCGGCGAGGTGAGCGCATCGATCGGCTTGCCCCGCGGGATGGCGCCGGGGTTGCGGCCCAGCAGCACCGACAAAGCGTCCTCCGTCTGCGCGATCTGCACCTCGATCTGCGGGATCTGGGCAGCGGCCGTCTCGTAGCTCGAGCGGGCCTGCTCTACGTTCATTCTCGGTATTTGACCGTACTTGTACTGCAGCTCGAACAGCTGCACCGTCTTCGCGTACGAGACCAGCGTGCGGTTGGAGATCTCGAGCTGCGCGTCCAGGCCGCGCAACTGCAGATAGGTGCTCGCCACTTGAGCGACGAGCGACAGCACCACCCCTCGCTTCGCCTGCTCTGTCGCGAGCAGATTCGCGCGGGCCGCCTCGCTCTGGCGGCGGATCCGGCCCCACAGATCGATTTCCCAGCTCGCGCCCCCCAACACCTCGTACGTGGTGGCGGGATTCTTGATCACTGCGCCGGTCAGCGGAATGCCAGCGATCTCGGAGGCGCGCTGCCGCGTGGCGCTCGCGCTGTAGTTCACCTGCGGGAACAGTTGCGAGCGTGTCTGCGTCAGGACGCCTGCGGACTGCTCGACGTTGGCCGCGGCGATCTTGACGTTCTTGTTGTTCGCGAGCGCTTCGGCGATCAGCTGGTCGAGCACCGGGTCGCCGAACTGCTTCCACCATTCGGTGTCGACGGTCTGCTGCACGTCGGCTTCAGCAAAACGGTACGCCTGCGGCGTGTCGACTTTCGGCTGGACGTAGTCCGGACCGACCATGCAGCCGGCGACTGCCCCGCACAGCATCGCCGTCGTTCCGGCCAAGCGGAGCGCGAGCCGGAACCCAGAGGCTCCTGCCTCCCGGCTTTCGCCGGGATGACGACCGCGACCAGCAAAGCCCGTAGGCGCCATCATCACCGGTCGTCCCGTCTCGCGTGCGGTGCTGCCGCAGGGGCGCTTCCGCCGCGACCCGCGTGCGCTCCCCCGCCTGCCGCATGTCCCGATCTGCGCTCGGCAAGCCGATCGAAGATGTAAAACAGCAACGGCACGTAGAGCATGGCGAGCGTCGTCTCGCCGATCATCCCGCCGATGATGCCGGTCCCGATCGAGTGGCGCGCGTTCGCGCCCGCCCCCAGT
>DATJZQ010000161.1:0-62680 GCA_035499005.1 Burkholderiales bacterium | reverse complement strand
GAGATCGCGCCAACCGTCTATTTCAATGTGCCGCGCGGCTTCGAGGAGCTGGTGCCGTATCTACGGCGCGAGCCCGCCCTGCGGGAAAAGTTCTTCAGCCGCCTCGGCATGCTGTTCTACGCCGGGGCAGGCCTGTCGCAGCCCGTATGGGAGGCGTTCGAGGAGCTCGCAGTGCAGACGTGTGGCGAGCGCATCCTGTGGATCACGGGGCTTGGTGCCACCGAGACGGCGCCGCTCGCGACCTGCGCCAACTGGGAGGCAGGCCGCTCGGGGATGATCGGCCTCCCAGCCGTGGGCCAGGAGGTGAAGCTCGTGGCGGCGGGCGACAAGCTCGAGGCTCGCTTTCGCGGACCGAACGTGACGCCGGGCTATTGGCGTCAAGCCGACCTCACACGCGCTGCGTTCGACGAGGAGGGTTACTACAAGATGGGCGACGCGGTGCGCTTCGCGGACCGCAGCCACCCCGAGGCCGGCTTGATGTTCGACGGTCGGCTGGCCGAGGACTTCAAGCTTTCCACCGGCACCTGGGCGAGCGTCGGTGCCCTGCGAACGCGCTTGATCGCAGCGGGTGCCCCCTACGTGCAAGATGCGGTGATTGCGGGCCATGACCGCGACTATGTGGCCGCGCTCGTGTTTCCGCGCCTCGACGAATGCCGGCGCCTGTGCCCGCGGCTGCCGCCACAGGCTCCCGCCGTCGAAGTCCTGAGCCAACCCGATGTGCGTCGCATGTTCGAGGATCTGCTCGCCCGGTTGGCGAGCGAGGCCACCGGCAGCGCGACGCGCATCGAGCGCGCGCTGATCCTCGAGATACCACCCTCGATCGATGCGAACGAGGTTACCGACAAAGGCTCGATCAATCAGCGTGCGGTACTCGAGCGCCGCAACAATCTGGTGGAGGAGCTGTATGCGCCGAGACCCTCGGCACGCGTGATCTGCTGCGGCCGTACGGAGCGAGTGCAATGACTTCGAGCCCGCCGCTCATCGTCGTCCCCGACGACTTTCCATCCATATTCAAAGGCACACCTGCCGAGCAGCGCAGTGCGGGCCTCGGTGAAACCCGGATCTACACGGAGCGGGGCGCCGACCAGGAGACCGAGCTCGCGCGCCGGCTGGATGGCGCCCGCGTCGCAATCAACATCCGCGCCCACGCACGCTTCTCCGACGCCGTGCTCGCAGCCAGTCCCGCGCTCGAACTGATCTCCGTGTGGGGAACCGGCACCGACAACATCGATCTGGAATCGGCTGCGCGCCGGGGCATCACCGTCTGCAGCACAGCCGGCGTCAACGCCAACGCGGTGGCGGAACATACCGTCGCGCTGATGCTGGCGGTCGCACGCAGCATTCCGAAGCTCGACCGTGAAATGCGAGCTGGCGCGTGGCCGCGCGAACTGCTGACCCAGCTGCTTGGAAAGACGCTTGGCGTATTCGGCACGGGAACCATTGGCCTGCGTGTGATCGCGCTCGCGAAGGCGCTTGGGATGACCGTGCTGGCCTGGAGCGCGCGCGGCGACAATGCCCGTGGCGCCGCAGCCGGGGCGCATGCTGCGCCCAAAGAGCAGATCCTGCGCGAGTCGGATGTGATCACGCTCCACCTGCGCTTGACCCCTGAAACGCGCGGCTTCCTCGGCGCGCGTGAGTTGTCGCTGATGAAGCGGTCCGCGATCCTGATCAATACCGGACGCGGCGCGCTGGTCGAGCGACAGGCGCTGCTCGACGCGCTCGCGCAGGACAGGATCCGTGCCGGCCTGGACGTGTTCCACGACGAACCGGTCAAGGCCGGCGATCCCATCCTGGCCCTGCCCAACGTCGTACTCTCCCCGCACAACGCCGGCCAAACGCCGGAAGTGATCCGAGACGGGCTTCTGCTCGCGGTCGAGAACGTCGAACGCTTTCTCCGAGGGCACCCGACGAACGTGGTGACTCGGGCCTAGCGGCCTCCGTTGCCCACAAGCCGAAGCGCAGTCGAGCCCTACTCTTTTGCGTCAGCCTGCGTCGGTACGGTACGGTGCCAACGCTTCGAGCAGTGCCTGGGGAACCGCAACCGGGCGCGAGTCTTTGCGCGCGATCGCGATGATCACGAGATATGACTCCGCGGCGACTTGCCCGTCGGACCTTCGCATCAGGAACTCGAGCCTGATCGAGCTGCGGCCCACCCTCCCCACCCAGACTTCGATCTCGAGCAACTCGTCCAGCCGGACCGGATTGCGATAGTCGAAGTGCGCTTGTACGCGTGGCAGCCAGATGTCGAGCTGATTCCAGAGCGTGGCGTACGGAAAGCCCAGAGCGCGGAAGAATTCCGTTTCAGCGATCTCGACGAAGCGCGCGTAAGCGCTCCAGCAGATGTTGCCACTCACGTCGACGTCGCTCCAGCGCACGTACTCCCGTAGCCGATGCCGCCTGGCCGGGCCACCGGAGGAGCCTGAGGCTGCCCCTCGCTCTGAGTCTGGTTGATTGGCGTCAGTCATCATCGGGAATCACCTGCCTCTGTCGCGTGGTGGTCGCCGCATATCATAGACCGCAACGAATCGAGCTTCGGCTTGACGCCGGTAAGCGTGCTGCAGTATAGAAGCGGCTCACGGGAGGAGAAATCGTCATGAGCGAATCGTGGACGCGTCGCGAATTCATCACCCGAGCCGGAGTAGCGGTTGCGGCCATTCAGACCTTCGAGAATCTCGACCCTTGCTGCGTCTTCGCCGCCGACGCCGAGACCGCCCGCGAGGACCTGTTCGAGCTCAAGCCCGTCGCGGACGGCGTCTACGCGGCCATCGCAGCTGCGCGGTATAAGGTCAACTGCAACGCTGCCGTGATTTTGACCGACGACGGCGTTGTGATAGTTGACTCTCACTCTAAGCCCTCCGCCGCGTACGCCCTGTACAGGCAGATCCAGGGGATCACGAAGCAGCCGATCAAGAAAATCATCAACACGCATTTCCACTGGGATCACTGGCAAGGCAACCAGGTGTACGCGGAAGCCGCCCCCGGCCTGGAGATCATCTCCTCGGAACGTACTCGCGAGAATTTGACCAGGCCGGATGCGGGAGCCGGCGGTGTACCGTATATCGAGAAGCAGCTCACTGCAGTCCCCAAGGAGATCGACAAGCTCAAGGAGGACATCGCGCGGGCGGCAAACCCCGAGCAGAAAACACGCCTCGAAGCCAATCTGCTGCAGGCCGAGGCCTATCTCGAAGAACTCAAACAAATGAGGCCTGCGCTCCCCAATCGCACGGTCTCGAGCTCAGTGACGCTAAACGAGCGCGGGCGGGAAATCCAGCTGCTGCTGCTCGGGCGCAGCCATACCGATGGCGACGTGTTCATCTACTTGCCCAAGGAAAAGGTGGTGGCCACCGGCGACGCGCTGATCGACTGGATGCCATTCCTCAACGACGGCTACCCGGAAGATTGGGTACAGACCTTGAGTGCGCTTGAGAAATTCGATTTCACGCGCGTGATCCCAGGCCATGGCGAGGTCGTGTCGAGAGAGCATCTGCCCTTCTTTCGGGGCTATCTCGCCGAACTCATCGCCTCGGTCAAGCAGGCCGCTGCCAATGGGGCAGGCCTGGAGGAGATGAAACGAGGCATCGCCGACCAGCTGGCGCCGAAGTACGAGCGTGCCATGTCCAAGTACCCTCTGGGTCAGTATCGCGACCGCATCGGGCTCAACGTCGAGATGGTCTATCAGAAAGTGGTGAAGAAGGCCTGACCGACTGGGCATCGCGACGGGTCACATGCTCGCTTCGCAGGCGGAATTCCTCATCCCGGTCTCCCAAGGCGCGCGTATGGAACCGGCTGTAGCTGTGGTAGATCACACACCTTATGCGGAGGGCGCAAACCGTTGGCACATAGCGATCTGGCTGCTCGCGTGCTGCGCGCTCGTGTTCGCGATGGTGGTGGTGGGCGGAATCACGCGCCTGACCCACTCGGGCCTGTCTATCGTCGAGTGGCAACCTGTCGTCGGTGCCATTCCGCCGTTCAGCGACACGCAGTGGCACGAGGTATTCGACAAATACCAGCAGACACCCGAGTATCAAAAGCTGAACCATGGTATGCCGCTCGAAGAGTTCAAGCAGATCTTCTGGTGGGAGTATTTCCATCGGCTTCTGGGGCGCACGATCGGCATCATCTTCTTGCTTCCGCTGCTCTACTTCATCTTGAGCAGAAGGGTTGACCGCAGGCTGGCCGCCGGCTTGAGCGGAATTTTCCTGCTCGGCGCGTTGCAGGGTGCGGTTGGTTGGTACATGGTGAAGAGCGGTCTAGTGGACGACCCGCGCGTCAGTCAGTATCGGCTGACGGTGCACCTCGGCCTCGCGTTTCTGATCTTCGCCGCGATGCTCTGGACCGCGCTCAGCGTCTTGACGCCGCGACCGGCCGTGCGCGATCCAGTGCGTCACCGGCTGTACCTCCATGCGCTCGGCCTGAGCGCGCTCATTTTCCTGATGGTGCTGTCGGGCGGATTCGTGGCCGGGATCCGGGCGGGCCTGGCCTACAACACGTTTCCGCTCATGAACGGCCATGTCGTTCCGCCCGAGTACCTGCTGCTCGAACCGTGGTACCGGAACTTGTTCAACAATATGGCTGCAGTCCAGTTCAACCACAGGCTCATCGCCTGGCTGGTCGCTTTGTCGGTGCTGGTGTTCTGGCTGAGGTCGAGGGGCGCTCAGATGGGAGCGCGTGCGCGCTTAGCGTGCAACGCGCTGGTGCTGACACTGGCGCTGCAGATCACGCTTGGGATCTCGACGCTGCTGCTGGTGGTTCCCGTTGCGCTGGCGGCAACGCATCAGGCGGGGGCCATGCTGCTGTTTGCCAACTCGCTCTGGGTCAGCCACGAGCTGCGCTGAGAATAGGAACTCAGGCCGCCGGCACAGCTTCGGCGTCTATCTCGATGCCTTCGAGCGACTGGACTTCCAGATCGACGCCAAGCTTGCCCCACTCGCGCGTCTCCTCGCGCAGCGCAGCCGCGGTGAGGGGGTTGTCCTTGAGCCACGCGACATCGAGTAGAAGCCTGTAGTTGGAGCCCTTGCAGTGCGTCTCGATGGCGGGCAGGGCTGCATCGCTGCGGCTGCGGTAGAACAGCGCCGCCAGGCGCAATGCAACGACCAGCGCGACGTCTACTTCGTCCTCGAGCAATCCTCGCATCTTGTCGAGCGAGCCGCGATGAGCAAGGACCAGATTGGATAGCCGGTATTGCTCCATCTTGGAGAAGCCGGGCATGTCGGCGTGGCCGAGGATATAGGCGGAGTGCTTGTGGTAGCCGCTGTGCGCCACCGACAGCCCGATCTCGTGCAGCTTGGCGGCCCAGGACAGCAGCTGAGGGAGGTGCTCGTCCCCAGCCTTCAGGTCGCCGGCGAACTGGCGGAACAGGGCGAGCGCCATGCTGTCGACCCGTCGCGATTGACCCACGTCGACGTGATAGCGGGTCATGAATTGCGCGACCGTGGTGTCGCGCATGTCGTGATGATGGAATCGACCCAGCATGTCGTACAGGATGCCTTGCCGCATGGCGCCTTCCGCCGGTGTCATGTGCGGCACTTTCAGCTCGGCGAAGATGGCTGCCATGATGGCGAACCCCCCCGGCAGCACCGGGACCCGGTCCGGCCGCAATCCCTGAAACGACAGGCGGTTCACGTCACCCGCTTTCAGGATCGCGCTGCGCAGCCGTTCCAGCCCTTCAGGAGTAATGCCGGCTTCGCTCCAGCCGTTCTCTTCCAGGATGTCGGCCAAAGCGCGCGCCGTGCCCGAGGAGCCGACCGCCTGCTTCCAGTGACCCGCCGCGAAGTCCTTGGCGATGGTCTGCAGCTCAATGCGGGCGGCCAGTTCCGCCTGTTTCATGTTGCCTTTGGACAGCTTCCCGCCAGGGAAGAACTTCATGCTGTAGGTCACGCAGCCCATGTATAGGCTCTCGAGCTTCTGCGGGCGGTAGCCGCTGCCAATGATGCACTCGGTGGAGCCGCCGCCGATGTCGACTACAAGGCGCTTGTCGCCGCTCGCCGGCAGGCTGTGGGCCACTCCCAGGTAGATCAGGCGCGCCTCTTCGCGCCCCGCCACCACTTCGATCGGGAAGCCGAGCGCAGCCTGCGCTCTCGACAGGAAGTCTTTGGCGTTCTTGGCTACGCGCAGGGTGTTGGTACCCACGGCCCGCACAGACTCGGCCGGCATGCCACGCAGGCGTTCTCCGAAGCGCTTCAGGCAGTCGAGCGCGCGCTGCTGGGAGGCCTCGTCCAGACGCTTGTCCGGGCCGACGCCAGCCGCCAGCCGCACTGGCTCGCGCAGAGAATCGAGCGGGTAGATCTGATCCTGCACCACCCGGGCGACCTGCAGCCTGAAACTGTTCGAGCCGAGATCGACCGCGGCTAGGGTGGATTCAGCCATCAGGAACGACCCCCGCCCGCCCTGCGGACACAGGTCGACTGGGGGTGGAATCCGGTGATACAGGCCGTCAAGCCATGATCTCCCGCTCGATCTCTTCGAGCGTCACATGGCGCACGTCCTTGCCCTTGACCATGTAGATCACGTACTCGGAGATGTTCTTGGCGTGATCGCCGATGCGTTCGAGGGCCTTGGCGATGAACAGAATCTCGATCGACGCGGAGATGGTACGCGGGTCCTCCATCATGAACGTGATGAGCTGACGCAGGATGGCGCGGAACTCGTCGTCCACGTGCTGGTCCGTGCGCACCACCTCGGCCGAGCCGGAAACGTCCAGCCGCGCGAAGCAGTCGAGAGATTTGCGCAGCATCTCCAGCGCCAGATTCGCCATGCGCCGGATCTCCACGTAACGCGGCTGCTGCACCCGGTCCACCGAGTTGATCAGCTTGGCCATGCGGGCGATCTTGGCCGCCTCGTCACCGATGCGCTCGAGGTCGGTGATGGTCTTGACCACCATCATGACCAGGCGCAGGTCGCCGGCGGCAGGCTGGCGCCGGGCGATGATGGTGCTGCAGTCCTCGTCGATCCCTACCTCCATGGCGTTGACCTTGTGGTCGTTGGCCACGATGTTGGCGCACAGGTCCATGTCGCCGGTGGTGAGCGCGTCCACAGCGAGAGTAACCTGCTGCTCGACGAAGCCCCCCATCTGCAGAACGCGGGCGCGCAGCGATTCAAGCTCTTGGTCGAACTGCTTGGAAGTGTGTTCGTTCGTCATCATCTGCCTGCCTCCTTGACCGGCCCGCCGGGCTGTGCCGACCGCCCGAGTCTAGCCGTGCGACGTGACAGTTCCTTTGCAGCGCCGCCCTGCAATCTCCGCGCCCGCTCGCGGCCGAAGCCCAGTCCCGGCGGCCGGCCTGTCCCCTCTTCCCGTGCCCGGCGCGTTAATGCTAGCACTAGCATAGCGGCAGCAGCCTCTTTCCACAATTGATTCAGAGCGTTCCTTGCCGGCCTCCGGCGGGGCTGTGCTAACCTCGCCGCTCGCGCGGCCGAGCCGCTTCTCAGACATGAAACTGGACTACCTTGAGCGCATCCTGAAGGCCCGCGTCTATGACGTAGCGGTCGAGACGCCGCTCGAGCTCGCGCCGGGATTGTCTGGCCGCCTGGGGAACCGGATCCTGCTCAAGCGCGAGGACATGCAACCCGTGTTTTCCTTCAAGCTGCGCGGCGCCTACAACAAGATGGTCAATCTGCCCCCCGCCCGTCTCCGGCGTGGCGTGATCTGCGCCTCGGCCGGCAACCACGCGCAGGGCGTGGCCTTCGCGGCACAGAAGCTGCGCTGCAGGGCAGTCATCGTCATGCCGGTGACCACGCCTCAGATCAAGGTGAGCGCCGTCGCTGGGCGCGGTGCGCGCGTGGTGCTGTGGGGAGATTCCTACGACGACGCCTACTCCCACGCCATGGCGCTCGCGCGGCGCGAAAGGCTCGCCTTCGTCCATCCCTACGACGACCCAGACGTGATCGCGGGGCAGGGCACAATTGGGATGGAGATCCTGCGGGAGCACAGCGACCCGATCGAAGCCATCTTCGCCGCGGTGGGAGGCGGGGGTCTGATCTCCGGCATCGCCGCCTACGTGAAGCGCTTGCGTCCCGACATTAAGATCATCGGCGTTGAGCCGGTGGATTCCGATGCGATGGCTCGGTCGCTGTCGGCCGGCCATCGCGTGCGGCTGACCCAGGTAGGGCTGTTCGCCGACGGTGTGGCGGTCAAACAGGTGGGCGCCGAGACCTTTCGGCTGTGCCGACAGCTGGTCGACGAAATGGTCCTGGTGGACAACGACGACATCTGCGCAGCGATCAAGGATGTCTTCGAGGACACCCGCTCCGTCCTCGAGCCAGCCGGTGCGCTGGCCGTCGCGGGGGCGAAAGCGTGGGCCGAGCGGCGTGAGTTGCAAGGCCGAACGCTGGTAGCGGTCGCCTGCGGCGCCAACATGAACTTCGATCGGTTGCGCTTCGTGGCGGAGCGCGCCGAGCTCGGGGAGCGACGTGAGGCGATCCTGGCCGTCACCATCCCGGAGCGGCCGGGCAGTTTCAAGCGGTTCATCGGACTGATCGGCAAACGCAACGTGACCGAATTCAACTATCGCCACGCCGATCGCGCCTGGGCCCGCGTGTTCGTCGGGCTGTCGATCCACAATCGTGCCGAGACCGAGCTGCTGGTCCGACACTTGCAGCGCCACGGCCTCGACACCGAGGACTTCAGCGACAACGAAATGGCCAAGCTGCACATTCGCCACATGGTCGGCGGCCACGCGCCGCGCGTGCGCGACGAGATGGTGTACCGCTTCGAATTTCCGGAGCGCCCCGGAGCGCTGATGAACTTCCTGGACCGCATGAGCGAGGATTGGAACATCAGCCTCTTCCACTACCGCAACCACGGGGCCGACTACGGACGCGTATTGGTTGGCTTGCAGGTCCCGCGCGGCGAAAAGACACAATTCCGGGCCTTCCTCAGGCAACTGAACTATCGCTATTGGGACGAGACCGCCAACCCGGCTTTTCGCCTGTTTCTAGGCCAGACACAATGACATTTCGAGGCCGGACGATTTTGCATTTCTGCCGCAGCGGGTGTGTAAGAATACCCTCGCGTAGTTAGCCTGATCGCCATAATGAGAAAAACGCTATCGACCCTCCTGGTCTCGTGTGCCGCGGCAGCTTGGCTCAATGCGGCACCGGGGATTGCGTATGCCCTGACCGACGACGAAGCTTTTCTGGCCGCGCGCGAGGCGTTCCAGAAGGGCAATATCGAGCAGCTATCCCGAATCGCGCCGCAGCTGCGCGACTACCCGCTCTATCCGTACGTTGCCTACTGGCAGCTCCGCTCACGGCTGCCCGAGGCCGGCACGCCGGTTATCGAAGCCTTTATTTCCGATTACAGGGACACGCTGCTCGCCGAGCGGGTACGCGCGGACTGGCTGCGGGCTCTGGCGCGCGCGCCGGATCTGGAAGCATTCGAGCGGGAGTACCGTGGTCTCGTGATGGACGATCCGGAACTCACTTGCTATGCGTTACAGGCGCGTCTCGCACTGCGCAAAGAACAAAGCGCGCTGAAGGATGCGCGCCCGATGTGGTTCCAGGGAAGCGCGCAGCCTGACAGCTGCGCTCCGCTGTTCGATGCGCTGCTGCGCCAGGGGCTGCTGGAGGAAGACGACGTCTGGGCCCGAATCCGCTTGGCCCTGGAAGGTGGCAACGTCAGCTTCGCGCGCCAGCTGGTTAGCTATCTGCCGCTGGGCAAGCGCCCTGATCCGCGCCAGTTCGATGTCGCGGCGCGCAATCCGCAGCGCTACCTCGACCGCGCACCGTTGAAGAGCAAGACACGCGCCGAGCGGGAACTCACGATGTTCGCAGTGGTGAAGCTCGCCCAATCTCTGCCCGCCGTGGCCGCGGCACGCTTCGAGCGACTGCAGACGCCGTTTCTGGGCGAGGAACAGAATTACGTGTGGGGCCAGATTGCGCTGGCCGGTGCCATGCGTCACCGACCGGAGGCGCTCGACTGGTACGCCCGGGCGGGAGATCGGTTGAGCGACCGGCAACTGCACTGGAAAGTGCGCGCCGCACTGCGACAGGGTGACTGGAACACTGCACTCGCGGCGATCGAGGCCATGTCGGCCAGCGAGCAGCAGGTGCCAGCGTGGCGTTACTGGAAAGCGCGAGCGCTGCAGGCAACCGGACGCAGCGCCGAAGGCAACGCTGTTTTTGCCGCGTTGTCCTTCGATCACACCTTCTATGGCCAGCTCGCAATGGAGGAGTTGGGCACGTTAGCCACTGCGACGTCCGACTTTTATCGCCCGAGCGATGACGAGGTCGCGTCGGTCGAACGTTTGCCGGGCATCCAGCGCGCGCTCAAGTTCTACCAGATCGGCCTGCGCTACGAAGGTGCTTTGGAATGGCGTTGGACGACGCGCGGCTTCAAGGACAAGGAATTGCTCGCTGCCTCCGAGGTGGCGCGCCGCAACGGCTGGTTCGAACGCTCTATCGACACTGCTGAGCGGACGCAGCAGATCCACGACTTCACCCTACGCTATCCGACGCCGTACCGAGATGTCCTGAGCAATTACACTCGTCAGCTGGATCTCGACGAAGCCTGGGTCTACGCATTGGTGCGGCAGGAGAGTCGTTTTTCAGCCGACGCGCGCTCTAATGCGGGCGCGTTGGGTCTGATGCAGCTCATGCCGACGACCGCACGCTCGGTCGCGAGGCGTCTCGGTATCCATGGCGTAGATCGCTACTCGGTTCACACTGTGGATACCAACATCAGCCTCGGCACGTATCATCTGCGCGAGCTGATGGACGGACTCGACAATCATCCTGTGCTGGTTTCAGCGGCCTATAATGCGGGCTTGACGCGGGCCCGAGACTGGCGCTCGGGGCAGGCATTGGAGGGGGCCATCTACACAGAAAACATTCCGTTCAGCGAGACGCGCGACTACGTGCGCAAGGTTATGAGCAACACCATGTACTATGCGCGCTTGCTCGCTCAACCGTTTGTCCCGCTCAAGCAGCGCCTCGGTCAGGTGGCTCCCAAGCCATCGTCGGAAGACTAGCCGGTCGCGTTAGCGCAGCCACCTCGGCCGGGGGTTCGCGAGGTCGCAACCATGCACGTTCGAACTGTCTGCGTGATCGGCGGTTCAGGATTCCTGGGCCGCCACGTCGTACGCCGCCTGGCGGCGCGCGAGATCTTCGTGCGCGTGCCCACACGTCAGCGGGAGCGCGCCAAAGGGCTGATCTTGCTGCCGACCGTGGATGTTTTCAACGCCGATGTCCACGACGTGAAGGCGCTGGAGCGCCTGGTCGCGCCTGCGGATGCGGTGATTAACCTCGTGGGTATTCTTCATCAGACACGGGGTGAAACATTCGAGCGCAACCACGTGGAGCTGCCACGCAAGATTGTGGCCGCGTGCCGGGAAGCCGGCGTAAAGCGCCTGGTACACGTGAGCGCGCTGAAGGCGGCCTTCGATGCGCCCAGCGCCTATCTGCGCTCCAAGGCTGAGGGAGAGAGCCAGATCCGTGCGGCGCAGGCGACGGGGATGCAGACCACTGTGCTGCGCCCGTCGGTCATGTTCGGGCGCGATGACCGCTTTCTCAATGTGTTCGCCCGGCTGGCTCGGCTGCTGCCGGCGATCGCGCTGGCCGCGCCCCATGCGCGTTTCCAGCCGGTTTTCGTGGAGGACGCCGCGCGCTGTTTGAGCGAGTGTCTGACCGATGCGCGCACCTTCGGGCACAGCTACGACCTGTGCGGACCGAAGGTCTATTCCCTGCGCGAGCTGGTGGAGTACGTGTGCCGCACGCTGGGTATACACCGCCCGATCATCGGCTTGAACCAGCCTCTGTCTTTGCTGCTAGCAGCGCTGATGGAGCGATTGCCCCGACCGATGATGACGCGCGACAACGTGTATTCCATGCGGGTCGACAATGTCTGCGACGGCGTTTTCCCGGCGCTGTTCGGTTTCGCCGCGACGCCGCTGGAGGCAGTCGTTCCCGAGTACCTGGCGGGCGTCACGCCCCGGACCCGCTATCGTTGGTTCCGTTACCGGGCTCGCAGATAGAAACCAGCCATGTCTCGATACACCCTGGTCATCGGCAACAAGAACTACTCCTCGTGGTCGCTTCGCGCCTGGCTGTTGATGAAACACGCCGGCATGCCCTTCGACGAGATTCGGATCCCCCTGTATGTGGCGGGTTCCAAGGACTCGCTGCGCAAGTACGCGCCATCCGGCAAAGTGCCAGTATTGCTGGACGGTAGCTTGGCGGTCTGGGATTCGCTGGCTATCGCTGAGTATCTTGCGGAACGCCATCCCGATCGGCGCCTGTGGCCGCAGGACAGCGCCGTCCGGGCGGTCGCGCGCTCGATCAGCGCCGAAATGCATTCCGGGTTCAGCGCTCTGCGGTCCAACATGAGCATGAACTGTCGAGGTTCGTTCCCGGGCGTTGGGCGCACCGTGGAGGTCGCCGCCGACGTCGAGCGTATCCAGCGCATGTGGACCGACTGCCGGGAACGGTTCGGCGCCGCGGGGCCATTTCTGTTCGGCGAATTCACCATCGCCGATGCCATGTATGCACCCGTCGTACTGCGCTTCAAGACCTACGCTGTGCAGCTCGCGCCCGTCGCGCGTCAATACGCCGACACCGTGTTGGGACTGCCGGCACTGCAGGCTTGGGTCGAAGCGGCCAAGGCCGAGACCGAGGTAATCCCGGCGTTCGAGCCCGCCATTCCGTGAGGGCAGGTCCGCAGCGGTGAAGATCTACCGCGTGGGTGGTTCGGTACGGGACGAGCTGCTCGGGCTGCCCGTCCAGGATCACGACTACGTTGTGGTCGGCAGCAACGCAGGCGAGATGGAGCGTCTCGGTTTCCGTCCGGTCGGGAAGGATTTCCCGGTGTTCTTGCACCCGCAGACGAAGGAAGAATACGCCTTGGCGCGCACCGAGCGTAAGACGGCTCGGGGTTACAAGGGTTTCGCGATCTACGCTGCGCCCGACGTCACGTTGGAGCAGGACCTGGCGCGGCGAGATCTCACCATCAACGCCATCGCGCAGGACGAACACGGCAACCTCATCGATCCGTACGGCGGCGCGCGCGACCTCAAGGCTGGTGTCCTGCGACACGTAAGCCCTGCCTTCGCCGAGGATCCTGTACGAATCCTGCGGGTGGCGCGCTTCGCGGCTCGCTTCGCATTCGAGATGGCGCCGGAGACGTTGGAGCTCATGCGCACGATGGTGAGCAGCGGCGAGGTCGATCATCTGGTACCGGAGCGCGCCTGGCAGGAGATGTCGCGTGGGCTGATGGAGCAGCGCCCGTCGCTGATGATCGAGGCGCTGCGGGTATGCGGTGCGCTCGCGCGCGTTCTACCTGAGGTGGATGCTTTGTTCGGCGTGCCGCAGCCACCGGAGCATCACCCCGAAGTGGATACCGGTCTGCACATGCTGCTCGTGGTCGATTACACGGCGGCACGCAGCTTTCCACTGGCGGTCCGCTTTGCGGCCCTGGTGCACGATCTGGGGAAAGGCGCCACGCCGCGCGAGCAGTGGCCGCGCCACATTGGGCACGAATCCCGGGGTGTCGATCTGATTCAGCGGGTATGTGAGCGCCTGCGCGTACCGACCGACTGCCGCGAGCTCGCAGTGCTCGCGGCTCGTTATCACGGCGACATTCACCTGGGCGAGCAGCTCAAAGCTTCCACGATCGTGAAGCTGCTCGAAAAGGCTGATGCCTTCCGACGCCCGGACCGCTTCGAGCTGCTGCTCGACGCTTGCGCCAGCGACTTCCACGGTCGACCCGGATTCGAAGCACGCCCGTATGCGCCAGCAGCGCGCTTGCGCGCCGCTCTGGAAGCGGCACGCGCCGTGGACGCCGGGGTCATCGCTCACGAGCAGGACGATCCGAAAAAAATCGCAACGGCAGTGCACGAGGCACGCGTGCACGCCGTGAAGCGGGCGCTGTTCGCGTGAAGTCGCGCCGCAGCTCTACAGCAAGCTAGTCGCTCAGCGCAACAGGTAGAGCAGCCAGGTCAACAACCCCGACAGCAGCAAGGAAGAAGTCAGCGGAAAGCTGTACTCGCGGCCTTTGCGCACGAAGTAGACGTCACCGGGGAGCCGCCCGAGACCCAGCCGTCGCAGCAGCGGAGCGAACCAGCCGATGAGGCACATGGCGAGAACGAGGACGATCAACCACTTCAGCACTTGGACGCCTCCCGAGTCCGGATTGTAATCGGCTTCCAGTAGAATCGCCTACTTTGCGTGTTCCGGGAGCCCATCTTGATCGATCTGTACACATGGTCCACTCCGAACGGCCGGAAGATCTCAATCATGCTTGAGGAATGTGCTCTCGCCTATCGCGTTCACCCGGTTGATATCGGCAAGGGCGAGCAATTCAAGCCTGAGTTCGTCAAGATCGACCCCAACAGCAAGATCCCGGCGATCGTCGATCAGGATGGCCCTGGGAATCGCCCGTTTCCGCTCTTCGAGTCGGGAGCGATTTTGATGTACCTGGCCTGGAAGACCGGGCAATTCTTTCCCACTCGGATCACGCAGCAATTCGAGGCCATCCAATGGCTCATGTTTCAGATGGGCGGGGTGGGCCCTTTCTTTGGGCAGGTACACCACTTCCTGCGCGCCGCTCCCGAGCCGGTCCCTTATGCGATTGCGCGCTACACGAAAGAGACACGCCGCCTGTACGGCGTCATGGACCAACACCTGCAGCAGCACGAGTATCTCGCCACAGACTACTCCATCGCCGACATAGCGACGTATCCCTGGGTCGCACGACACGAA
This sequence comes from Burkholderiales bacterium, assembly GCA_035499005.1. Lineage (GTDB taxonomy): Bacteria > Pseudomonadota > Gammaproteobacteria > Burkholderiales > SHXO01 > SHXO01. The sequence continues at coordinate 47,992 of DATJZQ010000161.1, read as the reverse complement.
TGGCACAAGGTTGATTTGACCGAGTTTCCAGCGGTCAAGCGCTGGTTCGATCAGATCGGCGCACGCCCCGCCGTGCAAGCGGGCATGAAGGTGCCGCAGATTGCGCGCTAGTCGAGCGCCTCGGCGAGAGAAGCATTAAGTTTCAGGGTCTTTTGCCGATTCCATGCTGTTGGCGGCCCCACACCATGGGCCGCTCGCCCAGCTCTCCGCCGGCATCGGCATGAGTGAACCGCTCCCCGAGCAGATCGGTAAGTACCCCATCCTGCGCCAGCTCGGCCGCGGTGCGACCAGCGTCGTCTACCTCGCGCGCGATCCGTTTGCCAATCGCGAGGTGGCCATCAAAGTCATCAAGAATCAGCCCGCGCAGGACACCGACCTGAGACGCCGCTATCGCCGCGTATTTCTGAATGAGGCGGCGCTGGTCGGCAAACTGTTCCATCCGCACATCCTCACTATCTATGACGCGGTCAGCGATGAGAACCTGAGCTACATCGTTATGGAGTTCGTGGATGGCAAGACGCTCGAGCACTACTGCGACGTCGCCAATCTTCTGCCTGTCACCAAGGTGGTCGAGGTCATCTTCAAGTGCAGCCTGGCCCTGGGCTTCGCCCAACGGCACGGTGTGATCCATTGCGATATCAAGCCCGCCAACATCCTCATCAAGGAGGAAACGGATATTAAGCTCAGCGACTTTGGCGCCGCGCTCTACGAAGAAGCCGAGCACACCCAGCTGAAAGGTATCGGTTCGCCCGCCTACATGTCTCCCGAGCAAGTACAGGAAAAGGAGGTGAGTTACCGAACCGATATCTACTCGCTCGGTGTGGTGATGTATCAAATGCTCACCGGGAAACTGCCCTTCCGCGCCTCGAGCAAGGCGAGCTTGTTGTACCAGGTGGTTCACATCCCTGCAGTTCCACCGAGCACCTTCCGCCGCGAAGTGTCGGCCGAGCTGGACAGCCTGGTCATGCGCTGTCTCGAGAAGGAGCCGGAGGCGCGCTTTTCGACTTGGAGCGACTTTTCGCGCGAGCTCACTCAGTCGTACCGCAATTTGGAAGTTCCTAGCGACACGATCTCAGACACGGAGAAGTTCAATACGCTCAAGAGCGTGGCCTTCTTCAAGGACTTTCGAGAACAGGAGCTGTGGGAGACGCTGCGCATCACCTCCTGGCATAAATTTCCAGCCGAGCAGGCGATCATCCGCGAGGGAGATACGGGTGAGAGCTTCTACATCATCACCGGTGGCGAGGCCAAAGTCAGCAAGATGGGGCGGTTGCTCAACATTCTGCGAGCCGGCGACTGCTTCGGCGAAATGCTCTACTTCAGCGAGACCAACACGCGACGCTCGACGACGATCGTCTCGCTGTCGCCGCTCAGTGTGATCGAGATTAAGGCCGCGGACCTGAGCCAGGCCTCAGACGCCTTGCAAAAGGACGCCAACAAAGCTTTCCTGCGTATCCTGATCGATAGGCTGACCTGGGCCAACAATCGCCTCTCTGCCGCCTAACCGGCCCGCCACGGCGTACAGTTCAAGGTACGAGCACCGCTGCCCCGCGCACATGACCCTCCCGCAACCTGGCTAGAGCTTTGTTCGCTTGCGACAACGGCGAGATCTCGACCGCACTGCGAATTTGAACCCGTGGTGCAAGCTGGAAAAACTCTTCGCCATCGCGTGTCAGATTCGCCACTGACCTAACGCTGCGTTCGCCCCAAAGGGTCTCGTAAGCAAATCAGCACCTGGTCACGCGACGGCATGGGCACCTTGAGCAAAACAACCTGCAGCTGCATCGCCTTCATACGCGCCATGGATCAGGTCAAATCGTCCGTGCGACCCCACCACGTTAGAATAGCCTTATTCTGCCTCGAAGATGTCCGGTGAGGCGTAATGTGAGCGAACGGTGGGACGTCTACTGATGGTCGATAGGTCCGCACAACCCGCGGCGCGCTGCCCTCGCTGCGGAGGAAACAACGACTGCGGCTTTGGCGGCGATGAAGCTTGCTGGTGCGCAACGCAGTTGGCACCCCTGCACCCAGTGCCGGACGCCCCGCAGGATTGCTATTGCCGCCGCTGCTTAGCGGAATTGCTCGAGGATCAGCGTCGCTCGCACGGGTCGATCTAGCAGGGGGACGACCCGTGGGAAGTCACTTGAGAGCCGAGCGAGCAAGCTTGCCGATTTCAGCCGGGTTGCGTGTGACCTTTATTCCGCACTGCTCCATCACTGCGAGCTTGTCTTCCGCGCTGCCGGTCCCACCAGAGATGATCGCACCCGCATGGCCCATGCGCTTGCCCGGCGGAGCGGTGATGCCTGCGATGAAGCCCACGACAGGCTTGCGCATGTTGTCCTTGATCCAGCGGGCACACTCCTCTTCGTCAGTACCGCCGATCTCGCCGACCATGATTACCGCCTCGGTCTGAGGATCATCGTTGAACAGTTTCATGACATCGACATGCTTGAGGCCGTTTACCGGGTCCCCTCCGATGCCCACACAGCTCGACTGGCCCAAACCGAGTTCCATCAGCTGACCGACGGCCTCGTAGGTGAGCGTACCGGAGCGCGAGACCACTCCCACCACCCCGCGCTTGTGGATGTGACCCGGCATGATGCCGATCTTGATTTCGTCGGGCGTTATCACGCCGGGACAGTTGGGACCGATCAGCCTGGTGTTGGTTTGACGCATGGCATAGCGCGTGCGGATCATGTCACGCACGGGGATGCCTTCGGTGATGCAAATCACGAGTTCCAGGCCCGCCTCGACGGCTTCGTCAATGGCCGCCGCGGCGAATGCCGGCGGGACATAGATGACCGACGCTGTCGCGCCGGTCGCCGCTTTAGCCGCCGCGACGGTATCGAAGATCGGAATGCCTTCGAACGTCTGCCCGCCCTTGCCCGGGGTCACGCCCGCGACAAAACAGCTCTTGCCATTTGCATAGGCGGCGCAGGCATGGGTGTGAAATTGGCCGGTCTTGCCCGTGATGCCCTGGGTTATGACTTTGGTATTCCTGTCTACGAGGATGGACATGCGTGGGACGACGGGTCAGAGGCTAGTATCTACGGTCTCTTGGCCGCAGCAACAACTTTTTGAGCGGCGTCGGCCATGTTCGCTGCAGAGATGATGGCGAGGCCGGAGTCCGCCAAGATCCTTTTGCCCAGGTCAACGTTCGTTCCTTCTAGTCGTACCACGAGCGGGACCGAGAGGTTCACCTCCCGCACCGCCTCCACCACGCCACGCGCGATAACGTCGCACTTCATGATGCCACCAAAGATGTTGATCAAGATTGCTTCTACCTTTGGATTCTTGAGCATGAGCTTGAATGCCTCAGTAACCTTCTCGGCGCTGGCGCCGCCGCCCACGTCGAGAAAATTCGCCGGTGACGCGCCGTAGAGCTTGATGATGTCCATAGTGGCCATCGCGAGACCAGCGCCATTCACGAGGCAGCCGATATTGCCGTCGAGCGAGATGTACGATAACCCGAACTTGGACGCCTCGATCTCAACTTCGTCCTCTTCATCGAGGTCGCGCAAAGCCAAGATGTCGGGGTGTCTAAATAGCGCGTTGTCGTCGAACGTCATTTTCGCGTCCAAAGCCAAAACGCGGCCGTCACCGGTCACTGCCAACGGGTTGATCTCCACCAGCGACGCGTCGGTTTCGTCGAACGCCTTGTAAAGCCCTTGCAGTAACGCTACAGCCTGCTGTGTCAGCGCGCCCGGAACATGAATCTCGCGTGCAACCTCAGCCGCCTGTTGCGCACCCAGGCCGGCAAGCGGATCGATGTAAGACTTATGAATTCGATCGGGTGTCTTTGCTGCGACCTCCTCGATGTCCATGCCGCCTTCGCTGGAGGCCATAAGCACCACGCATTGTGAGTGGCGGTCGACCACCAAGCTCGCATAAAGCTCCTCGCGGATCTCAATCGCCTCCTCGATGAGTAGGCGTTTTACGAGGCGCCCCTCGGGACCCGTCTGATGCGTGATCAGGCGCATGCCTAACATTTCCGATGCGCGCTGCCTGAGTTCGAGAGTGGAGCGAACCACTTTCACTCCGCCACCCTTTCCTCGTCCGCCGGCGTGAATCTGGGCTTTGACGACCCAGCCCGATGCTGCATGCTCACTGCCTGCTCCGACGGCTTGAGCGACATCAAAACAGGCGATGCCGCGTGGCACACCTACACCGTAGCGGCGCAGGATATCCTTTGCTTGATACTCGTGGATCTTCACTGTTCTGCGTCCGGGCAGCACCCTGCGATAAACAAAACCGGCGAAGTATAACCGAACGGAAGCGTTGCCCCACGCCCTGACCAAAGACGTCACTAAGTGCTCAAGTTGTGTGGAACCACGCCGTTAGCTAGCTGCAAAGTCGACAGCGAAACCAGCACGGGTCTGAAAGAGAGATATCCAGTTCTGATCCGTCTTCGTTCAGGAGGGCACCATGGACCGGACATTCAGGGCTCGGGGACTAAGCGACGTTGGAAGCTTCGCCTCAAGCGTAGTCCTGGTCGGTTTGGCGGTTTTAGGGATCACCGGCCTCGCCTACCATGCCTTGGCACCTGAGGGGCTGATAGGACCATGGCTGGGAAGACTATGGGCCAACCACCCGATATCAGCCACACTGGTCCTAGTCGGACTAGTCGCAGTGACCTTGACCGCGCGCTCTCAAGCCGGCTTCTCTATTCGACCGATGCAACGGAATGCCGACGGTCCCCTTTACCTGCTCGTGGCATTCGGCACATTTTTTGCGTTCAGATGGCTTGTAATCGGGACGCTGTGAGCATCGGCATCCCAAAGGTTTAAGCCTCCTCCCCCTGTTGGGGAACTTGGGCAGCGGGTCTCCTCCCCCTAGCTGCCCTTTTTTTGCCCAGTGGTCCTCGCAGGCCCTTCCCCTAAAGTTCTCCCCAGCATTGCCGATAAGAAAATTGGTCTCCTCCCCTGTTGGGGATTTGCGGGCAGCATTCTCCTCCCTTGCTGCCCGCTTTCTTTTTCATCGGCTAGTTCGACGAGGGTTTCGGTGCCTCAGGCGAGGGCGTTGGGGTTGCGCCCTGCTGGCGCTCACGGTATAGCCGCTGGATCTCCGCGTAGGCTTTGTCGTGGTTCTGCTTGGCCTGCTGAGCACGAACCTTGGACTCCTCAAGAGCCGTTTTGGCCTGGTCCAACTTAACCTTCTCTTCCTCCACGCGCTTCTGCGCACGAGCTAGAGAGTCTTCGGTATCCTTCACGCGCCGTTCCTGGCCCTTGACTTCGGATTGAGCGCTGTCCAACTCTTCCCGAGCGTTCCGCAACCGCGTCTGTGCTCCGGACAACGAATCTGCGGCGTAGGCCACGGTTCTGTCCGCCCCGAGACAAAAGATCCCTAGGGCTAGTGCCAGTGATGCCGAGATCCGGCCGATTGATATGTGCGATGCTTTGGGAACAATATTCATGGCGATGACTAGTCGGAGGACGGCGACAAACCAGTCGGGAGATGGTGCCGGATAGAGGAATTGAACCCCCGACCTTCGCATTACAAGTGCGCTGCTCTACCGCTGAGCTAATCCGGCGTGACCGTATTATGCCCGCCCTTGTTGGATCCTGTCGCCGATGGCCGCGACTACTTCACCACTTGTAGACGTGGGCGTCGCCCAGGTGGTGGGTCAGGTCTGTCTCCTCCGCTACCTGGTTTGCCCCCTCGCTCATTACCTTTGCTCGATATGGGCACCACGGGCACGTCGCCGGCGGGACTATGAAACGCCATCCCCTGCCCATTCTCTTTGGCGAAAATGCCAGCCACAGCGGTAATCGGCACTGACACTTCACGAGAGACGCCATTGAATCGTGCCGAGAACTGGATCAAATCATTTCCGATCTTCAGATTACGCGTTGCGTCAGCGCTAATGTTGAGAACGATCTCGCCATTGCGCACAAACTCCAGCGGAACACGCGTGTTGGCGTCGACTTTGACGGCGACATACGGGGTGAGACCGTTGTCCTCGCACCACTCGCAAATGGCCCGAATGAGATACGGTGTCGTGGAAGACGGAGCCTTCACTTGCGCATCACCTTTTCCGAAGGCGTCAACGCCTCAATAAACGCCGGCCGGCTGAAGATACGCTCGGCGTATTTCATCAGCGGCGCGGCCTGTTTCGGCAACTGAATACCATAGTAATCCATACGCCACAACAACGGGGCGATGGCGACATCGAGCATGGAAAATTCGTCTCCGAGCATGTACTTCTGCTTGACGAAGACAGGCGCGATCTGGGTCAAACTATCTCTGATCACTACGCGTGCCTTGTCGGCAAATTTTTGCGGCCCCTTCTCAATCGTATCGATGTGGCAAAAGAGCTCTTGCTCGAACCGAAACAAGAACAATCGTGCGCGTGCGCGCATGACCGGATCGGCAGGCATAAGCTGAGGGTGTGGGAACCGATCATCGATGTACTCGTTAATGATGTTCGATTCGTACAGGATCAAATCCCGTTCGACCAGCACTGGCACGCGGTTGTAGGGATTCATCACGGCCAGATCCTCGGGCTTGTTGTACAGATCGACATCTACGATCTGGAAATCCATACCTTTCTCATAAAGCACGATCCTGCAACGCTGGCTAAAGGGACAGGTGGTGCCCGAATACAAAGTCATCATAGGTCAGTTCGGGCGCGGCGCGCCCTGATGAATGCTTTTCCAGTATTCCTTCTTCAGAAGGTAGACTGGAACAAATAGAAAGCTGAGAAAAATCAAGACTGCGTATCCAATCCGGATGCGCGTCTCGCGGGCGGGCTCACTCATATACACAAGATAGTTCACCAGATCGGCGATGAGTCTGTCGTACGCTGCCGTTGAAAGCTTGCCCGGCGTTTCCAGCACGAAGGATCCGGCGCCGCTAGCTGAGTCGATCTCGGGAACTGGCTGCGACTTAAGCACCTGCTCTCCCTGCAGCTCATACAGAACGTGGGGCATTCCCACGTTGGGAAATACCAAGTTGTTCCAGCCGCTGTCCCGCCTGTCATCGCGATAGAACGAGCGCAAATAGGCATACAGCCAATCGGCGCCGCGCGCGCGCGCAATGACAGAGAGATCTGGGGGCGCCACACCAAACCACCTCTTGGCGTCGCTGCGACGCATGGCCACCGTCATTGTGTCGCCAACCTTGTCCGAGGCGAACACCAAGTTATCCATGATCTGCTGTTGAGTCAGACCTAGGTCCTCAAGCCGGTTGTAGCGCATTGATTCGGCGCCGTGGCAGTTGAGGCAATAATTGACGAAAACCTGTGCGCCGCGCTGAATCGAGACCGCGTCGCGTGGGTCGATGGGCGCACTCTCAAACCTCGCCTCCTTGCCTGCGGCAACAGCGATGAGCGGAAGCATGAGAATCTGAATGAGGATGGCTCTCATCGAAATGCCGTTGTGCAGGTCAGCGGAAGATATCTCTAGGCCAGGCGCTCAGGCTCGGGCTTGGTTTCGTCGATCCGGCTGTACCAGGGCATGAGCAGGAAAAAGGCGAAATACACCACGGTAAACAGCCGCGCCAGGATTACGGCGAGGTCTGTCTTGCCGATACTCCCCAAGAAATCCGTCGGCTGCGTTCCAAGCCAACCCAGTACTATGAAACTGATGACGAACAGAGCGAGCGCGATCTTGTAGTACGGCCCCTTGTAGCGAATCGATTTGACGCGGCTGTGGTCGAGCCACGGGAGGAAGAAGAAGATGAGCACCGCGCCCGCCATTACCAGCACACCCCAGAACTGCGTATGGAGAAACGCAGGGACTGCGCGCAACATGGCGTAGTAGGGAGTGAAATACCAAACCGGCGCGATATGGGGGGGTGTCTGCAAGGGGTTAGCCGGGAAGAAGTTGTTATCCTCCAGGAAATAACCCCCTACTTCGGGCGCGAAGAACACGATGAAGCTGAATACGCCCAAGAAGACCACCACACCAACCAAATCCTTGACGGTGTAGTAGGGATGGAAAGGAACACCGTCCACCGGATGTCCAGTGTTGGGATCTAGCTTTTTCTTAATCTCGATCCCATCCGGGTTGTTCGAGCCAACCTCGTGCAACGCTATGAGGTGGACAACGACCAGAGCGAGCAGCACGAGTGGAATGGCGATGACATGGAAGGCAAAGAAACGGTTGAGAGTGGCATCTGACACAACGTAGTCGCCGCGAATCCACACCGCCAGGTCGTCGCCGATCAGAGGGATGGCGCCGAACAGATTCACGATCACTTGCGCACCCCAGTATGACATCTGCCCCCAGGGCAGCAGATAACCGAAGAAGGCTTCAGCCATCAAGCACAGGTAGATGAACACGCCGAACAGCCATAGAAGCTCGCGCGGCTTACGATAGGACCCGTATAGAAGGCCTCGAAACATGTGCAAATAGATCACGATAAAAAACATCGATGCGCCGGTGGAGTGTATGTAGCGAATGAGCCAACCCCATTCGACGTCGCGCATGATGTACTCAACTGACTGGAACGCTTGCTGAGCGTCGGGCTTGTAATTCATCGTGAGAAAAATGCCGCTCACGATCTGGATCACCAGCACGAACAACGCGAGCGATCCGAAGTAGTACCAGAAGTTGAAGTTCTTCGGCGCGTAGTACTCCGAAACCTGGCTTTTCCATAGTGCGGTGAGCGGGAAGCGCTCATCCACCCATTGCAACAGTGCTCGAGCCTTGCTCATGCTTCAGGCTCCCGTGTCATCGCCGATCCGCAGCCGGGTATCACTTAGAAACTTGTATGGCGGAACCCTCAGGTTGGTCGGTGCCGGCACATCTTTGAGCACCCGGCCCGCCAAATCGAATTTCGAACCATGGCATGGACAGAAGAAGCCTCCCAGCCAGTCCGCGCCCAATCCGCTTTCTACACCAGGCTGAAGCTTCCCGATCGGCGAGCACCCAAGGTGCGTGCAGATTCCGATGAGAACGAGATATTCCGGCTTTCGGGAGCGGTATTCGTTCTTGGCGTATTCGGGCTGACTCGACGCGTCCGATTTGGGGTCCGCTACTCTCGCGTCCATCGCCTTCACGTCGGCAAGCATTTCCGACGTGCGATGCACGACAAAAATCGGTTGGCTCCGCCACTCTGAGCGGATCATCATTCCCGGTTCGACCTTCGAGATATCAACTTCGACGGGAGCACCGGCGGCACGAGCCCGCGCACTTGGGAGCATACGTGCGACGAAGGGCACGGCCGCCGCCGCCGCCGCCACGCCCCAGCCGACGCTGCTGGCGGTCAAGAGAAACCGTCGCTTACCTCCTTTGACTTCGGATCCGGCCATTCAGAAGCGTTCCTTGGTGGTAGCAGAGCGGAAAAGCGAAGTATTCTAGTCAAAACTGCCGTGCGGTTACAGCTTTTTGAATCTAAGCTGCTGTTTATACGTGCTAAGAGGAACTACCGGCGAGGTCTGATCGGCGTAAACCGCGTAGGCAATAGCGATTTCGCGTTGCGAGATTGCGCCTAAAACGGTGGCTGTTCACGCCTTCGTGGAGGAACAAAAAAAAGCGCAATCCATTGGGATTGCGCTAACTTCCACCAAAGGAGGAGGATGGAAAGGAACCTCACGACTACTGCGTGCGGCAGCCAAATTGTGGTGGAAAGCCGGCGCCGACGCAAGTTTTTTGTGCACCGCAGCTTAGCTATTGAGTGCCAGTCGGCTTCGAAGCGGCAAAGCACCCGCTGCCAGAGGAGTGGGCGCGCGAAAGCGCACGGAGGCAGGCTCGAAGCACTGATCGTGTTTCCACGACCTGATCGCTGAATAGAAAGACCCTTGAAGATACGTGTGAAGTGGATTGAGAACGCGAGCTTTGTGGCCGAGACGCAAAGCAGTCACGCAATAGTCATGGACGGCGCACCGGAGGGCGGAGGTCGAAACATCGGCCCGCGACCGATGGAGACCGTGCTAGCGGGGACGGGTGGCTGCACGGCCTATGACGTGGTTAGCATTCTGAGAAAGGGGCGACAGCAGATCAGCGATTGTGTTGTGGAGGTCGATGCCGTGCGCGCCCCCGATGACCCCAAGGTATTCACTCGCATCCACTTTCACTTTGTGATCAGCGGCGAGTCGTTAGATGCTGCGAAGGTGGAACGGGCCATCGAACTATCAGCGAAGAAGTATTGCTCGGCCTCAATCATGCTCGGAAAAACTGCCGAGATTACCCACGACTTTGAAGTCAGGCGAGTATCGGGGGATCGCCTCGGCCCAACAAAGACCTAAGAGCGCTCAAATCCAGAACGAGCTCTCGACCATAAGCCGAGACGCGAAACGCATCGCTCGAGGTACCCAGTGTGGCAGCTCGGCAGCGCCCTGACTGCGCGCGGCGACCGCGTGCGCGGCTTCATCCCGTTTCATCTGTTCGAGGATCGCGCGGCTGCGCTGATCTGCCGCGGGCAACCGCTGGAGATGACGATCAAGGTGACTTTCAACCTGACGCTCAGTCTCTGCGAGGAAGCCCAAGTTCAAACGATCACCCAGCATTCCTGACACTGTGCCCAGGACAAAAGAACCCGCGTACCACAGAGGGGCAAGCAGGCTCGGCCGGCCGCCGAGCTCTTCCAGCCGACGCTGGGTCCAAGCGAGGTGCTGCGTTTCCTCAGCGGCAGCGCGCGACAGCAGCGCCCTTACATGTTCTTCCCTGGCGACCAGCATCTGCCCTTGGTACAGGCCCTGGGCGCTGACCTCGCCGCTATGGTTGACGCGCATCAGTCGGAGAGAGAGCTCGCGCTCGCCCCCGGCCATCGCTTGATCCGAATCAAGCGCTCCTGGAACGGCACGTGCAGACGGCGAGCGCGCGAATAGCGTCCGCAGGCCGTTGTCCAAAGACCCAATCAATCGATCGGACAGCTCCCACGATCCCCGATCGCGCCCTGGAGGACGGCTGCCGCTCATTTCTTCCTGAGGTAGAACACGAACTCGCCGCCGGCCGCTTCCGAAGCAAGAAGCTCGTTCCCAGTTTGACGCGAGAATGCCTGGAAGTCGCGCACTGACCCGGGATCGGTTGCGAGCACCCTGATCACCTGTCCCGAAAGCATGTCGTTCAATGACTTCTTCGTGCGCAAGATCGGAAGCGGGCAGTTCAGGCCACGGGCATCGAGTTCGCGATCGAATTGCATTGTGGCGGAATGAGCACCTGGGGCCCTAGACTTTTGCGCGGGTCATCCCGGAGTGGCGATCGGAAGACCCGCACGCGCCCACGCCGCCAGGCCACCCTGCAGATTGTAGAGACGGTTGAAACCTTGTTCGGCTAGCCATGCGCAGGCCTGGGCCGAGCGAGCACCCGACTGGCAGTAGATCACCAGCACCGCCTGCGGATCCAGCTCCCCATAGCGCCGAGGGAGCAAGCTCAAAGGGATATGCCTCGCGCCTTCGATCAGTCCACGCGCGACCTCGGCATCCGTACGAACGTCGAGCAGCGCAACGGGCGCATCTTTGCGCAGTTGCTCTAACTGAACAGCATCGATGGTGCTGACTGCGGTCATCGTTGGGTAGTCACGAGTCTGGCAATCATACCAGCCAGCCACCCCCAAAGAGAGACCTGCTAAACGACGAGGCTGCGATCGAGCAGGAGCTGAGAGAGGCGCACGTCAGCGGATTCGAGACGCATCACCAGCAGCTCTAGGAACGCGGCAGTGAACTGATGGCGGCAGCCATCCGTGGCCGCGTTAAGCGCGTCCGACTTGATCTCGATCACGGTGATGTCGTTCACGCTGGAAACGCTCGCGCTACGCTTGAAAGGTCGCCGCCCCACGTATGCCATCTCTCCGAAGCACTCCCCCGCTTTGAGAATGCTTAGCACGCGTTCGCTCTTCGTAACTCTGACTTCCCCGGAAGACAAAATGAAGAACGATGTGCCGGTCTCGCCCTCCCGGATCAGTGTCGTGCCGGCTGCGATGCGATGCCAGTTCGCAATGTGCAAGACCTGCCACAAATCGACATCGGAGAAGTTGCGGAAGAACTCGAGGCGACGCAGCGTGTTGAACTTTTCGGTATCCGGAACCGGTTGCTCCGGCGTCTGCAGATTGTTGAACACCCGGACAAGGTCTTGCGCCAGCTCGTCCCAGGTTTGATAGCGGGCCTCCAGGCGCTTTTGCAGCATCTTCTTGACGATGTGATCGACCGATGCGGGAATCTCAGGTCGGAAGATGCTGGGCGGTGGCGGATCAACGTTGATAATCTGGAACACCATGCTGTAATTGTTCGTTGCCTTGAACGGCAGACTCCCAGTGAGAAACTGATACATGACCACGCCGAGGGAAAAGATATCGGTCTGATGCGTCAGCGGCTGTTCCTGTACTTGCTCGGGCGACATGTAGGCTGGCGATCCGATTCCGCTCACTTGGGTGGTTTCGGCGGCTGTGGTGAGTGCCGCCCCGAAGTCTGAAATCTTGATGTCTGTGTCCTTGGCAAGCAGGATGTTCGCAGGCTTGATGTCGCGGTGGATCACTCCGTGCCGGTGCGCATAGTCGAGCGCCTTGCAGCATTTGAATATGATCTCCACGATCTTGTTTACTGCCAGCAGACTGTCATGCTTGGTGTGCTGCTCGAGGGTGCCGCCCTCCACGTACTCCATTACGATGTAGCTGCCCTCCTCGTCCGCCACCGCATCGTAAATGGCCGCGATGTGTGGATGAGACAGCTTGCCCGCCAGGGACGCCTCGGTGAGGAACAGCTTCCGAAAGCGCTTACCGTGATCCTTATCGCCAAGTACCTCCCGCTCTACCACCTTTACTGCCACCTTGCGGTTCGCAAAAGGGTCCATTCCCAGGTAGACAGCGCTCGTTGCGCCCTTCCCAAGCTCACCGAGAATCTGGTACTTGCCGATCTTCTGGATCATGCGCCTCGCTAGACTGCTTCCGGCTGCTTAGAGCAGTGCGAGAAGCTGTACACCAGCGTCATAAAGGTTAGTATAATCAATCTGATAGAGTTCCGCCGGAGATAAATACACCGAAGCCCTGGCCGAGGAAAACCAAACAGCCACTACATTCTCGGCACGGAAATCGCGGGCTGAAGCGCGGCACCGCCGCTCGGGATCGGGACGCTGCGATCGGGATAAACCTACTGACGCTGCTCCTTGCGTCGCTCTGCGTCTAGAACCCGCAATTCCTTAAGGCGCGCCTCGGCGCTCGAGAGCTGATAGAAGTCTCCGTCTCCCGCCTTGAGCCCGATCTGTAGCTGGTCGATCGCGGCTGGGAGACTGCCGAGCGCCACGTACGCTTCCGCCAAGGACCTGTGCTGCTGGAGCTTCTCTCCCAACGAAGCGAAGCATTCCGCCTGCAGCTCGTAGAGATGTGGGTCGGATCGGCTGTATTCGAGCGCCCGAGAAATCAGCTGCAGCGCCTCTTTGGGCCTGCGGCCGTCAAGTAGCGCCCGAGCATAGTCATAGGTGATGGCACGGTTGTGGGGAAAGCGCTTAATCGCAACCGCATAGAGCTCGAGAGCCCCGCGGAGGTCGCCCGAGCCGACCTTCACACGCCCGGCCAGCGCCACGACAATCGACGAGTCCGGCGCTTGCGTCAGGAGCATCCCCATCTCCTGTGTCGCGCGCCGGTAATCTTTGAGGCGCATGAGAGACATCACTAGACCGTAGCGAGCGGGGACATCATTAACCGTCTTTTTCTGGGTGAGGATGTCGTCGAAGAACACCACGCCGTCGCGTGGACTCATTTCTCGAGCTTCTAACCGGGCTCGGATGAGCTGGAAATCGAGGCTGTCGGGGACCTGTTTGTATGGCAGCCCTTGGACCCGACTTTCGACGTCGGCGATCCGTTCGTAGGTCAGCGGGTGAGTACGCGAGTAGGAAGGCGCGTTCGTTTCGTACAAGCGATAGGAACGCTGCAACCTTTCCAGGAAGGCCGGCATTGCACGTGGGTCGAAGCCCGCCTTTTCTAGTATCTGCACGCCCACTCGGTCCGCTTCACGCTCGTTGTCCCGGGTGAAATTCACCGCCGTTTGATACGTCGCATACTGCGCCCCCGCAACCGCCGCTTGTGCAAGATCAGGGCTGGAACGCGCGGCAAGAATCGCCAGGGCCAAGGCGGCCATGGAAGCAATGCCGGCCTGCTTTTGTTGGGCAAAGAAACGCGCAATATGACGCTGGGACACATGGCCGATCTCGTGTGCCAACACGGCAGCCAATTCCGACTCGCTCTGCGCGGTGACGATCAGCCCGGTATAAACACAGACGAACCCTCCTGGTAACGCGAATGCATTGATCGACTTGTCATTCAACACGAAGAACTCGAACTGCTGCTCGACGTTCGGAGCGTGTGCAACCAGGGAATAGCCGAGCGCGTTGATGTAGTCCGTCACCTCAGGATCGTCCAGGAACCGCGGACTCGCGCGGATCTGGCGCATGATGTCCTCGCCCAACTGCCGCTCCTGCTGCGCAGTTATCGTGGTCCGGGACACGTCTCCCAGCTCGGGCAGATCATCCGCGAGAGCGCCCGGTAACCAAGCCGCAAACCATGCGTAAGCAAATAGGGGCCATACTCTCATGGTGCTATGATACCTTTCGTGCGTCCGGAGTTCTGGCAGTGGCGGCGGTGCGCTCGATCGGACACCGGAACGCTCTTCGCGCATGAGTAAACTGACCCATCTCGATTCCAGTGGCCATGCCCAGATGGTGGGCGTTGGCGACAAGCCAGAGACTCAGCGCGTTGCCACGGCAGGGGGTCGCATCCACATGCACCCATCTACCCTTGCGCTGATCGTTCAGGGTAGCGCAGCCAAAGGTGACGTTCTCGGCGTTGCGCGCGTCGCGGCAATCCAGGCTGCAAAGCGAACGTCAGAACTGATCCCTCTGTGTCATCCAATCTCTATAACCCGGATCACGATCGACTTCGACGTAGATGGAAGCGCCAACACAGTGGAGTGTCGTGCAACAGTCAACACGTTCGGCCGTACCGGCGTGGAGATGGAGGCTCTGACGGCCGTCACGGTTGGCCTGCTCACCATCTACGATATGTGCAAGTCGGTCGATCGCGGGATGCACTTTGAACAGGTGCGCTTGCTGGAGAAAAGAGGCGGCCGGTCCGGTCACTGGACTGCCCCGGACCGAGGCCCAGAAACTGTGGGTTAGGTTTTGCCCAGAACGGCGAGCACTTCACAAATGGCGTCGCAGGCCACCGCTTCACGCCGCCTCGGGGGAACAGTTGTAGCTGTCTGCACTGCGCTCAACACCATGCTGGCTGCCGCAGTCGACGCGGATCCGGCAACGGGCAGAAACCTAGCCCACGACATTTACAAGGGCAATTGCCTGGCGTGTCACCAAATCCCAGGCGACCCAAACGCTGTCACCTCGGCCAACATCGGGCCACCGCTGGCTGCAATGCGCCAGCGTTTTCCGGATCGCGCGCTCTTGCGCAATCAAATCTGGGACCCGACGCTGCGCAACCCGCAAACGGTCATGCCTCCGTTCGGGAAGCATGGCATCCTGACCGAGCAGGAAATCGATTTGGTCGTCGAGTATCTGTACCAATATTGAATCGTATGGCGAACCCCCAGGGGGAGGCGCGAGCCCTCACTTGACGCAGCGCTGCTAGGCAGGGATCGGAGGAGTTGCTTGACTTGCTTTAGGTTATCAGTCGTTCTGTGCGCGTTCGTGGCGCTGCCTTCCGTTTCGGCACCAATCAGTCCGGCGGACGACCGCAGGAACTTCATTGAGTTCTTCGAGCAGCGCTTCCCCGGCGTGCCGACAGACGACTATGCATATGGCGCGCTCATCGCCAGTCCGGGAGGACGTGAGCAGTACGAACAGATCATGGAGTTTCCGCCTTTTCTCGGTGACATTGAGAAAGGCAGGAGAATCTGGGCAACACGATTCCGCAACGGCACGACCTTCGCCAGCTGCTTCCCTAACGGCGGCCGAGACGTGGTGGGAAACTATCCGTACTTCGACGAGACACTGGGAGAGCTGGTCACGTTCGAGAACGCACTGAACGCCTGCCTCCGGGCCAACGGCGAAGCCGAGTTTTCATATGGGGACCGCCAGTCGATGGGGGTGTTAACCGCATACGCACGCACCCTGTCTGATGGTATGCGCATCAACGTGCGCGTTGACTCACCAGCCGCCCTCACCAAATACCTAGCCGGCCGCGAGTTTTTTTTCCGACGCATCGGGCAGATAAATGGCGCCTGTGCCGGTTGTCATCTGTACAACGCCGGGAGAATCATGCGCATGGAGGTAATCTCGCCCGTGCTGGGACAAGCAGCGCACTGGCCGATCTTCCGCGGTGGGCAGGAACTGATGACCTTTCAAGGACGGTTCAAGCGCTGCATGGAGCAGATGCGCGCCGTGCCATATGGCTACAACTCGGACGAGTTCAATAGCCTGGAGTACTTTTTGACCTACCTCAGCAACGGATTGCCGCTGAAATCTTCCGTATTCCGGAAATAGAAAAACCGCCCACGAGGGGCGGTTTTTCGTGCCTGCGTGCCTGAACGCTTAGTTGCGGCACTCGGACGGCATGTACTTGAAGCGCGTGGTGTCGCCACCGATGGCGCAGACCCAGCTGATCGAACCGCCGTTGTCGGTGGGCGTCAGCGTAACGCTCTGGCCGTTCATGGTCGGGTTGCCCCCCATGTTCGCGCCAGAGTACAGAATGCTGATCACCCCGGCATTACCCACGGTCACCGTCTGCACATACTTCGACGTGATCGTGTTCGCCGCAGCCACACCCGCAGTCTGATTGCTCGTGGGCCACGCGCCTGACGAGGTGTAGGTTTCCGCGACCGCAAGCTTGGCTCCGGCGGCCAGGCTCAAGCCTTCCGAGACCTTGGTGCGCACGGTGTAGTCCTGGTACGCCGGCAGCGCGATCGCGGCCAGAATACCGATGATCGCCACCACGATCATCAGTTCGATGAGGGTGAAACCCCTTTGCATAGCTTTCATGAAACAACTCCTGTGGGTTGAGATGACGGATGAAACACGCGTTGCCGTGTCCGCCCTGTCTAAACGCAACGGTTATGCCAGGCTACGCAAAGTCGGAAATCAAGAGGTTAGCTTCGCCTCAGCCGCGAGAATTTGAACTCGCAGCAAAATTTTTCGGTGCTCGCTCCGACCTGTAACATAGTTCAAACGAAGGTTTGACAACGAAGCCCACAGCGCGTCTGTTACCACCGACGTCGGGTGACGCTGCACGTCAGCCGCGCGCCAGCAGGTCCTCTGGGACACCGGGTATGGTAGAGAGATCGACCGTGTCGATCTGCTCGGCATCGAGGAATTGCTCTGCGTAGCGCAGGTAAACTCGTTCACGCATGAACACGTCGAACAGGTCAGGGTCGATGTGGCCGTTGAGCTTGAACTTCCCAAGGATGGTAAGCGCCTCGGTCAAGGTCTTGCCTTTCTTGTAGGGGCGGTCCTTGGCGGTGAGCGCCTCGAAGATGTCAGCGATGCCCATTACGCGCGCCTGCACGGACATCTGATCGCGTGTCAGCCCGCGCGGGTAGCCCTTGCCGTCCATCCGCTCGTGATGGCCACCGGCGTATTCCGGAACGTTCTTCAGATGCCGGGGCCAGGGGAGCGATTCGAGCATCATGATCGTCACTTCGATGTGGTGGTTGATGATCTTGCGCTCTTCCTCGGTCAAGGTGCCCGAACGGATGGTGAGATTCTTGATTTCGTCGTCATCGAGCAGCGGCGCATTGTCGTTGCCACCGGTGTCACGCCACCGATAGCCCGACGCTACGCTGCTGACGCGTTCCTGCTCCTCCAGAGCCATCCGCTCCGACCCGACGTTGCAACGTCGCAGGAAGTCACGGTCAGCGTCGAGTTGCGCGAGTTCGGCCGAAAGCCTCATGTCGAGCTGTACCCAGGTCGACTTGTTCCCGCGTTCCAGTCCCTGCAGCTTGGCCTTGAGGACCTTGATCTCCGCGTCCCGCTTAAGCACCTCGAACCGCGTATCGATCAACCCAATGCGATCGTAGATCGTCTGCAGCTTGGTGGCTTTGTCCACCACGTGCACTGGCGTGGTCACCTTCCCGCAATCGTGCAGCATCCCCGCGATCTTCAGCTCGTAGCGATCCTTCTCTGACATCGCGAAGTCGGCCAGAGGACCTGTATTCGCTCGATGCGCGGCTTCCGCGAGCATCATGGTGAGCATGGGCACACGTTGACAATGACCGCCGGTGTAAGGCGATTTGTCGTCGATAGCCGCGTTGATCAGATTGATGAATGATTCGAACAGCTCCTCGAGCTGCTTGATCAGCAACTGATTGGTGAGTGCTACGGCTGCCTGCGAAGCGAGCGATTCGGCCAAGTTCTGGTCAGCGAGGGAGAACGGCACGATCGCATCGCTAGCACGCTCCTTCGCGTTGATCAGCTGCACGACACCGATCACCTCGTCCTGGTGATCCTTCATCGGCACGGTCAGAAATGACTTGGAGCGGTAACCCGTCTTGCTGTCGAAGCTCTTCGTGCCCGAAAAATCAAACCCCTGTTCCGTGTAGGCGTCTGCTATGTTCACCGTCTGATCGTGCAGGACAGAATAGGCCACCACCATGGAATTATTGGGGCGACCGTCGTCGTCGTATAGCTTGATCGGCGGATACGGGATCGCCTTCCCAGTGGTCCCGCCCATGGCGATACCAAGCGAGTCATTGAGGATGATCTCGAACCGCAACTCGTCGCCGTACTTGCGGTACAGAGTCCCGCCGTCAGCGTTGGTGATCTGTTTGGCGGCCACCAGGATGGCCTCCAAAAGTCTAGCGATGTCCTTCTCGCGCGATAGAGCTATGCCGATTTGGTTCAGCTCAGTGAGGCGCCGGAACAAATCTATGTCCGGAGCATCATTCATTGTGGGGCTAGGGTTTGCGCGAGACACGGCTGTCGCCCTATTTGATGCACACCGCGCGCACCTGATGCATGTCGGTTGCCCCTTGCAACACCTTCTCTACGCCATCCTGCTTGAGCGTTCGCATTCCCTCGTTAAGGGCGGCCGCCAAAATCTCCGCCACACGCGAGTGCTCTTGGATCAGCTTCTTGATCTGGTCGGTGCCGAGGAGCAGCTCGTGCAGGCCCACCCGCCCCTTGTAGCCGGTGCCGCTGCATGCCTCGCATCCAACCGGAGTGTACAGGGTGAATTGCCCCTTCTCGTCGGCAAAGGTCTTGGCCCATTCCCGATAGATCGCCTCGTAAGCCGCCTTGGCATCGCGCTTCCAGCCGTCGGTGTTCTTCAGTTCCTGGCAGTACTCCTCGAGCAGCAGCTTGACCTCGTCCTGACCGGCAACACGGGGTTGCTTGCATTTCCCGCACAGCCGCTTCGCCAGGCGCTGCGCCAACACACCGAGCAAAGCGTCGGAGAAGTTGAACGGATCCATTCCCATGTCGAGCAACCGGATGATGGACTCGGGCGCGCTGTTGGTGTGCAAGGTCGCAAACACCAAGTGGCCGGTGAGTGAAGCTTCGATGCCGATCGAAGTGGTCTCCTCATCTCGCATTTCACCCACCATGATGATGTCGGGGTCCGCGCGTAAAAACGCCCGCATCGCGGTGGCGAAGGTCAGACCTGCTTTCGGGTTCATTTGGACCTGACGCAGGCCTTTTTGCGTAATCTCAACCGGGTCTTCGGCCGTCCAGATCTTTGTATCCGGTGTGTTGAGGTAGCCCATCACCGAATGCAATGTGGTGGTCTTACCAGAACCGGTAGGGCCACACACGAAGAATAGGCCGTAAGGCTTGGACACTGTGTCCTTCAGGTTTTTGAGATTGCGTCCAGACAAGCCCAGTTTGTCTATCGGAATCGGCTCACCCGCAGCGAGGATACGCATGACGATGTCCTCGACACCACCGGCCGAAGGAATTGTCGCTACCCTGAGCTCGATATCCAGGGGCCCAAACTTCCTGAACTTGATCTTGCCGTCCTGCGGCTTGCGTTTCTCCGAGATGTCTAGATCGCACATGATCTTGAGCCGAGCGGCAATCGCATTGCGGTAGCTGGCCGGAACGGAAATGTAGGGCACCAAGCTGCCGTCCTTGCGGAGGCGGATTTCGGTCTTCCCCTTGCCCGTATAGGGCTCGATGTGGATATCAGAGGCGCCCTGGTTATAGGCGTCAATAATCACCTTGTTCACCAGCTTGACCAGCTCGTTGTCTGCCGCGAGGGAAACGTCATCGTTACCACCCGCCTCTTCGTCGGTGGCATCACCCATGTCTGACAGCAAGTCACCGATGCTGCTGCTGTCGACCAACTCGCCGCCGAAGAACTGATCCAAGGTGGCCGCGAACTCGCGCGCAGTGGTCACCCGGTAGATGATGCGGTGCTTGGGAAAGATGTTAGAGACGACGCGCGAAGCGCGTACCCGCTCCGGATCTTTGGTTATGACAATCAAGCCGTCTTTCGTGTCCTCCACCGGAGCCCACAAACTGCTCTCCAGGAAATCGCGCTTCAGGTTCTTGAGTAGGTCGAGCGGCTTGATGCGATCCATCTTGAGCGGCTCGTAGGGCACACCGAAGAAGGCGGACAGCGCCTGCCCAATGGCCTGAGGCTTCACTTGAAATTCGTCCAGCAGTACAGCCTCGATGTCCAGGCCCTTGCGCCTGGCGGAGCGCAGTGCAAGCTCCATCTCCTCGGCCGACAGCACGGCATTCGCGACCAGCGCGTCGTACCTGCCTCGCACCAGCGTTTGTGGCTTTTGTCTCTGCTTGAACGCAATCGCCAGCGTTTCGCACAGATTCGCCATCCCCTCCTCGGCCAGCGGCGGGAAGGGCTGCCCATGCTTGGTATTGATGGCTTGCAGCACCCCGACCAATTCGGTCGTTGCCGCGTCGACTATCGGCGCGACCAACATCTGCTTAGTGCGATATCCGGTTCGCTTGTCGACTTCCTTTAGGAAACGCAGTTGAGGACTGAATCCGCGGAGCTCATTCTCGTCGTAGACGTCGCGGATGTTGATCATCCCGCGAGTTTGCGCCACGAATCCGGCGATGCTCTGCTCGTTGATCGGCAGCTTCAGATCTTTGAACGAGGTGAGGCCAGTCTTGACCTTCGACACAATTGAAGCGCGATCATCCGACAGGGCATAGACGGTGAGGCGGTCTGCACCGAGAAGACTGCAGATGTCTTGCCCCAACTCGAGCATGATTTCGTCGATGTTGTTAGTCGCGTGAATCCGATTTGTCACCGATTGCAGCTGCTTCTGGTATTCCAGCTTGCTGCTGATGTCGGCGAGGTTCTGCGAGGCCTGCGGCTTCGCGTCAAATAGAGTGCTCATGGGAACGATCCTCTAGCGGGCGCCGTCTGACGACGCCTCCATCAGAATCTGAAGATCTGTCCGTTGGACAGCATTCTTGGGCTGTAAGCCCCGGCCAATCGCTCTACTTCTTCCATGGTCAAAGCACCCTCGCCGGGTTTGAGGTGGGTGATGAACACGCCCGCGGAGCGCTTGAGCTTGGCCAATTCGGCCGCCAGCATGCTCGGGCACAGATGCTTGGAGTCGATGGCCAGCTGGCGCTCGGCATCGGAGAAGGCGGTCTCGATGATCACATAGCGCAGGTTCTCGATGCGGTTCACCGCCTCCCACAACGCGTCGTTGCTGGTGGTGTCTCCGGTGAACACCAGGCTCGCTTTTCCGCTGTCGAGGTGAAAGCCCACAGCGGGAACTACGTGATTGGCGGGAAGTGGGGTGATGGTGCGGCCTTCGAGCAAGACTGGTTCGCCGACCCTGATCTCCTCGTACTGCAGGTACGGGGTTCGGGCATTCGGGATCTGGGTGAAGTCGGGCCAGATCTTCCAATTGAACAAGTGTGTCCTCAGTGCATCAAGCGTCTCGCGCGTGGCATGCACGATTACTGGCGCGGCGCGCATGCCGCCGACCGTGTCCACGAGAAACGGGATGCAGGCTACGTGATCCAGGTGCGAGTGCGTGACAAAAATGTGGTCGATCTGCTTCAGCTCGGCGAGCGTCAAGTCTCCGACACCCGTTCCCGCATCGATCAAGACGTCATGATCGAGCAGCATCGACGTCGTGCGCAGGCTGCCGCCAATGCCGCCGCTACATCCGAGAACTTTGAGCTGCATCGATTTAGGGAGCGGACTTCGCTGACTCGGCCTGCGCAAGGATGCGGGTCTGGTGGACCCGTTCGACGGTGAGAGACGTGGCAGGTGGGTTGGCCGTGCGGAGGAGGCGGCGGACAGCGGCGCAAGCTCGCCGGACCGGAGATCGTCCGTGGATAGCCAGAGTAGAGTCGCCTGCGCTTATCACAATGGTTTGTCCGGGCTGCCTTCGTGGCAAACGCGCCGCTTGCCACGCTCCGAAGTCACGTTTTCGAGCGCCTCAGTTTGCGCCGTCCGCAGATCGTGCGGAGGGAGCACGCGTCGAGTAGTGGGCACGTTCTTGGTGTCTGCGCGTGAGCAGGCCTCCAAATCAAGTGGCCGAACTCCGTCCGTATCATCCGCATCGCTGGCTGCCGGTTAAGCAAGGCTAGGACCAGGCGTCAATCGCCGTCCGGTAAGCGGGCCTCGTTGGCCAGTCAGACGTTCCCCCACCCGGCTTGGAGGGATACGCGCCGATTCCCGTGCGCATTTCGACTGGAACGTGTCGATAGCAAGCGCTTACACTCGGATTGGGCTCAGTGAAAATGCGTTCGGCCTTCATGAGTGGCCGAGGAGGCCGAGCGATGAGCGCACAGGAGACAGACAGCGGGCTGGTCGGAGTCCCGGACGGCTCCCACCCTGGTCCGGTAAGCGAGTGGACTCCCGACTACGAGCCGGGCTTGAGATAGAACTCCATCTTCACTCCCGCCAGCTCGATCACGTCATGATCGTTGAGGGCGTGAGCCTGAGCGTCCAACTGCTTGCCGTTAACCACAGGGAAGGCGGCACCCTCCACGTGGGTGATGAAATAGCCCTGCGGGCGCTTGGCGATCACCGCAACTTGAACGCCAGGCTTGCCCAGAGTGGTAAGCGGTTTGGACAGCGGTAACTCTTTCCCGGCGCTGGGGCCAGACAGAATCTGAATGGTGCCCTGGATGTGAGGCCCGGCAAAGAGAGGAGCTGTCGCGCCTGTAGTGGTTGTAGTACCCGTCGCGACGGCCGCGGCGAGCGTCGGGGAGGTAACGGTCGGAGGAACGGGCGCGGCAACCGCAGCAGGAGCGGCGACCGGAACCGCGGGTACGGGGCTGGCAACAGCCGCGGCTTGTCGCGCCGCCTCGCGCAGGCCAGCGCCATGCGTCTGCATGGTCTCGGGATTCACCACGGTGTCACCAAAGCTCTTGGCGGCCGATTCCGCAACCTCGGCTTTGGCAGGCTCTGGCTTCGTCCCTCCCGCTGGCGCCCGCAGAACCATAGTCTTCTCGAATTCAGCTGGGCTTGCATGGGTCGCGGTCGCTTCCGCGACATACTTCAACTTGTACTTGCCCAGTTCGACGACGTCGTTGTTCTGCAGGAAGTGCTTCTTGATCGGCTGCCCGTTCACCAGAGTTCCATTGGTACTGCCCAGATCCTCCAGGAACGAGTCGTTCAGGATGGTCATGATCATGGCATGCTCACCGCTGATCGCAAGATTGTCGATGACAATATCGTTGTGTGGCTTGCGACCGAGTGTGGTGCGCTCCTTGCTGAGCGGATATTCACGGATCACCATGCCATCGAGGCTCAGGATCAGCTTCGCCATAGATCAATCCTCGTATCTCATCTAAACCAGGCCTTCAGTCGACTGAGTAGACCGCGCTCGGCCGCGAAGGATTTCTTCACTCTGATCAAGATCACCGAAATGTTGTCGCGCCCCCCGTTGTCGTTGGCCATCTGCACGAGCTGATTGGCAGCCAGTGCGAGATTGGCCGACAACGAGCCAAGGGTGAGGTGTATGTCGTCGTCCTCGACCATATCGTTCAGCCCGTCCGAGCACAGCAGGAATGTGTCTCCTTGCAGCACCTCGAAGGTGTTAATGTCGGGCTCCACTTCGGCTTCGATCCCGACCGCGCGCGTAACCAGATTCTTGTTCTGAGAGCGCCGCGCCATTTCCTTGCTGATCATTCCGCTGTCGATCTGTTCCTGCAGCAGGGAGTGATCGCGCGTGAGTTGGCGCAACTCGCCGTCGCGCAGGCGGTACAGGCGCGAATCGCCGATATGCGCTACCGTGATGTGGTTGTCGCACAACAGGGCAACCACGAGAGTCGTGCCCATTCCTGCGTACTGGGGCTGACTGTTCGCTGCCTGATAGATCGCGCCATTCGCCTTGCCGACGACGTTGCGCAGAATTTTGGTTGCCGTCGGCTCGCCGGTCTCCGCGTCAACCTCGTACGGGGGAATGCGCGTCACCGTTTCGCGGGTCTCTTTCGTGATCAACGCGACTGCGATGCCGCTCGCGACTTCGCCCGCATTATAGCCCCCCATGCCGTCGGCCAGCACCGCGAGGCCAATCGCTGCCTCCGTGCCAATGCTGTCCTCGTTGTGTGCACGAACCATTCCGGTGTGCGTCGCGGAGACCATCTCGATGGATTTGGTTAGATCCATGCCGGCTAAAGCGCCTACAGGGTCACGTCCCTCCGATTAACGACCCGAACCGTCCGCTGCGCTCCCCGAGTCCGCGGGTGGGATCGGCTGCCAACATCGTGGGCCATGTCCACCAGCACTGGTCCTCAGGCTCGAGCGACGGCGCCGCTCGGTCGCTCGGGCAAGACGGCCACGCGCGGGCATCACAGATGAAACCAGCCTCACTCATCGTGACCACCGCCCATCCCCTTGTCAGTCCGCTCGACGCCCGGCCCACGCTACGAAATTCTCTATATATCTAGAAATTTAACTCGCACGAGTCAACGATTCTACGATAATTCAACCTAAAGTATATGATTTTTTGTCGAAACCCAATATTTTCCGCGGCGAAGGGACAGTCCTTCGGCCTTCGCTAGCCGTCCGACTCTGTAACTTAGTGCGGGCAGGGACCCACCAAGGCATCTCCCCGGCCAGCGGAGCGGCGGCGCCCAGCGGCCTGCGCCACGATCGCCTAAGCGCCGGGCTGTGCCCTCCCGAACCACTGCCGTGGGTACTTCGCAAAGAGCAGTGTCACTTGCCTTTGGCGGCCAAAGCGCGAATGCAAGGCCTATGCCAAGCGCTTTTTGGTCGCCTTCGGCCGCCTTATACGACACGCGCGTGCCTCAGATCCCCTCGACAAAGAGGACGCTTGCGGTCGCAGTACGCTGACGGATCCGCTTCGCTGGAGCGTACTCGGCCGAGTCGTAAAAGGCGCGCGCCCGGTCCAGGCTTTCGAACTCCACCACGACTATGCGTCTTGGCCGCCAATCGCCCTCCTTGTACTCCACCTCCCCCCCACGTACCACGAACCTGCCACCGTACTTGGCAAGAACAGGAGGAACGAGCTTTCGGTATTCTTCGTAGCCGATCGGATCGCTGATCTCAATGGTGGAAATCAGATATGCAGGCATTGCCCAGCCTCCTTGAGTGATCGTTCCCCGGCCATCGGTTTCAGAGCGAACTTGCTCTCCCTGTCCAGGGCCGCGAGGTCACCACCGCCGTCATTGCCACCTCTCTTAGACGGTGCGCGGTTTCCACCTCCTGCGGCCAGCTACGTCAACCAAAGAGCACCAATGCCCAGATCACGGCGACGTTGGCCAAGCTCAGGAATACCGCAGCGCTGCTGATGTCTTTAGCTCGCTTGGCGAGCTGGTGGTTCTCCAGCGAGACGAGGTCGACCGCGGCCTCAATTGCCGAGTTGAGCAGCTCGACCACCAGAACAAGCAAGACCGCTCCAATCATGAGTGCTTTACCCAAGCCGCTAGTGGGCATGAACAACGCCGCGGGCACCAAGATCACGGCGAGCAGGCATTCCTGCCTGAATGCATCCTCATGCCGATAGGCGGCCCTGAATCCGTCTATGGAGTGAAATAGAGCATTCCAGATACGCCGCAATCCGGTCTTACCCTTGTGCGGATTACTACTGACCTGCTCGCTCACCTTTTCCATGCCAGATCCAGTTCGCGGGCGGCCTTCACGTCGTCGAGGCGCCGTACAGGCGTAGTGTGAGGCGCGGTTTTCACCAGCTCCGGTGTGGCGTGGGCTTCATCCAGGATCTCTTTCATGGCAGTGACAAAGGCGTCGAGTGTTTCCTTTGATTCCGTCTCCGTCGGTTCGATCAGAAGACATTCGGGAACCAGCAACGGGAAATACGTAGTGGGTGCGTGGAAGCCTTTATCAAGTAGGCGCTTGGCCACGTCCATGGCACTGACGCCGGTCTGCTCCTTCAGGCGTTTGGCGGTCACGATGAACTCGTGGCTCGCGCGCCGGCACGGGAAGGCGACCTCATACCCGACCCTCCGCAGCTCTGCCATCAGGTAATTTGCGTTCAACGTTGAGAATTCCGCCACCCGCGTCATACCCTGTCGCCCAAGCATGCGCGCGTACGCGTACGCGCGCAGCAGCACACCCGCGTTCCCCATGTGAGCAGAAAGCCGGCCGATGCTGTCGGGGCGCTCTGCGTCCCCCAACCAACGATACTGCCCTGCCTCCTGGGCCACAATCGGCAGCGGCAGGAACGCTTCGAGGTGAGGCGCAACGCCGACCGGCCCCGCGCCTGGCCCGCCGCCGCCGTGCGGCGTCGAAAACGTCTTGTGCAGGTTCATGTGTATCACATCAAAACCCATGGCCCCGGGTTTCACCTTGCCCAGAATCGCATTGAGATTGGCGCCGTCGTAGTAGAGCAGGCCGCCCGCCCCGTGGACGATATCGCGAATCTCGAGAATCTTCGCCTCGAAGACCCCGAGCGTTGATGGATTGGTCAGCATGAGACCCGCGGTGTGCGAGCCTACCGCAACTCGCAGCTCGGCCAGATCGACATCACCGTCGCGGTCGGTAGGGATTTCGCGCACCGTGTAACCGCACATGGTCGCAGTAGCGGGATTGGTTCCATGCGCTGCGTCTGGGACGATGATCTCGGTCCGCTCATCGTCACCGCGGAGCCTGTGGTACGCGCGGATCATAGCGACACCGGCAAATTCGCCCTGAGCGCCGGCCATCGGCGTCAAGCTCACCGCACTCATTCCCGTAATGTCCTTGAGCATCTCCTGCAGCTCGAACAGGCAGGCCATGAAGCCTTGTCCTGTGGACTCAGGCGCCAGTGGATGGCGCGCCAGGAACTGCGGAAGCAGGGCAGCTGCGTTGCACGCGCGCGGATTGTATTTCATCGTGCAAGAGCCCAATGGATAGAACTGAGTGTCGATGGAGAAGTTGCGCTGCGAAAGGCGCGTGTAGTGCCGCACCGCGTCCAGCTCGGAGACTTCGGGCAACAGCGGTGGCGCCCGGCGCCTCAGGTCGGGCGGAATCTCCGATCGGTCTGTCGAGAGTGTCGGCGCCTGAGCTCGGCTCGCGCGACCCGGTTGGGATAGGTCAAAGATCAGCATCGTGGTTGCGTGACCAAAGCGGGCGCCCTTCTCCTCTATACGCCCGCTTTATCAGAAGCTGGTCGGGCACCGGCTTGCCGCCAGTCCTTACTTGAGCGCGTCCAGTGCCGCCTCGTAGTTGGGCTCGTTGGCTATTTCGCGCACCAGCTCCGCGTGAAGCACCCGGTTGTTCTCGTCCAGGACCACCACGGCACGGGCCGTCAATCCCTTCAGCGGGCCGTCCGCGATATCCACACCATAGCTGCCGTGAAACGCTCGGTTGCGGAAGGTCGAAAGCGTGATCACGTTGTTCAGCCCCTCGGCGCTGCAAAACCGGGACATCGCAAACGGGAGGTCGGCCGAGACCACCAACACTACCGTGTTGCGCGCGCTGCTCGCCTTCTCGTTGAACACGCGCGTAGACTTGGCGCAGGTGGGCGTGTCCAGGCTTGGCACGATGTTCAGCACTTTGCGCTTGCCGGCGAACTCGCCAAGGGCCACATCTTTCAGGTCCTTGTTGGTGAGGCTGAAATCGGGGGCCGTCGCGCCCTTGCTGGGCAACGCCCCACCGACGCTGACCGGGTTTCCTTTGAGAGTGACAGTGGCCATCCGGCTCCTCCTTTATCCGAAGTTGTGACTAATAGTTAGCGAGCTTCAAGCGCTATGGGCAGCAGCGAGGCTGTGCGTGTAGCGATCGAGATCCGCCTCGGTCTTGGTCTCTGTCGTGCACACCAATACGCAATCGGCCAGTTCGGGGTAGAACTCGCCCAGCGCGGCTCCAGCCAGCAGGCGCTGCCCGCGCATGCGTTCGAGCACGCGATCGGGCGCGTCAGACAGGGCCAGCACTACCTCGTGAAACAGGGGAGCGGAAAAACGGCGTGAGACACCGGGCACCTTAGTTACCCGATCAAGCAAGGCGGATAGGTTGTTGTGACAGGCGCACGCCACGCGCTTGAGCCCTTCCGGTCCGAGAAGCGCTAGATGGATGGTGGCGGCGGTTACGGCCAGACCCTGGTTCGTGCAGATGTTCGAAGTTGCTTTCGAGCGCCGGATGTGCTGCTCGCGTGCCTGCAGCGTCAGCGTGAAGCCTGGCCTTCCCTCTGCGTCCAAGGTCCGCCCGACGATGCGCCCGGGCATTTGCCGGACATGCGCGCGCTTGCACGCCATGAATCCGAAGTACGGGCCGCCAGCCGCGAGGGGGACTCCGAGCGGTTGGCCCTCCCCAACCGCGATGTCCGCGCCCGCGGCACCCCACTCCCCGGGCGGAATCAACAATGCCAACGCCACAGGATTCACGCACGCAATGACCAAGGCACCTCGCCGATGTGCCCAGTCGCTGAGTTTGTGCACGGGTTCGAGAGCGCCGAAGAAGTTGGGTTGAGGTACCACCAGCGCGGCGAATTCCTGGCCTTCGAAGCGCGACAGCGCCCCTGGCAGTATGGTCCCCGTCTCGCTGCAATAGGGAACCTCAAGCAGCTCGATCTCCTGGTTGCAAACGATGCTGTGCACGACCGCGCGGTACATCGGATGCAGCGTCGCAGGCATCAACACACGGCGTGAGGACTTATGCAGCCGCACCGCCATCAGCGCGGCTTCGGCCAACGCGGAAGCACCGTCGTACAAGCTGGCGTTGGTCACGTCGAGGCCCGTCAGCGAGCACATCATGGTCTGATATTCATACAGACCTTGAAGAGTTCCCTGGCTCGCCTCGGCCTGATAAGGCGTGTAAGCCGAATAAAACTCGCCGCGCGTGGCGAGCTGCCATACCGCAGCCGGAATGTGATGTTCGTAGGCGCCCGCGCCGATGAAATTCAGATAGTGCCCATCGCTTTCTGCGCGGTCGCGCATCATCCTGAGCACCTCCATCTCGCTGAGGCCTTCCGGCACACCGTCCAACCGGATGTTTTTCAAAGTCTGAGGAATCTCATCGAACAACTCCTCGACTGTGGACACGCCGATGGCCTGCAGCATGAGCCCGACATCTGCCTCGGTGTGGGGGATGAACGGCACTTCAGGAAGCGCAGGTCCAGAATGACGGGCGGAGCGCAAACAGGTCGATGGATTTCGAAACCATCGTTGACTAGGCAGACTCGGCTGCGATCAGTTTTTCGTAGGCGACCGAATCGAGGAGCTGCTCGAATTCGCCCGGGTCACTCGGCCTGAGCTTGAACATCCAGGCGGCGTACGCATCCTGGTTGATCTTCTCCGGGTTGCTGGCGAGTTCCGCGTTGACAGCGATCACATCTCCGGAAATGGGGGCGTAGATGTCCGCCGCAGCCTTGACCGACTCCACTACGCCACACTCCTGACCCTTCTTGAACGACTTGCCTGCCTGCGGATTCTCCACGTAAACCAAATCCCCGAGGCGTTCTTGCGCGTGCCACGTGATCCCGACCGTCACTGTGCCATCGCCGTGGCGCCGCACCCACTCGTGCGTGTCGGTGTATTGCAGATCGGCCGGCAGGTGCATCCGAAGCTCCTCCTCGCGGCATCAACTCGTCAGCAGGCTTTTACCCATGCGAACGAACGGGTATTTTACTACCTTGGCAGCCAATAACTTGTCCCGCACCTGGACCTCTACCAGGTCACCGACCTCAACGCGCAGTGGAACTCGAGCCAGTGCAATGGAACGACCGAGCGTAGGCGAAAAGCTGCCGCTCGTTGTCACTCCGTCTCCGTGCGCTGTTCGCAGCACTTGATGGCTGCGCAGAACCCCCCGCTCCAGCAGCACGAGCCCCACCAATCGAGTGCGCGCAGCAGCGCCCAGCAACGCCGCGCGCCCCATGAAGTCGCGCTCTGCTTTCAGATCGATCGTCCAGGCGAGGCCGCACTCGAAGGGCGTCACCGACTCGTCCATGTCTTGTCCGTAGAGATTCATGCCGGCTTCCAGACGCAGCGTGTCGCGTGCACCGAGGCCGCACGCGGCCACATTTGCCGCGATCAGATCGCGCCAGAGAGCTACAACCTCCTCCACGGGGACCATGATTTCGAAGCCGTCCTCTCCCGTGTATCCGGTCCGCGCGACAAACAGGTTTGCGACATCAGTCCCTTGAAACGAAGGGAGGTCGCGTGTGAGGGCAGGCGCCGCCTGGCGCACCTGCCAGAAGCGCGCGCGCGCGCTAGGACCCTGCAGCGCCAGGATCGCCAGATCGCGCCGCGGCTGCAGCGCGCAGTCGAAGGCGAGCCGGTCCCGCGTCACCGTGAGCCAGTTGAGGTCCTTCTGCGCGGTTCCAGCGTTTACGACCAGGCGAAAGTGCCGGGCATCCAGATGGTAAACGATCAAATCGTCGAGGATGCCGCCCGCATCGTTCAGCATGCAGGAGTAGAGCGCCTTGCCGGGCACGAGCAGCCGCGCCACATCATTGGCCAGCACGCGCCGCAGAAAGTCACGTGCCGCGACCCCCTCTACGTCGATCACCAGCATGTGCGAGACATCGAAAATGCCGGCATCGCGGCGCACGCGGTGGTGCTCCTCGATCTGGGAGCCATAGTGGAGCGGCATCTCCCAACCTCCGAAATCGGTCAGACGAGCATGGAGTCGCCGGTGCTCCTCGAACAAAGCGGTGCGCTTGAGCATGAGCTCGTTCACGCGAAGAACAAATACATGCGATAGCTGCTTGGCCTGAGCTCAGCGGTATCGAGATACAGCCTGATCGGAATTTCTTGGCCCGGGCCGATGCCGCGTGCTGGGTCCTGTGACGCGGCAACATAATCAGCGGGACGGAACACTTTGCGTGCGGCAATCTGACTGAGCGCATCAGTCAGGGTCAGCTCGATCAGAGGCAGTTGCTGCGCGACAGCCGCTCGATTGCGTATGGTGGCCGTTAGAACGAACTCGCCGGGTTGTGCGGCATCGAGCATCTGCAGATCCGACGCCTCGATGAACAACTGATCGGCCAGCTGCGGGAGCGCGAGGGTACAGCCAACCCAAACGCACAGCTCGGCCAGCTGCGGGCGCAGATTCGGCAGGCGCACCGCCACCTCGGCTGCGAAGAAATGCAGGATTTGCCATAGCAGCGTCGCGACCAATGCGAGACTCCCTACCGTCCATATCCAGCGTGGTCCGGTCGCGCGCCGAACCCCGCCTGGGCCAAACAAGTCATCGGGCAACGTCAGGATTTGGCCTTTCGCCGCGCTCTGGCGGCCTTGCGCGTCCCGCTCCGGCGACGGGCGAAACGGTGGATGCTCCGCGGGCCTCGGAAGCATCGACAGCTCCGACGCAGGTGGGATGGGGACTGGCTGCGGTATCCCGGAGGCGAGCGGTGCAGCGTCAGGCGCAGATGTGGCGCCCGCTTCCTCCGCGCTGGCGGGCGGCTGCGAGGTGAGTGCTGCGAAAGCGTCGAACACCTTGTGACAGCGCCCGCAGCGCACCTGCCCGCTGGACGCCTGCAGCTGCTCTCGCGCTACGCGAAAGTAAGTGTCGCAGTGCGAACAACGGGTGTACATGCTCATTGAGAACCCCGGTGCCTGGCGGCGTTCGGTTCACAAGCTTACCGCGATCAGGGAAACTCAGGACGGAGACGGGGATAGGCGCCGGCCCAGTGCCTCGGCCGTGCGCCACACACGCACGGGTTGTGTCAGGCCACCCCGCTTCGCCCGCCGGCGAGCCCGATCCAGCCTTCGAGGGGATAGATGGCCGCCAAGTCGAACCATTCGGAGAACGCCAATCTGATGGCGGCTGCCTGCGTCTCGAGGATGCCCGCGAGGACGAGCCGCCCCCCGGGACGGGTGTGATGAGCGAGCACGGGCGCAAGCAGCTTGAGCGGATTGGCGAGGATATTGGCCACCACCACATCGAAGCGTTCGTGCTCGAGGTCTGCCGGGTTGCGAACGTCGATCGCGACCGCGTTGCTGCGGGCGTTTGACCGGGCCGCGTCCAGCGCCGCTGAATCGATGTCGGTGGCCGCCACGCGGCCTGCCCCAAGCTTCGCGGCCGCAATGGCGAGGACACCGCTGCCGCAGCCGTAATCGAGCACCGATTCCCCGGGACGAAGCTGAGCCTCTAGCCAGCGCAAGCATTGCTGGGTCGTCGCGTGCGCGCCAGTACCGAAGGCCAGCCCAGGATCCAGTCTGACGAGTACAGCGTCCTTCGTAGGGGCCTCGCACCACGAGGGGACGATCCAGAGGCCTGAGGAGACCGCTATCGGGCCGAACTGCTCCTGGGTGAGGCGCACCCAATCCTGATCCTGCACCGTTTCGCTCTGCCAATCGACGGGAACGGGCAGGCCGGCAGCGCGGCATGCCTCATCGAGCGCAGTGACGGCGTTCGCCGTGGAATCGAACATCGCGTTGACCCGGTTGCGGAACCAGCATTGACCGATCGCGTCGCCTTCACCAAACAATGGTGTTTCGCGTTCGGTTCCGGCGCTCGCATCGGTCACCTCGACGGACAAGGCGCCGTGCTCCAGCAGTAAATCCGTGAAGTGCTCGGCTCGATCGGACTCGACCTCCAGACTGACGGAAACCCAGGGCATGGGGGATCGATCTAGCCCTCAATCCGGACGACTCTGCTTGGACAGCTTCTCTTCCAGATAGTGGATGTTGGTGCCGCCGCGCAGAAAGGCCGAGTCGAGCATCAACTCCTGATGCAGGGGCAGATTGGTGTCGATGCCCTCGATGATCATCTCTGACAGTGCGATGCGCATCTTGGCGATCGCCTGCTCTCGAGTGTCGGCCCAGGCGACGACCTTGCCGATCAGGGAATCATAGTTGGGCGGCACGAAATAGTTGGCGTACACGTGGGAATCGACCCGGATGCCAGGGCCACCCGGCACGTGGAACTGAGTGATGCGCCCAGGTGAAGGACTGAACTTGTATGGGTGCTCGGCGTTGATCCGGCATTCGATCGCGTGCCCGCGAAACTGAATGTCGCGCTGTTTGAAAGGCAGCTTCTGCCCCGAAGCGACGCGGATCTGTGCCTGCACGATGTCGATCCCCGTGATCATCTCGGTGACCGGATGCTCGACCTGCACGCGCGTGTTCATTTCGATGAAGTGGAACTCCCCCTTCTCGAACAGGAACTCGAATGTGCCAGCACCCCTGTAGCCGATTTTGCGGCACGCTTCCGCACAGCGCTCTCCCATGCGCGCCTTGAGGCGCGGGTTGATCAGAGGGGCGGGCGCCTCCTCGATGATTTTCTGATGCCGCCGCTGCATGGAGCAGTCTCGATCCCCCAGATAGACGGCGTTTCTGTGCTCGTCGGCCAGCACCTGGATTTCGACGTGACGCGGGTTCTCGAAGAACCTTTCGATGTATACGGTGGGATTTCCGAAGGCGGCCTGGGCCTCGGTCCGAGTCATGCTGACGGCGTTCAGCAGCGCGGCTTCGGTATGCACGACTCGCATACCCCGGCCACCCCCCCCGCCCGCTGCCTTCACGATCACGGGGTAGCCCACGCTGCGCGCGACCTTCACGATTTCATCGGGCACTTCCGGTAACGGACCGTCGGAGCCAGGAACCACGGGCACTCCGGCCTTGACCATGGTGCGCTTGGCGCTGATCTTGTCGCCCATGAGCCGGATCGTTTCGGGACGCGGCCCGACGAATACGAACCCGCTCTTCTCGACGCGTTCCGCAAAGTCCGCGTTCTCCGATAGAAAGCCATAGCCGGGATGAATGGCTTCCGCGTCGGTCACCTCTGCGGCGCTGATGATCGCCGGGATGTTGAGGTAGCTGTGAGTCGAAGGCGGAGGCCCGATGCATACCGATTCGTCGGCCAGCCGCACGTATTTCGCGTCGGCGTCCGCTTCCGAATGCACCGCGACGGTTTTCACGCCCAGTTCGCGGCACGCGCGCTGGATGCGGAGCGCAATCTCGCCGCGGTTAGCGATGAGGATCTTCTCGAACACTGTACGGGTTAGACGATGAGAAACAGCGGCTCGCCGTACTCGACCGGCTGGCCGTTCTCAACATAGACCTCCTTGACTGCCCCGCCTTGGTCAGCTTCGATCTCGTTGAGGAGCTTCATCGCCTCGATGATGCACAGGGTGTCCCCGGGACTCACTTCGTCGCCGACCTCCACGAACGGCTTCGCCCCGGGCGAGGCGGCTCGATAAAAGGTCCCGACCATAGGTGACTTCACTATGTGCCCCTCCACTGGGGCGGGCGCTTCCGAAGCCGGTGCCGGCGCAGCAGCGACGGTGGCCAGCGCGGGCACTGCAACCGGAGCCTGCGCGGGCAGAACCAGTGCCTGGGCCCCCTGGCCCACACGGCTGATGCGGACTTTTTCCTCGCCCTCGGTGATTTCGAGCTCCGCAATACCGGATTCCTGGACCAAATCGATCAGCTTCTTCAGTTTTCGCAGATCCATTGTTGGGGAGACCGCTGCGTCAGCAGCAGGGAGGAGGGCGGCGAGACGGTCTGAGGACTCCTCTCAACACGGGCGGCCGCATCGCTGTGGACCTCGCAAGCTGCCGGTGTCGTATGAGCCCATTGCGCCCGCAAGTTTGCCGCAGCTGTCGGCAAGATGTCCAGTTTTTTACGAACTTGTAGGAAGTTTCAGGATGCTGGATGCCTGGATGGTCGGATTTCACAGGCGGTGCAGCTCTCGGGCAGTAGAAAACTATTTCCGTCGCCTCGCCTAACAGGTTTTCTCCGATGTTCGACCACGAACACCGAAGATCGAAGCGATTTTTCTCAAAGTAACGGCTGAACTAACGCCTCGAGCTTCTGCTCATTCACTCCGCCAAGCTGAGTATGGGCAAGCCCCCCTTTGCGGTTCAGGATCACGGTGAACGGCAACCCACCCAGGCGGTTGCCTGCCTGCCGGGCCAGCTCTATCCCATCAAAGCCGGCAATCAGAATCGGATAGTTGATCTTGAGCTGAGCAGCGTAGGGGCGGACTTTGTCGTCATCATCGATGGCGATTCCGACGACCTGCACGCCACGGGACGCCCATTTCTCCTGGACCTTGATGAACTCTGGGATCTCCTCGCGACAGGGCGCACACCAGGTCGCCCAGAAATTGACGACCAACACGTGACCGCGCCATTGCTCGAGCGTCTGTTTCTGGCCGTTGGTATCCGGCAACTGCGCCGTCATGAGGCCCGCCACGCCGGCGGCGCCAGCCGAAGCGATAGGTGTCGCGGGCTGGGACCACCCGCCAAGGCGCACTGCTAACCCTGCGATCAGCCCGGCACCGGCCGCGATGAAAATGGCCAGCTTGGCACCCCTGGTCATGAGCGGTTCAGCACAGCGTCCAACGACTCGACGAACTTCCCGGCTGGCTGAAAGCCGATCACGCGCACACGCTCGACCTCCTGCCCGTCGCTTCCGAAAAACAGAATGCCTGGGGGTCCAAACAAACCGAACCGCTTGAGCAGCTCCTGATCCTGGTCGGCGTTTGCGGTCACGTCAGCCTGCAACAGCAGCATCCTGCCCATGCGAGACCGCACTTGACTGTCGCTGAAAGTGAAGCGCTCCATCTCCTTGCACGACACACACCAATCGGCGTAGAAGTCCAGCATCACCGGTCTTCCACCCGCCTGAGCGACACGCCGATTGAGCTCGGCCAGCGATCGGATGCGCTCGAATTTTGGTTGGCCTTCCATCTCCAAGGCAGCGGCTCCGGCTCGCACTCCAGCCAACGGCTGCAGGATGTCGCGTCCACCAGAGAGAGCCCCCGCCAGCAACGCAACGCCGATGAGCAGCGCGATGACGCCCACGCCTTTCCACAGCCTGTGCAGACCCGATGCGTTGTGAGGAAGGGGGTCGATGGCGTGAAGATACATGGCGGACACGATGAGCAGAGCCGCCCACAAAAGCATGTGCACGGTCGAGGGAATTACCGGGGAGATGATCCAGATCGCAAGCCCTAGCAGCATGACCCCGAACAGGCTCTTGATCGTTTGCATCCATGCGCCCGCTTTGGGAAGCAGCGTACCTGCCGACAGGCCGACAACCAGGAGCGGTACGCCCATGCCCAGCGCCAGCGCGAACAGAGCGGTTCCGCCCAGGAACGCGTCGCGGGTCTGATTGATGTAGAGCAGCGCGCCTGCCAACGGCGCCGCGACGCAGGGGCCGACAATCAAAGCGGACAGCACACCCATGGTGAAGACGCCCCACAGCGTCCCTCCCCCAACCTTATTGCTCGTGTCGGCCAGCCTGCTCTGAAATGCCGCCGGCAACTGCAGCTCGTACAGACCGAACATGGAAAGGGAAAGCGCTGCGAAGAGGGCGGCGAATGCCCCCAGCACCCACGGGTTCTGCAGCGCATTCGACAGCAACGTCCCGGATAACCCCGCGCCCACACCGGCGAGCGCATAGGTAACGGCCATTCCAACCACGTACGTGAGGGTCAGCAAGAACGCCACCTTCCGTGTGACGCGACGCCCCTGGCCGACGATGATCCCGGACAAAATCGGCACCATCGGCAACACGCAAGGTGTGAACGAGAGGAGCAGGCCAGCGCCGAAGAAGCTGACCATCACCAGCCAGTACCGGCCCGACCTGAGAATACCGGTCATCTTCGACGCTTCGTTCAACGATTCCGAGGCAGCAGGCTCGTCGCTCGCTGCGCGGGCGGGCAATGGTGTGCTCTCAGTCTTGACAGTCGGGGCCGCTCCCCGTTTCGCGCCATTTGCTGTTCCACCGGCGGCTCCCAAGCCCGCCAAGGTGAGCTCGAAGGTCTTCTTGGCGGGCGGGTAGCACAGTCCCTTCTCGCTGCATCCTTGATAGCGCGCTTCCAGCTGTAAGCGCTGCCCGCTAGTGACACCCTTCCGATCAAGGGTAAGCACGGCTTGAAACGGCCGGTGGAATACCTGGGTGTCTCCGAAATTGGGGTCCGACTTCATCTCCCCGCGCGGCAGCGCAACGCCGGCGATGGAGATGCCCGACTCCTTGGGAAGCACGAACGCGATCTTGTCGCGATACAGGTAATAACTGCTTGCGGGCGCGAAGTCCGCGACGAGCGTGTGCTCATCCTTCACTTTGACGTCGACTTTGAATGCTTTGTCGAGTGGGAGGAACTCTTCATCCACCTCCGCACCACGGGCCAGCGAGCGCAGCTTGGAAAGTGCACCGCTCGCCGCGCTGGAGGGACGAGCGTCGCCATCTGCCTCGGCGGCCGCAAGGAGGATGCGCGTGCCGCCGTTGCGCGCGGCCACCCGAACGTCGGCTGAGGTCTGGTGTTCGGCCGACAACGCGCTGGATGACACGAGTGCGACCGCAGCCGCTACCCACACGCGACTTGAGGAGTGCCTCATGAGCGCTCGAAGGTGGCGAGCGGCTGCGTCTGCAGCACGAGCCAGTCCAGGTAAGCGGAAGATCCATCGCCCACTGGAAGCGCGATCACCTCGGGAACCTCGTACGGGTGGTGCTCGAGGATGAAGGCTTTGACTTCTGCAAACAGCGCTGCACGGGTCTTGATCAGCATCGGGGTTTCGGAAGCGGTCTCGATCGCCCCCTTCCAGCGGTACACCGAGGTGCATTCCGCAAGCACGTTGACGCAGGCGGCCAGACGGGCAGACACCAAGCCGTGGGCGAGCTTCTCTGCCGCGGCGGGGTCAGGCGCATTGGTGAACACCAGCAGAATCGGTTCCATGCGGCAGATCTCGCGTTCCCGGCAGCCGATGATGCCACAGCCAAGATCCGCTTGGGGGCCCGGGCTGATAGGTTCGCCGAGCGGTCGCTGCCGTGGCTACCGTCAACGTCGCCAGTACGGATGTGGGCCACGGCTGTGGTATGCTCCGCCTCCTTCTGCGCGGGGCCACGTCGTACCGCGGCCTGCGATCAGGAGCCGTTTCATTCCGTCATTCTAGTGGAAGCGCAGGCGACGCCGGCGCATGGCAGCGCCCTCCCCGTTTAAGGGTCTTGCATGTCGTTTCGGGTCACCATCCAGCCGAGCCAGCGCGTTTTCGACGCCGAACCGGGCGAGACTGTGCTGGCGGCGGCGATGCGTAACGGGATCGTTTTGCCCTACGGCTGCCGCAACGGCGCGTGCGGCGCTTGCAAGGGGAAGGTGCTGGAAGGCACGGTAGATTACGGTCAGTACGCGGCGCACATTCTGCCCGACATCGAGAAGCGCTTCGGATTTGCGCTGTTCTGTCAGGCGCGCCCGCTGAGCGATCTCGTCATCGAGGCGCGTGAGATCAGCGCCGCAGGCGAGCTGCCAATCAAAAGGCTGCCTTGCCGGGTCCAAAAGATCGAGCGTCCTTCCCACGACGTCGCCGTGCTGTACTTGGGTCTGCCCGCCAATGAGCGGCTGCAGTTTCTCGCCGGCCAGTACCTCGAGATCATCATGCGTGACGGCAAGCGCCGCGCCTACTCGATGGCCAACCCGCCAGAGGACGACGATCATATCGAGCTGCACGTTCGCAACATGGCGGGCGGCGCCTTCACGGACTATGTGTTCAACAAGATGAAGGAGCGCGACATCCTGCGCTTCGAAGGACCGCTGGGGACGTTCTTCCTGCGGGAGGACGCCGACAGGCCGATCGTATTCCTCGCGAGCGGCACCGGCTTTGCCCCGCTCAAGAGCATTGTGGAGCACGCCTTTCACATCGGGATCAAGCGCGAGATGGTGCTGTACTGGGGCGCGCGCATCCGGCCTGACCTGTACATGAGCGCATTGCCCGAGAAGTGGCGCCAAGAGCATGCGAACTTCAGCTATGTGCCGGTGTTGTCGGATGCGCGGCCCGAGGATGATTGGGTCGGCCGCACCGGACTGGTACATCGCGCGGTCATGGAGGATTTTCCGGACCTTTCCCGTCATCGGGTGTACGCCTGTGGCGCACCCGTCATGGTGGAAGCCGCGCACGCCGACTTCACGTCGCGCTGCAATCTACCGGACGACGAGTTCTACTCAGACGCCTTCACGCCGTCGGACGGCGCGAAGCTCGGCTGACCGGCCCGCCAGCCGGACGCTACCTCAGCCGCTATTGCGCAACCCTGCAGCTATGCCATTGATGGTGAGCAGAATGGCGCGCTTGACCTTGTCGTCCTGCTCTCCGGCCCGAAACCGCCGCAGCGACTCGACCTGCAGATGGTTGAGCGGGTCGATGTAAGGTGAGCGGTTGCGGAAACTGCGGGCCAGCATGGGATTGGACTCGAGCAGCTCGCGCTGGCCGGAGACAGCGAGCAGATAGCGGAC
The DNA here is from genome assembly GCA_035499005.1 of Burkholderiales bacterium. Classification (GTDB taxonomy): domain Bacteria; phylum Pseudomonadota; class Gammaproteobacteria; order Burkholderiales; family SHXO01; genus SHXO01. Next base: position 8,602 of record DATJZQ010000161.1, on the reverse strand, counting down.
TGCGCGTTCCATCTCCGCCTGAATGCGCCCGAAGATGCTGTCACGCAGATCGGCGTCGGCCACCAGCGCGGCATAGCGCGATGCGATGTGTATGTCGGCTTTGGCCAACACCATGTCGAGGTTGGACAGCAGGGTCCGGAAAAAGGGCCAGCTTCGATACATTTCCTGCAGGGTAGCGAGGCCGCCCTCCCCTTTGCGCGCGACGAACTGCTCCAGCGCGGTGCCAAAGCCGTACCAGCCCGGCAGCATGATACGCGCGAGCGACCAGCTGAATACCCACGGAATGGCGCGCAGATCTTCGATCCGGTCGGACTTGCGCCGGGCGGCGGGTCGGCTGCCCACGTGCAGGTCCGCGATTTCCGTGATGGGTGTGGCGGTACGGAAAAACGTGACGAAACCCGGCGTCTCGTACACCAGATGACGGTAGGCCTTGAAAGCGTCGGCCGACAGCTCTTCCATCACCTCGCTATGCTGCGCCGAGTACCCGGTCGCAGGCGCACGGCTCAACAGGGTGGCCTCGATGGTGGCCGCGACCAGGGTCTCGAGGTTGCGCCGGCCGATGTCGGGGTCAGAGTATTTGCTGGCGATGACCTCGCCCTGCTCGGTGATGCGGATCTGCCCTTGAACGCTGCCCGGTGGCTGCGCGAGGATGGCCTGGTAGCTGGGCCCGCCACCGCGGCCGACCGTGCCGCCGCGGCCATGGAACAAGCGCAGCTTTACTGCGTGCTGCTCGCACACCTCCACCAGTTTGACTTCCGCCCTGTACAGTTCCCAGTTGGAGGTGAGGTAGCCGCCGTCCTTGTTGCTGTCCGAGTATCCCAGCATGATCTCCTGCACTCCGCCGCGGCTCTCCACCATGCGGCGATACTCCGGAATCGAGAACAGTGCCTGCATCACTGCGCCGCAGCCGCGCAGATCGGCAATGGTCTCGAACAGCGGAATGATGTTGAGCGCAAGACGCGGCGGGGCGCCCGGCTGCATCAACCCGGCCTCTTTCAGCAGCAGCGCCACCTCCAGGACATCGCTCGCACTGTTGGCGTTGGAAATAATGTAGTTGGGCAGCGCGTCGGGACCATAGCGCCGGTGCAGCTCGGCCGCCGTATCGACGATGCGGAGCTCGTTCGCCGTACCCTCTGTGTAGCTGACAAACGGTGAGCGCAGCAGCCGGGGGACGGTCAACTCGGCCAACAACCAGCGTCGACGCTCCGCCTCGGGCAGCTGGTCGTACCCTTCGCGATGGGCGCCGAGGAGGAAGAGCTCTGCAACCACTTTTTCGTGCACACCGCTGTGCTGGCGCATGTCGAGCGGGGCAAGATGAAATCCAAACACTTCTGCCGCCCGCTGGAGGTTGCGCAACCGCCCCGCAGCCAGGCGCGCCGAGCCGTTCTGCGAAAGCGAACGGCTGATGATCGAAAGCTCTGCCCTGAACTCTCCGGGATCGGCGTATGGCCGCCCAGCGGCCAGCTCGGAACGCTCAGGAGGCGGCTGATCCAGCACGCGTGAGGTGGCCGCCAGGCGTGCGTAGATACCGGTGAGCGCACGCCGATAAGGTTCGTCGCGACGGTGTTCGGAAACGTCTGGAGACTGCGCTGCCAGCGCCTCGAGCTCGGAGCTCACGCCGACCACGCGCAGGGACTGGGACAGTTCGGCCCCGAGTTGATGCACTTCGCTCAGATAGAACTCGAGCGCCACAGATGATTGGCGCAGCAGCGCGTGACGGGTCACTTCGTGGGTAACGTACGGGTTGCCATCGCGGTCGCCGCCGATCCACGTGCCCAGACGAAGGATAGGGCCAACCGCGACGCCGTCGTCGACCCATCGCCCTTTGAGCTGATCCTCGATCTCGGCGTACAAGCGCGGAAGCTGGCGCAGAAACGTATAGCGATAGTAGGCGAGCCCGTTCTCGATCTCGTCTCGCACCGTCAATCGCAGCTCGCGCAGGATGCGGGTCTGCCACAGCGTCAGAATCGCGCGACGCAGCTGCTCCTCGTTGGCGGCGATCTCTTCGGGCGTCAGTTGCACTCGATCGCGCTCGGCCAGCAGCCGCGCGATCTCGAGCTGGCAGTCCAGGATGCTCTTGCGTTGGACTTCGGTCGGGTGCGCCGTCAGCACGGGCGAGATCAAGGCGTTGCTGAAAAAGTCCGCGATGGTTTGCGACGCGACCTGCGCTCGCGTGAGCTGGGCGAGGACCGCGCTCATGCTGCCTTCCTGTGGTGCTGATCCGGCGATCTGGTGCACTCGACGGCGCCGGTTGTGGTGCAGGTCTTCGGCGATGTTCGACAGCTGGGAGAAATAGGTGAAGGCGCGCGTCACCGACACGGTCTGCGCGTGGCTCAGCCCGCCGAGGATGTCTCCCAGCTCGGTCCTAGCCTGGATGTCCCCGTCGCGACGGAACCGAATCGCGGTCTGGCGGATGCGTTCGATCAGGTCAAAACTCTGCTCGCCCTCCTGCTCGCGCAGAGTGTCTCCAAGCAGCCGCCCCAGCAATCGGATGTCCTCCTTGAGCGGCAGATCCTTGTCGCCAGTCACTGGAGGGCCGTCGGTACTGTTCATCGCGCTACCTTTCGTGAGTTGATCTGTGTGTGAATTCGCTTGTGTTCGGCTGTACCTCCTCTCTCCTTTGGCAGCGGTCGATCAGCTTTTCCGGGTGCTTGCTTTTGCACGGCGCTCAACGGTCGCCCGATGCCAGCTCCCCGTTCTTATAGTGCAAGCCGGCGCCGGCCGCCGGTGCTCTTTTTCAGTTGCGCGAGGGCCAACTCCAGCCCGTCTCGATACATGCGGCTCGCTTCATCCGGCTTACCCATGCGCTCCAACAGGCTTCCGAACTGGACGTAAGCGCTATGGCTTGGCTCTATCGCCAGGCTCGCCTCGAGATAACTGCGCGCCTTACCCCACAGCTCCTGATGCACGCACAGCTGCCCCAACGCAAGCAGCAATGCCGGATCGGAGCGGTGCTGTTGCAGCCAGCCTTCGGCTCGCTCGAGGTGGCGGCGCGCGTCGCGCGGCAGGCTTTCCACGTACAGCGGCAGCAAGGTCGGCTCCCAGTTTGCGTCCAGACTGTTCTCGATCAACCGATGTGCCTCGCTGTCCTGCCCCAGCGCGATGAAGCAGCGCGCCGCGGCGGAGGCGATCCGAGTATCCTTGCGCTCCTCGGACGACAAGCGATCCCAGGCAGCGCGCAGACTCTGCGTATCCAGACCCTGACGCTGGAGAGTCTCGGTTTGAGCGTGTCGTTTGATCTGTTCGAGCAGCGTCGGTTCCAGCACTTTGCGCTGCTCCAGCTGCGGTAATAGCTGCAATACCCGATCCCAATTCCGGGTGAGCTGCTGGGCCTTGAGCTCCAGGCGGAGTGCCGCGGTGTGCTTGTCCGGGAGTTGGCTCAAAGCCTGGAGCGCATCCGCGTAGCGCTGCTCATCGAGCAGCAGCTCCGCTTGCGTCATCAACCTCAGATACGCGTCCTGCGGGGTGCGGCTCTCCATGTCACGCAGGTACTCGTCGCGCGTCTGACGCGCCCCGAGCTCGTGCGCTGAGCGCGCCGCGAGCACCAGGCTCAACGCGACGGCCTCGTCCTGTTCCAACGCCTGCCGGGCGGCTCGCTCAGCACGCCCGAAGCGTCCCTCGAAAAAGGCGCGCACCGCTTCCTGGAAGGCGCGGCGCGCACGCGCGCGCCGCTGATCCCGCTGAAACTCGACCGCCCTCGACGGCAGCGCTAATGTCAGGCTCAGCGCCCGCACCAAGCCGTAGACCGCGACGAACGCAATCACCAGAAGCACAACGGCGAGGTTGAGAGAGAGCTCCACGCGGTGCGTCGGCAGGACCAGCAGCACATATCCGGGACTGTAGCGAGCCGCCAACGTGAGCGCTACCGCCACGGCGAACAGTGCCACGATCCAGACAAGTGCGCGCACGGAAGACGTTCTGTCAGAAGCGGCGAACATCTGCGACACGACGCTCGCGCGCTGCGCAAGTGCAGGCGCGCCTGTTCCCGACATGTCCGCCACCGGTCAACGCTGGCTCCGTTCGCGGACGACCTTGGCGCTGCGCACCGCCTCCAGGCTGCCCGAAATATCGGGCAACTCGCTGCTAACCTCAGCTGCAGCCAGCTGCTTGAGGGTGCTCAACGCCTCGGCGACCTTGCGATCACTGGTGGCGAAATAGCGTTGCAGCCAATCGACAGCATCGCGCGTGTCGGTCTTGAAGCCGGCTCCCTCGTGCGCCAGCAGAGCCACGCGCGCGCTCATCAACCGCAAACGAAGGTTTTCGCGCAGATAGAAAGCCTGCGAAGGAGAAACCAGCGGCACGACCTCGGAATCGACGCGCTGGATGCGGATCAAGCTGCGGAGATCGCGCCAGGCTTCCCGTGCGAGCCGACTTAGCGCGCCTTCCCCGGCAGGAGCTGAGACCGGCAGCTCCTCTGCAGGGCGCTGCTCCATGGCCAGCGGCAGCGCATCGACCTCCTGCCCCATCGCGTCCAGGCGCAGACTCATGCCAGCGACATCGACGTAGGGTATCGACCTGAGCCGCTCGATATCGCGTCGCACCGCGCGGCGCAACGGCGCAAACTGCGAGCTGTCGGCACGTTGAAGTCGGCTGTCCGCCGCTTCAAGGGCGATCAGCGCGGCTTTCAGGTTGCCGGCGAGCTGCAGCTGCTGGCTCGCGATGAGCAAGATCTGCTCGACTTCGGCCAGGACGCGCTCGTCGCGATTGCGCGTGAGCTCCTGGTACAACGACTCGACCGCCAGCCGTTGACCCTGCGTCTCGGCCGCGTGGCTCTCCATGACGCCGAGCCGATATTCCAGGTCACGCGCCGTGTCGCGTGCCTGCGTCGCCGCCTGCCGGCTGTCGCGCTCGTAGCTGTCGACCTCGGCAAGCCTATGCACGACGTCCTGCTGCAAATCGCGCATGCGGTTGCGTGTATCGATCCACAGCGCGACAACCAGGCCGGCAATTGCCAGAGCGATCAGCGCGCGCTGATTGACTCGGTCCCGACCCCACCGCCCGAGGCGCTCTCGGAGCGCGGCATGAGCAGCAGGCGCGGGCCTGGAACTCGCGCTCGGCTCAGGTGGTGGCGCGTGCTGATCCTGCTGGGGTTCCATCCTGGGAGAACGGCCTTGGCATGAGGTGAAGGTGAATGCAGAGTTTACCTCCAGCGAAGCGCTGATCAAGTCTCACATGCGCGACCGAGACGATTTGAGCCTTGAGCATGGACCTGTACCCCTCTGCGCGAGCGCGCAAGACGGCGAGGGCGCTTCCCTAGGCTTGGACCGGCGCTAACGGGCGCGCTGGGCAAACCAGGCGGCGAGGCCGCGCAGCAGGCCCTCGTCCCCCGGCGGCGTAATTGCCACCTCAGTCAGCCCCAGGCCAGCGGCGCGCTGCCCGATGTTGGAATGTGGGGCAAACAACGGCGTGTGGCGCAGCAGACGCTGCCCGGCCTCTCCCAGCATGCTCCACAGGTTGTCCAGGGTCTCGCCGCTCATGACCGTGACCGCATGCAGGCCGCCTCTCTCCCAACGCGCAATCAGCGCGCCAGCGTCCGCCTGTGGACGCAGCCGGCGATAGCACTCGGCATAGATGACCTCGGTCCCCTGCTGGCGCAGTCGGTCGGCGAGCACCTCGCGCCCGCCTTCGCCACGGAAGATCAAGACGCGCTTGCCCTTGGCCAGCCCGCTCAGTTCCGGCAAGGCCAGTAACGATTCGCTGTCCGCGTCCACGGGAACGACATCGCAAACCAGCCCGCGGCGGCGCAGGGCGCCGGCGGTGTTCGCGCCAACCGCAGCGATCCGAACGGGATCGGGCCAGGAGCGCCCGAGCAGCGCGAGTCCGTACTCGACCGCATTTGAGCTCACGAAGATGGCGAGATCGAAGCTCGCGAGCTCAGCGAGCAGCTGCCTGACCGGCGCGGGGTTCTCGGGGGACTCGATGGCCAAAGCCGGGAACAGGATCGCCTCACCTCCTGCGGCGTTGACCAGCTCCACCAGCTTGTAAGTTTGATGGATCGGTCGGGTCACCAACACCGCGCGGCCCCGCAGCGGTTGCTGTGGTGCACTCGTCATAGGTTGAGAGCGGCGAGAATGTCGCGCGCACCCCCTGCCAGCAACTCATGGGCTAGCGCCAGACCGAGTTCTTCGGGATCAGTGGACAAACTCGCCGCCCGCCGCTCTGCCCACACGTAACGGCTGCCATCAGGGCTTGCTACGAGACCACGCAGATGGACGCTGTTGCCCAGCCGCTGTGCGAAGGCGCCTATGGGGACCGCGCAGCTCCCCGAGAGCGCGCGGCTCACGCTGCGCTCAGCCCGCACGCACCATTCGCTCTCGAAATGATTGAGCGGCGCCAGCATGTCGACGAGATCGACACGCGCTGCGCGGCATTCGATCGCTAACGCGCCTTGCCCGGGAGCCGGCAAGCTGTCTTCCGGCTCCAGCACCGTGGTGATGCGGCCAGCCAGACCCAAGCGCTTCAGCCCGGCCACTGCCAGTATCACCGCCGCATACTGTTCTTCGTCCAGCCGTCGCAGACGAGTGAGCACGTTGCCTCGAAGCGGCGCCACCTCCAGCTGTGGGTAGCGCGCGCGCAGCTGACTCTCCCGACGCAGGCTCGATGTCCCGACGCGGCTGCCGTCAGGCAGGGAGCGGAGCTGGGAATACTGCTTTGAAACGAAGGCATCGCGTGGGTCGTCTCGTTCGGTCACGGCGGCGATCGCGAATCCCGGCGGCAGCGACACGGGAACGTCCTTCATCGAATGCACAGCAATGTCGGCGCGCTCCGATGCAAGGGCGTCCTCGAGCTCCTTGATGAACAACCCTTTGCCGCCGACCTTGGCCAGCGACGAAGAGAGCAGACGATCCCCTTGCGTGGTGAGGCCCAATATGTCTACCGCGAGCCCAGGATAGAGCGCTGACAGGCGCTCGCGCACGTGGTTTGCCTGCCACAGAGCCAATGCGCTCTCGCGGGTGGCGATGGTGAGGCAGGCGGGAGGAGACAACGTCGTGCCGGAGCCGGCGCGCCACCGGAGAGGGCGGCGCTTGGTGAGAATTCTAGCACGTCGTGATCGAGCAGCCATCGCGCCGCTTCGACGTGCACACGGCCCCGCGAGGGGGCGGGAAATTTACGACGTCGGGTCGGACCAACGCCGCGCGGGATCGCTGCCGATGCGCAGCACCGGCACGAAAACGCATTCAGCCCATTCGACCGCGCGGGTCATCTCGATGGAAGGGTTGCGACGCTCATAGTCCGTCAGTTCGGACAGCAGGGCAAGGAAGCGTTGATCGCCGTCAGCGCCTTTCGCGATCATCAGCAGCCGGTCTTTAGCCGCATCGTAATCGCGCTTCCACAGAATCGGCCGGGCCCTCTTTGCGAAGGCGTGGCTATCGACGCTTCCCATTCGGTTGCCTCCGAACCGGACTGCACTCGCCGCTGGGATCAGCAGGCCAAGCCGTCCTGACAGGCGTTTTAACGCTAACGCGGAGGCGTGTCGAACTTCGTCAACAGAATGTTGTGCCAGTTGAGGCCGTCCCGCGCGAGCGGAGACCCCGCACGGCGACGAGAGTTGCCGGCAGTGACCGGCTAATTGACCAGCTCGACCGCGCTGTCCGAGCCCCGGCTGCGGACCCGAATCTTCCGCGGCTGCGTGCTGGATTCGATTTCGCGCGCCAGCTTGGCGACAACTTCCTCGATGTCGGGAATGTCTTTCAACTGCAGCACGCGTTCCGTGAAACCGATCTCGTGGATCATGCCGCCGCGGGTGATCGTGAACTCGTGCAGATCCATCGTGCAGCAATAGTCGACCTGTGCGTCGAGAAGCTCGGCCCCGAAACGTTCGAGGATGCTGCACGCCTTCATGTCGATGTCTACGCTCATGTGGCCCTCACGGTTCACAATGCGCCGGATGCTCCATCGGCCCTCATCCAAAGGCAGCAGAAACCGTTCCCAGGCGCTGTCAGCCCTGTGTAAGTATTTGACCCAAAGGCGGAATCAGGTAATTTCAAACATCGGCATCAGGTGGCTGTGCAGTCCCGGATGCGCGCCCAGGAGCGACAAGGGCGCCCGGAGGCGCCCTTGTTTTTTCACAAAACCACACCTTGCTCGAGTACTGCGGCCCAGTGGCCGGGTCGCAGCCGCCGGGTTACTCGACGTGTTCGCCGTGCAGCGCGACGTCCAGGCCCTCACGCTCCTGCTCTTCGGTAACGCGCAAGCCGATGGTGAGGTCGATCACCTTGAGGATGATGAAGCTCACGATGAAGCCGTAGATCAGGGTCGCGCCAACACCCCAGCATTGGGTCAGCACACTGCCCTCCATTCCGCTGATCTCCTTGGATACGAACGCTCCGGTAAGCAGCGCGCCGATGATCCCCCCGATGCAATGCACGCCGAAGCAGTCCAGCGAATCATCGTAGCCGAACATCTTCTTCACGCTGGTGGCCGCGTAGTAGCAGCCGACCCCCGCCGCGATTCCGATAATGACCGCCGGCACCGGTGCAACGAAACCGGAAGCGGGCGTGATCGCGACTAGGCCGGCGACCGCTCCCGAGGCAATCCCGAGCACGCTGGGTTTGCCCTTGACCAGCCACTCGGTAAACATCCAGGCAAGGGCCGCGGCGGC
>DATJZQ010000160.1:0-6026 GCA_035499005.1 Burkholderiales bacterium | reverse complement strand
GCTTTCTTCGCGAACGAGGCCTTGACATCATACTCGTTATATCCTTCAATATCTAACGCTGTCATAATATCGCAACAAACATAGCGATAGCGACCCATGCGGGTGCGTGAAAGGGGGCTGCTCGCCCTGTGAAACGACCCGATGGGAGTTTGCCTGTCCTTGAAGCAGGCAGTGCCGCAATAGGAAATCGGGGAGGAGGCCTACGTGAGATCCGTCCAGGGGGGAGAGCGTCGTGCGTGGTCTAGCGCGCGCGGATGGTTTGCCGCTGCGAGTGCCATCATAACTGCACTGTGTGCTACAGCCATACTCGTTAGTCCAGCTAGAGCCCAGAGCGCCGATCCGCTCGACGAGCTGTTGGAGAAGCTGAGAGACAAGGGAGTCCTGTCAGATCAGGAGTACCAGGCGCTTAAGCAGGCGCGCGAAGTCGAGCTGCGGCAGCAACGTGCCGATCGCCAACAGCAGGCTCAACAGGCAGCCCAGCAGGCCGAGAAGGAGCAGAAGCAGGCCGACGAGGCGGCGAAGAAGCCCAAGTTCGACGCGAGTCCCGGGATCAGAAGCATCCAGCTGTTTGGCGATGTCCGGCTACGCTATGAGAGTCGTGCCGGCACCTCTACCTTTCCCGTACCAGGAACGGGCGGCAGCGATGCAGAGACCCTGGACCGCTGGCGCTATGCGGTGCGCATCGGCATCCGCGGCGACCTTGTGGAGGACTGGTTCTACGGTCTGCGTTTTGAGACGAACAGCAACCCTCGCACGTCCTGGGTGACCTTCGCCAACAACACCAGCGCGGTCGCCGGCGGGGTAGCCCCCTACGGCAAAGGCGGCAGCAACACGATCGCGGTGGGTCAGGTCTACCTCGGGTGGCGCCCCACACCGTGGCTCACGCTTCAGGCTGGGAAAATGCCCAACCCTATCTATACGACGCCTATGGTGTGGGATCCTGATATCAGTCCCGAGGGGTTCGCGGAACGGATCAACTACGCTTTCAATGACCAATTGGCCTTGTTTGCGAACTTCGGTCAGTACGTCTATGCGCAGTTTTCTCCCAATGACAACAGTGGAAACCTGGGCTTCGCCAGCAATGAGGGGTATCAATATGCGTGGCAGGGTGGCGTCAACTACAAGTTCGCGGAGCGTACGTCTGCGAAGGCGGCGTTGACGTTCTACAACTACTCGGGGTTCAGCCACGGTTACGCTTTTACTGGCATCTTGAATCCGAACAGCAACGGGTTCGCTGGTCCGTTTGCTTTCGGTCCGGAAAATACGCAACCGATAACGCCCGCCGGGTTGGCATTTGCTAACGGGATTAACGGCCTGCGTTACTTCGAGGTGCCTTGGGAGGTCAACTTCCCGCTTGGCGGGGTTGACGCCCGCGTGTTTGGGGACGTGGCGTACAACATCCAGGCCAACCAACGCGCTGCACAGGGCAGCTACGCCTCTATAGGCAGTCAGGGGCTCGCCTGGCAGGTCGGGGTTTCCGGGGGAACGAACCTCGGGCTGGTGATGAACCAGGTCGCCGCAAGGAAGAACACCTGGGAGGCACGCGTCTACTGGCAGCAGATCGACCTCAATGCCTTGGATCCGAACCTCATCGACTCCGACTTCTTCGAAGGGCGCACCAACCTGGAAGGTATCTATCTGGCGGCTGCCTATTGCCCAACCGATGCGATCATCACCACCGTGCGCTTCGGAGCGGCGCATCGGCTCAATGCCAATGGCCCGACGCCAGGCAGCAATCCTGACATCCCGAACGTGCAACCGCTCACCAGCTACCGCATCTTGCAGTTCGATCTCACCTGGAAGTTCTAGGCGCCAGCGTGAGGCACGTTCAGCGGACTTGACAGAATCGATATATCTGAGTGAATATAGCGACAAGGAATGAGGCGCAGAACTATCCGCTGACTCGGGGTATTCCTCCACTTCATTCCCCCTTCGAGTTGGGGGCAGCGTCCTGAAAGCGCGCTGCCCTTTTTTCTTGGCCGCTGACAGCCGCCGCCTCGGGTAGACGGCGGAGCCGGCGCACGTCAAATAACGGGAGGAGTCCGATGAACAAGACATTGCTTGCAGCGCGGCTCACTGCGCTGACGTTGGGCCTGGCGAGCGGGTTGTCTCTCGCGGCAGATCCGCTTCAGCCCTATCCGGTCAAGGGGCAGGTGATCCAGCGGCTGAACGCCTTCGACAATCCCGAAGGCTCAATCTTCAGCGCAGACGGCAGGTACGTATTCGTATCGAACTCGGCTGAGCTCGGGATGCCGGACAAGGGCTTTCACTGGACGCACAAGGGCGGTTACGTCAGCAAGCTCGCGGTGCAGCCAGACGGCACGCTGAAGATGGTCAACGAGAAGCTCATCACCGGGCTGACGGGACCGTTGGGCATGGCGGTCATGCCGGTCGCTACGAAGAAATTCCCGAAGGGCACCATCTTCCTGATCGAAGCGTGGGCGCCGCTCGCCGAAGCCGACGGAACAGAGGTCAAGGACCCGAGCGTGCTCGATCCCAAGATCATCGCGTTCAACACGGACGGCAAAGTGCTCGGGTCAATCAAGATGGGCGCTGGGTCTGCGGCTGCTGCAGCCGCAGGTGTGGTCGCGACGCTGGGGAATGCGCTGTCCTTCGACAGAGAGGGAAATCTGTACGCTATCGACACGGGGATCGCAGGCGGACTGTTCAATCCCCCGATTCCCACGAAGGGCGGCGGCGCCTATATGTTCCCGGTCTCTTCGCTGGACGCGCTCGCTGACGGCCAGCAGGCACAGGTGTTCTATATCCCTGTCCCAGAAGGTGGCCCAGACGGCATCGAAGTGGCGCCCGACGGTGCGATCCACTTCAACACGGTTGGGGCTGTGGCGGGCCTGAAGGATCCGGCCGAAGGCGGGATGTATCGCCTTACCAAAGACGACTTCAAGAACGGGCGTCTGCCCGCGCCATTCGCGACGGGCCTCGGCGCGTTGGACGGTCTCGATTTTGCTGGCAGCGTGCGCCTCGACACCGAGATCAAGAACACCAACAGCGTGGTGGTGACGCCGCCGTTCGGTGTGCCGATGATCCTGACCTACGATCAGGACATCAAGCTGGCGGGACCCGCCGACATCGCGGTGCGCAAGATGTCTGATGGAAGCTATCTGCTCGTGATCCCGGAGCTGTCGGCGACTTCGCCCAACAACCACGATAATCCGGTGACCGTGATCCGGCTGCCGGCCAACTTCGACCGCTTCTGAATCTCTCGTCGTTCTAGCGACCTGCTGTCGACGCCTCCCGGTTTGGGACAGCAGGGTTCACGCCCAGGGCAGCCTCGGAGCGCGCGGCTGCCCTGTTTTTTATCAATGCGCCTGTCGTATGCGCAGCACCGTGAGCTGGCGGATCCAGCGTCCTTGGCGCTTCTCCCAGGGTACGACGATCCGGAGCGGTCCCTCCTTCACGCCGAGCGCTTCGCCGTCCCTGCGATCGGCGACGAGAATCAGCCCGTCGGTGAAGCCGTCATCGAACTCGGGCACGGCATAAACCACCTTGTATCCGTCGGCAGCCTCCGCTACGACATAAAGCGCCAAGCCTGGCCCGCGTAATTCCTGCCCGAATGGAGCGCCTGCGAGTCTGAGGACATCGCGCGCCGCGACGCCCTCGAAGCTAGCCTCCGCGCCCGAGTGATCCCGCGCCTTGACGGTGGTGCGGGGAAGCTTTGCCCACTCCTCGGCGGTTAGCTTGTGTTCAGTACCGTCGACCCCGATCACGTTGAGCAGGGGTGCGGACTGGTCTTGGGAAGTCCGCTGCGCGCCAGCAGGCAGACCGGGAATGACGAGCGAGAGGAACAGCAGGCAGCGGATCAGGTCGGACATGCGCTGTATTCTGACAGGTATATCAACGGCTAGCCATGCGGGCCGCCGTTGATGTCTGTCTGTCAGGGCCAGACAGCAACCGACGGCGGGCGCGCAACCGGCGCCGCTTGGCTCGTGCCCCGCTCGCGCAGCAGATTCACCAGAGCGTCGAACGCCAGCGGCTGGCTGAAGTAATAGCCCTGGATCTCGTCGCAGCCATGACGGCTCAGAAATTCCACCTGCTCGCGCGTTTCCACACCCTCTGCCACGATCCGCAGCCGCAGGCTGTGCACCATGGCGATGATGGCCTTGGTCAGCGTCGCGTCGTCGGCGTCGGCAGGGAGACCTTGAATGAAGGAGCGGTCGATCTTGATGGCGTCGATGGGGAAGCGCTTCAGGCAGGCGAGCGACGAATAGCCCGTACCGAAGTCGTCCATTGCGACCCGCACACCCATCTCCTTCAGCCGCGCGAGGACGCGAGCCGCATGTGCGGTGTTGTGCATGATGGAGCTCTCCGTGATCTCCAATTCGAGCAGAGCGGGGTCGAGCTGGTAGCCGCTCAGGGTAGAGGAAACGAGCTCGATCAACCTCTCGTCCGAGAACTGCCGGGCCGAGAGGTTGACCGCCATGCGGAACGGTCCCACGTCCGGCAGACGAGCGAGTTGCGCTGCATCCTCGCAGGCCTTGTGCAGCACCCACTCGCCCAGCGGTACGATCAGCCCGGTCTCCTCCGCGATCGGGATGAAATTCCCCGGAGCGAGCAGGCCGTGCTCGGGATGCTGCCAGCGCACCAGGGCTTCCATCCCGGTGATGCGGCCGGATGCGATCTCCTGCTTCGGCTGGTAATGCAGCAGCAGCTCGGCACGCTCCAGGGCGCGCCGCAGCTGCGTCTCCAGAGCCAGGCGCTCCAGGCTGTGCGTGTCGGCCTGCGCTGAGTAGTGCCGCCAGCTGTTGCGGCCCTGCTCCTTGGCCCGGTACATCGCGATGTCGGCGTGCTTCTGCAGCGCGTGGAGGTCCGTGCCGTCGCCGGGGTAAGTGCTGATGCCGATGCTGGCGGTCACATGCAGTTCCTGATTACCCACCACGAGCGGTTGGGCGATCGCCTCCAACACCTTCGCCGCGACGCCAGCAGCGTGTTCGGCGTCAGGCATGTCTTCCAGCATGACGATGAACTCGTCACCGCCGAAACGCGCTACGACGTCGCTGGTACGCAGGCTTTGGCGCAGGCGGCCAGCCACCTCCCTCAGCATGCTGTCACCCGCGTCGTGACCCAGAGTGTCGTTGATGTTCTTGAACCGGTCCAGATCGACGAACAGCAGCGCCACCGCCGTTCCGGCGCGCTGCGCGCGGCTCAACGCGTGGTCCAGCACCTGATTGAACTGCGCGCGGTTGGGTAGGCCGGTCAAAGCGTCGTAGTGCGCCAGCTGCCGGATACGTCTCTCCGATTCGTGCCGCTCGATCGCGATCTTCGCGATATTCGTGATGCGTGCCGTGAGCGCCGTCTCGCTCGACGATGGATCGCGCGCCTCGCGAATGAAAACCGTGAAGGTCCCGAGGACCGGCGTCAGGGCGCCAAGTATCGGCAGTGACCAGCAGGCACGCACTCCGCTCGCGCGGGTCGCGCCGCGCAAGTCCTGCCACAGCGGATCGGCCGCTAGATCCGAGACGACTACCTGCTGGCTGCGCCAGGCGGCGGCACCGCAGGATCCGGCGAGCGGGTCGACCGGCATGCGGGCCATTGCGTCGCGAAGCTCGGGCGGAAGGCTGGGCGAGGCCGCCAGCTCCAGGTGCCCGCTGTTCTGATGCAGCAGATGCACTGCGCACAGGGCCCAACCCGACTGCTCCTCCACGACGCGGCAGAGCAGATCGAGGACCTGCGGCAAAGGTGAGCCCGTCGCAATCGCCTCCAGCACACGCCGCTCGCTTTCCAGCTGCAGATGCTGGTTCTTGCGCTCGGTTACGTCGAGCACCGTGCCGCGCAGCTTGTGTGCTCTAGCACCGCTCGGCGCTTCGGGCTGACACAGGGCCTGGATCCAGCGCACATGCTGGGCCGGGGTGAGGATGCGGAACTCCGCTTCGTAGGGCACACCTTGCTGCGTCGCATGCAGCATCAACGTGCGGATGCGCGAGCGGTCGTCGGGGTGCACGCGTGCGATCAGTTCCCGGCAAGAGGGTATCGTGCGCTGATCGTCCGTGCCATAGATGCGGAACGTC
>DATJZQ010000159.1:0-10585 GCA_035499005.1 Burkholderiales bacterium | reverse complement strand
GGCTTCGGCCTCATCGGGATGCGCGAGCGCGCAGCCCGTATCGGAGCACGGCTATTGGTGTCGAGCGTCGCCGGCCGCGGAACTCGAGTGCAGACTGTGCTGCCTCTGAGCCTGTCTGCGCGTGCGTGACGCGCGCTTCGCTCATCGCCCGCCTATCGCGCTTCGCCGCCATGCCCGGCCGCAAACCTAGCTCCGGCGTGCCGCTCGAGACCGAAGCAAGCGCGACGCGCAGTGCACCGATCCGGGTCCTGATCGCGGACGACCATCCGCTGGTGCGGCGCGGCCTCGCCGCGATCATCAACATGGAAGAGGACGCGGCCGTCGTCGGCGAAGCCGGCGACGGCGAGGAGGCGGTGATGCTGTGGCGCCGGCTGCGCCCGGACGTCACGCTCATGGACCTGCGCATGCCCAAGCTGGATGGCGTGCAGGCCATCAAGCGAATCCGTGCCGAGGACCCAGCCGCCGGCATCATCGTGGTTACCACCTTCGATCACGACGAGGACATCTACGCCGGACTGCGCGCGGGCGCGAAGGCTTACGTGCTGAAGGACGTCCAGCCGGAAGAGTTGTTCGGCTGCATCCGCGCTGTGCACGCCGGTCAAGCCTACCTGCAGCCGAAGGTCGCCGCCAAGCTCGCCCAGCGGGTTCAGGAGGAGCCGCTCACCGAGCGCGAGGAGCAGATCCTCCAGCTGCTGGCCGAGGGCAGGAGCAACCGCGCGATCGGTCAGGCGCTGTTCATCACCGAGAGCACCGTGAAGAGTCACATGAAGAGCCTGTTCATCAAGCTGGACGTGACCAGCCGTGCGGAGGCGATCGCGCTGGCCGCGCGGCGCGGCCTGGTCAAGTTCTGAAGTTTCGCCGGCGCGGCTCCCTCGAAAGGGTGAGGCGCGGCTCCCACCAAAGCGGTCAGCCGATTCCTCCTTCCGGCGGATGTGCCGACTCTTCCCCCTGCCCACAATCCATTCACAGACGCGGAAGATGCGGCGTGCTGCGCGCCCATCTCGAACATGAGAAATCGCGTCGCAAACCGCATCTCTCGAAGGAGTCCGTCCTATGCCTGCACTGACGATCAACGGTCAGAGCTACTTTTCCGATTCTCCACCCGACACCCCGCTGCTCTGGGTCATCCGGGAAGAGCTCCGCCTCACCGGCACAAAATTCGGATGTGGCATCGCCATGTGCGGCGCCTGCACTGTCCATATCAACGGCCAGGCAGTGCGGTCCTGCTCGATCACGCTTGGCGAAGTGGGCAGCAGCGCTATCACGACCATCGAAGGCCTTGACCCGGCCAATGCGCATCCCGTGCAGCGGGCCTGGATCGAGCTGCAGGTGCCGCAGTGCGGGTACTGCCAGTCGGGGCAGATCATGCAGGCCGCTGCGCTGCTCTCGCAAAGCCCAGACCCTACCGAGCAGGAGATCGTCGCAGGCATGAATGGCAACCTGTGCCGCTGCGCCACGTATCCGCGTATCGTAGGTGCCGTCAAGCGCGCATCGCAGATCATCAAGGAGACAAGCAATGGCTGACACGACCGAACGTGGCGTGACCCGCCGCGAATTCCTGGTGCGCTCGGCCGCGGTGGCCGGCGGCGCGTTCCTGAGCATTGGCGTACCGCCCGGCCTGCGTGGCGGCGACGCTCAGGCCGCTACGGCCGCAGCTGCCGGATTTACCCCGTCCATCTGGTTCACCATGACACCAGACGGCGTCACGACGATGCACATCGTCAAAGCCGAGATGGGTCAGCACATCGGCACCGCGTTCGCGCAGATCATTGCCGACGAGCTGGAGGTGCCCTGGGACAAGGTGCGTCTCGACACTCCGCTCGAAAGCGTAGACAACTTCGGGGTGTACGGCCTGGCCTACACGGTGAACAGCGGTAGCGTGACCACCGAGTTCGACCGCATCTCGCGCGCCGGCGCGCTGGGCCGCATCGCGCTCACCGAAGCCGGCGCCAAGCTGCTCGGCGCGCAGCTCGCCAACTGTTACGCTGACAGTGGCCGTGTCATCGACAAGGCCTCCGGACGCTCGATCAGCTACGGCGAGATCCTGCAGAAGGTCAAGATCGACCGCAAGTTCACCTATCCACAGGATTTCAAGAGCGTCAAGCTCAAGGAGCGCAATCAATACAAGATCATCGGCAAGTCGGTTCCTGCGCTAGACATCCCGGCGAAGACGAACGGCCAGGCGAAGTACGGGATGGATGTGTTCATACCAGGCATGGCGTACGGCTCTTTGGCGATTCCGCGCACTCGGTACGCCTCCAAGGTTCTCTCGATCGACGAAACCGAAGCCAAGAAGATCCCCGGCTACTTGAAAGCAGTCAAGATCGACGACTCGATGGGCAAGTGCACGGGTTGGGTCGTCGCGCTGGCCGAGACTTACCCAGCGGCGATCAAGGCCAGCCGCGTGCTGAAGATTCAAGCCGACCCGGGACCGTACGGCAAGCTTAGCCTGTCCGACATCATGGAGGAGTTCTCTGGGATGGCGGACAACGCCGAGCAGAGTGCCGCGTGGGTGCTGGAGGGCGATGTCGACAAAGCTCTGCCACAGGCGGACAAGCGGCTCGAGGTCGAGTACACCAGCGACATGGTGTGCCATGCCTTCATGGAGCCGATCAACTGCGTAGTGCAGCATGCGGCGGACGACTCGTGGCATGTGCACGTGGGCACGCAAAGCACCGGTTTCGCGCGGATGACGCTCACGGCGTACCTGTCCAAGGTGCTCAACAAGAAACCCGATGACCTGAAGATCTTCGTGCACCAGTACCTGGTTGGCGGGGGCTTCGGCGGCAAGCAGGACTATGACGAGATCCTCGCCGCGGCGTACTGCGTCAAGGAGCTGGGCCGGCCGGTGAAGCTCATCACCACCCGCGAGGCGTATTTCGCGACCGTCTTCGCGCGAACGCCGACCTTCCACCGCCTCAAGGCCGGAATCAAGAACGGTCAGCTCACCGCTATGAATCAGGACATCGTGTGCGGATGGATGGGTCCACGCTTCTCGGTAGGCAAGAAGTTCAACAACGGCACCGATTGGCTGCAGCTCGACTCGGTCGATAGCAAAAAGCAGGACATCGACCAGTGGTCGATTGGCGGCAGCGACCATTGGTACTACGTGCCCAACCACCGCGTGCGTGCGTGGGACAGCGATCGCACCACTTGGGCGGTGCAGGCGAGCGCGCTGCGCACGGTGTCCAATTCGTACAACATGTTCGTCGTCGAGTCGTTCATCGACGAGTGCGCGCATGCCGCCGGGCGCGATCCGCTCGAGTTCCGGCTCGCCATGTTGAATGGCAAGGGCAGCAGTCGTGGCATCCCCAACACCGGCTATCCGCCGGGGACGCCGTCCGACTATTACATGGACCAGCTGTGGATCTCGCTGCCGTGGCCGCAGGCGGGTACGTGGCCGCCGTACGAATCCGGCACGGTGGGCGGCGCGTTGCGCTTGGCCAACTGCTTACGCGTCGCCGCCGGCAAGGCGGGCTGGGGTTCGAAGCGCCTCCCGCCGAACACCGCGATGGGGTTGGCCGTGTCCTCGGCCGAAGAGCGCCAGAGTCCGACCTGGGTTGCCGGAGTGGCGGAGGTGACGGTCGATCCGGCCACGGGCAAGTATCGCGTCAACCGGCTCACGATCGCCCTGGACATGGGGCTCGCCATCAACCCCAACAACATCAAGGCGCAGGTGATGGGTGCGGCGCTGTGGGGCACGAGCCAGGTCATGTCGGAGCGGCTCACCTATAAGAACGGGTCGATCGAGCAGACTAACTTCCACGAGTACAAGCCAATCCGGCAGGTCGATGTGCCACAGTTCGACATCGAGCTGATAGAGTCCGGTCGGCATCCCGTCGGCGTAGGCGAGCCGGCCTCGACTGTGGTGGCGCCGGCCGTGGCTAACGCCATCTTCAATGCTGTGGGCGTGCGCGTGCGGCACATGCCGATCACGCCCGAAGCAGTGCTGGAAGGCATCAAGAGCAAGAAGGCGTAGAAGCCAAA
Organism: Burkholderiales bacterium; assembly: GCA_035499005.1. Taxonomy (GTDB): domain Bacteria; phylum Pseudomonadota; class Gammaproteobacteria; order Burkholderiales; family SHXO01; genus SHXO01. Next base: position 6,598 of record DATJZQ010000159.1, on the reverse strand, counting down.
GAAACACCCCTCCGCCCGCCTGACCGGCCCCACGGGAAAGGCGGGGGAGGAGGGGCACATGCGGCGAGGAGCGCGCCCATCGCGGCTGCCCCGAGCCCGGCAGACAGATCGATGGACGTGCTCTCCCTCTCGGCCGCCGAGCTGCTCGAGCGCTACCGCAGCAAGCGGCTCTCACCCGTCGAGGTCACGCGCGCGGCGCTCGACCGCATAGCGCGCCTGCAGCCGACCTATAACGCATTCGTCATGGTCGGAGAGCGGGAAGCGGTGCAGGCCGCGCGCGAGTCGGAAGCGCGCTGGCTGCGGGGCGAGCCGGCCGGCCTGGTGGACGGCCTGCCGACAACGGTCAAAGACCTGCTGCTGCTGCGAGGCTGGCCGACTCTGCGCGGCTCCCGCACGGTCAATCCGAACCAACCCTGGGATGAAGACAGCGCCGCAGTGGCGCGCATGCGGGAGCAGGGGGCCGTGTTCCTGGGCAAGACGACTACGCCCGAGTTCGGCTGGAAAGGCGTCACGGACAGCCCGCTCACCGGTGTAACTGTCAATCCGTGGGATACGACGAAGACGCCCGGAGGCAGCAGCGGCGGCGCAGCGGTAGCAGCGGCGCTCGGCTTGGGGGTCATGCACATCGCCACCGACGGCGGCGGCTCGATTCGGATTCCGGCCGGCTTCTGTGGCCTGTTCGGGTTCAAGCCGACCTTCGGGCTGGTGCCCGTGCACCCTCATCCGCCACCCTGGACGTTGTGGCACCAGGGCCCGATTTCTCGGACCGTGCACGACGCTGCGCTGATGCTGACAGTGATCTCGCGTCCCGATCTGCGCGATTTCTATGCGGCGCCCCCGCTCAATGTGGACTACCGGCAGGGCCTCGATGACGGCATCCATGGCATGCGCATCGCATACAGCCGCACGCTGGGCTACGCCAGAGTGGAGCGCGAGATCGCGACGCTTGTCGATCGAGCGGCACAATCGCTGCGCGACCTCGGCGCGCAGGTGGAAGAAGTCGATCTCGCTCTGGAGGACCCGATCAAGATCATGCAGCCCCTCTGGAGTGTCGCGCTGGCGATTGCGGTGCAACCGCTGTCAGCCGACCAACGCAAACTGATGGAGCCGGGACTGCTCGAACTTGCGGAACCCGGACTACGCATGAGCGCGTTGGAGTACCGTGCCCTCGAGAAGGAGCGCGAAACTCTCGCCCGGCGCATGAACCTGCTGCATCAGAGATACGATCTGCTTATGACACCGCAGCTCGCGACCACTGCCTTCGCCGTGAACCAGGAGGTCCCTCCCGGCAATGGCATGAAGCGCTGGTGGGAGTGGTCCCCGTTCACTTACCCGTTCAACCTGACTCAGCAACCCGCTGCAAGCGTGCCGTGCGGCTTCGCTGGCAACCGGCTTCCGGTAGCCATGCAGTTGGTCGGCGCCAGGTTCGCCGACGCCAAGGTGCTGCGCGCTGCCCGCGCTTACGAGCAGGCCCATCCGTTCGTCATGCCGGGTTTGCCGACGCAGGCCTAGCTCGTCTGGCTCTCCGCTAGTCTTCCGCCCCTATCCCGCGCTTGTGCGCAATCAGCGCCATCAGGCGTCGATCGCGCCAGGCTTCGCGCTGTGCATGCTTTGCCTGCGGCATGACCTTACGCCGCTCGGCCTCGATCTTCGAGATGAGCGGCTCGTCCCATGGTTTGTGCTGCACGGCGGCAACCTGCTCGTAGAGCATCCGCCCATAGCGTGCCGCGTAATCCCGCACACCGCCCGGCGCGTTGAGGTCGATGGTCTCGAACGGGCCCATGAATGACCAGCGCAGGCCCAGGCCATCCTTGATGGTCTTGTCGAGATCTTCGGCTGAGACGTAGCCTTCGCCCACCAAACGCCAGGCCTCCATGAGCAGCGCGGCCTGCAGACGGTTGAGGATGAAGCCTTGGATTTCCTTGTTCATCACGATAGGAACTTGACCGACTTTCTCGTGCAGGGCGCGGGCGCGTGCCAGCACGTCGGTGCCGGTCCACGGCGCCGGGCAAAGCTCGACGATCGGCACGACATGAGGTGGGTTGACTGGGTGCGCCACAATGCAGCGATGGCGGCCGGCGAGCCCCTCGCTGAATGCCGACGCCGGAATGGTGGAAGTCGAGCTCGCCAAAATGCAGGCCGGCTTCGCGATGGCGTCCATCTGCGCGTACACATCACGCTTCACGTCCAGGCGCTCAGCCGTGTTCTCCTGGACATAATCGGCGTCGAGGACTGCCTCCGCCAGCGTCGCCGCGGGAGTCAGTCGAGCGCTGATGGTGTCCGGCTCCTCGTCGATCAGCCCGGCGGTGCGCAGTTCCCGCGCCGCGTCCTCGATCAGGCGGAGCGCGTTCGGCACGGCGGATGCGTCGTGGTCCCACAGCTTCACCGGATGTCCGGCGCGGGCAAACACGATGGCCCAGGCCCGGCCGATGAGGCCAGCGCCGATGATTGCGATCTTTTCCATGCTTCCGTTTCCTAGCTCGGCTGCGAGTATGCCCAATCCGGGGGCATATGGCATGTGAGTGGAACGGCCCCTGAGCCCGGGACGCTCGCCCTTCTCGGCCTGAGCGCTGCGGCGCTTGCGCTGCGTCGCCGGCGGGTGTAGTAGCGTCATTGCTACTTTACCGCGCTTGATCTCGAAACCCGCCTTTCTGGCGGGCTTTTTTTCCAGGGCAACGAGACCGAGAGCAACCTCTCAGGCTCGTTCTTGTTCAGCCTAGCATCTCCACCCCCGCGCAGACCGAGATCGCCTGTCCGGTGACGTGTTTGCCCAGATCGCTCGCGAGGTACAGCGCCATGTCGGCGATGTCGTGCGCGCTCACCATCGTCCGCATCGAAACCCGCTCGAGAGAGATCTTTCTCTGCTCCTCGAAGCTGATGCCCAGCGCCTGCGCTTTGGCCGCGACAACACGGTCCATGCGCTCGCCCTCGACCACACCGGGCTGGATGGCGTTGACGCGGATGTTGTCAGTGCCCAGCTCCATCGACAGGCTCTTGCTGAAGCCCACTACCGCCCACTTCGCTGCCGCGTAGGGCGTGCGGAACGGAAACCCGAGGCGTCCCGCGGCCGATGAAAGGTTGATGATGCTTCCGCCCCCGGCTGCCTTGAGCAGCGGCACCGCCAGGCGTGTGCAGTAGAACATGCCGTTCAAGTCGATGTCGATACAGCGCCTCCAGTCCTCGATGCTGATGTCTTCGACCTTCGCCGTCGGTCCGGCGATGCCGGCGTTGTTGACCAGCACGTCGAGGCCGCCCAGGCGCGTCTTGGCGTCTGCGAAGAGGCGGTCCACCTGCTTCAGGTCCGAAACGTCGCACAGGGTGGCCGAGACACCGAGCGCCGAGACTGTCTCGTCCACGGCAGACTGAACGACGTCGCAGATGTGCACTTTTGCGCCCGCCTTGACGAACGTTTGGGCCATGACGCGGCCGATGCCTCCGGCCCCGGCGGTGATCAGGACGCGTTTGCCTTTCACTGTCAGTTCCATGTTTTCCTCAACAAGAACAAATCAACCGCACAGGCGCAGAGAGCGCAGAGAGAGAACCAAAGCCCGAGACTGCAAAGTTCATTCTCTATGGTTTTGCTGTTCTCTGCGTTCTCCCGCGTCCCCGCGGTTTCACTGGGTTTTTGCGAGCCGGCGCGCTTGCGCGGCGTTCAGCATCGACAGGTAGGCGACCTTGCCGTCTAGCCGCGCAAGCTGCGCAGCATCCGCACTGCCCGCGGCATGGGCAGCGGCGTATCGATGAATCGCCGCTCGCAGCCGTCGCCGCTCCTGGCGTGACAGCCCGAGCACGTCGTTTACCACCACACCAGTCACGGTCTGGCGCGTGCCGCTGCGCTTGATGCGCGTCTTGTCGTGGTTCACCTCGAAGCCTTCGTCCTCCACCACACGTTGTGCCAGCAGACGGAGCGCGTGGGCGGCGTCGATGTCGTCGCCCGAAAAGGTGAGATCGTCTGCGTAGCGCGTGTATGCGAAGCCGTAGCGGCGCGCGAGCCCCGCCAGCCGGCGGTCCATTTTGACCACTACCGCATTGCTCAGGCCCGGACTGGTAGGGGCGCCCTGCGGGCAGGCCCGAGGACCTGCCGGCGGAAAATAGCGTATGCCACCGACGAGCACCGGCTGCCGCGGCGCTTCAGTCATGAGCGCTGCCAGCGCCGTCGCGACCGGATAGCCGTAGCCGAGGGAGATCAGCAACCCGCGCACGCGTCCGAAATGGATGGAGCCGAAAAAATCCTTCAGGTCGAGCTGCAGGATGACGCCGCGGCCGACGTGCGGTTCGGCGTTGCTGCGCACGGACCGTTTGCGGCGAAAGCCGTGCGCGAATTCGCTCGCCGGCAGCTTGCTCACCAGCAGCGCATCGAGACGGCGCTGCAGCCGCTTGAGGCGCGCCTTGGGGGCCATGATCAGCCGCTCGCCGCCACTGCGCTTGGCGATCCCAAATGTCACGTAGTGCGTGGCCCGGTCTTTCGCGCTGTGCATCGAGAAGTGACGAAGCGCCTTCAGCTCAAGGTCGAGCGCGCCTGCGAGCGCCGTCTCGTTGTCCCACACCGGCAGACCGTAACGGGCGAGCTGCGCTTGGTCCGTCGCGAGCGTGCGCAGGCTGCGCGCTGCGCTGCGCAGCGTCGGGGAGAACAGTCGCCGAGCTTCGTCGCGCGTCAGCCGCTCCTTGGGCGGACGGCGCGCCGTAGCCGTGTGGTGTTGCCGCGCCTGCTTGGGTATGAGGCGCTCGTCGTGTAGAGCGAGACGTCGCTGGCCGGGCTTGAGGGGCGCGGGTGCGGCGGGCGCGGGCGCCTCGGGCTGAATCACCGGCGTTGGCGGCGGCGTGGGCGCCGCCGCAGGAGTCGGCTTGGCGGCTGACGCTGCAGGTGGCGCCGCCGCGGGCGCGGGGCGAGGCGTTCCCTGCGGCGCGGTGCGAGCCGGCACGGTCGATGCCGGCCGTGATCGGGGGGCCGGAGACGCTGGCCGCGAAGCCGGTTGCTGCGCGGGAGGCGTCGGCGCTTGCGGGCGGGGGGATGGCGGGTGCGGCGGCGCAGGTCGTGAGGCTGCCTGCAGCGGAGGAGCGTGCACGTCCGCCTTTTTGCCTGCAAACACCCGGCGCAGGAAATCCATCAGTCCCACGGTTGCTCCGATCCGCAGGCCGGGCTCACCGTTGGCGAGAGAGCACGCCGGGCGACCACTTGCGAGGCTCTGGACTCATGGCCTCCCCGCGTGTCCGCGGGGAACCGTGGCGAAGTCATGCGCTCAAGGCGCCGCCCCGGCGAAACACCGGGGCACTGCTGGCTGGTTGCGCGCCGGCGCGCCCTCTCGCTCGTCTTTATGGCCGCGCCCGGTCCGCTTGTCAACTGCAGGGTTCGATACGCGCAGATCATTTCGCGGCCCTGCGGTAGACCACGGGTTTCTCGCCCGGCTCCTGGAGCCCCGGATTTGCCCTCAGCTGACGCGCGAGCAGCGCGAGCAGTCCGTCCTGCGGACCGCGGGCCGCCGCGGAGCGCCGCGCCCAGCTCACGAGGTGGGCTGCCGCCGCGGGTCCATCGACCAAGCGGTCGAGAGCACCCAGGGCGTGCTGCCCGACGGACCGCGGCAAACGGCGCTCGAGCGCCGCGAGAAGCGACTCACGGACCTGGCGGGCAAGCGCCGCGGCACGAGGGTCGCCGCTGCTGAGTGCGCGTACGGCGATCGCGCAGACACGGTCGTCAGGGGCGCGGAGCAGCTGCGCGGCCGCCTGCTCGGAGGCAAGGCAGCCATTCGCGGCCTGCTCGAACAGCAGGCGCGCCAGCGGATTGCGGGCGACCAGCTCGCGCTCGCTGCGGATCGAGCGGGGCGGCACCGACGCGAGAATCTGCAGCGAGCGCGATTCGACGGCACCGGCGCTGGAGGCGGAGGTCTCCAGGTAGCGTGCGATCTTTGCGGCGACCTGCAGCAGCCGTTCCGCTCCGGAACGTTCCGTCCGCACCGCCAGGCGCGCGGCCACGAGGTCGATCAGCGCGTCGTCCCGGCGTGTGATGGCCAGCTCGACGACGGCGGCACGCGGACGGTTGGGTGTCGCGTTCAGCTGATAGGCGAAGGCGGTGCGCACGAGCTGCGGGAAGCGCTCATACAGCGCAAGCAGCGTGCTGTCGCGCAGCGACTTGATACGATCCCCCGGCGCGCGCCCTGTGCCCGCACTGCCGAGCGATGCAAGAAGCGCCGTCAGCTCCGTCTCGGGCACGTCCTTGTCTTGAGTGAGCTTCAGCACTTCGCGCTCGTACTCCGCGGACGAAGCGCAGGAGGCGAGCACCGCGGCCCACAGCTCAAGCCACCCCCGGCGCCGCGCCAGCTCCGCGATTTGTTCATACCCGGCGCGACGCCGCAGCGACCAGACATCGCGTGCGTGCTCCAAGAGATACGGCAGCAGGTGCTCGCCGCGCTCCTGCGCCAGCTGTGCGAGCTGCGGCCCGACGTCGGGCCGCCACCGATTGGGATGGCGGCGCCGGAGCTCGGTGCACAGCAATCCAGCGTCGGCCACGCTGCGCGCGAGGCGGCTCACGTCCTGCACCCACTGCTCAGGCGCTGCCTGCGCCCGGTATAGAGCGAAATACAGCGGTTGATCGTCGCGCGCC
>DATJZQ010000158.1:0-71154 GCA_035499005.1 Burkholderiales bacterium | reverse complement strand
GGCGACGCGCGAGTTTCTGGTAGCCGCGAAGTAGCGTCCAGCAGATACCAAATAAAAGCCCCGGCCTCGCCGGGGCTTTTTCGTTCATGAAGCGCATCCGACGCTCGCCGCGACCCTCCACGGCGAATACAGACGCTGCGTCCGACTAGCGTTCCTTGCGGGTCCACTCCTTCAGGCGGCTGCGCAGACGCGCCACCGCCTGCGCATGGAGTTGGCATACGCGTGATTCCGACACGCCGAGCACCTCGCCGATTTCCTTCAGATTCATTTCCTGCTCGTAGTACAGCGCCATCACGATCTTTTCGCGCTCGGGGAGAGCGCCGATCGCCTGTACGAGCTGGAGGCGAAAGCGCGTGTCCTCCAGCATGTCGAGCGGTCCGCTCTGATGGTCCGCCACATAGACATCGAAGAAATCGCTGTCCTCGGCCTCCTGAAAATCCTCGTAGTGGAGCAGCTGGTAGCCGCGCGACTCCAGCAGCATGGTTTGATACTCCTCCAGCGAAACCCCTAGCGTGTCGGCCAGCTCCTGCTCGCGCGGCGGGCGTCCGAGGCGCTGCTCGAGCGTACTGATGGCGGCCTCGATACGGCGCAAGTTCTTGCGGACATTGCGCGGCAGCCAGTCCGCCTGGCGCAGCTCGTCCAGCATCGAACCGCGGATGCGCTGGATGGCGTAGGTTTCGAACTGCGCGCCCTGGGTGTCGTCGAAGTTCTTGGCGGCGTCCTGCAAACCCAGCAATCCAGCCTGAATCAAGTCGTCGACCTGGACGCTCGCCGGGAGCCTGACCATGAAGTGATAAGCGATCCGCTTGACGAGCGGCGCCATATGTTGCACGAGCTTGTTCTGGTCCGCCGTCAGGCCGACTGCCGGGCTGTGGCGTTGCTTGCTCATCGTTCGAGTCCGCCGTTCAGCCATGTGCAACCCCACCGCTGCATCAATCGCCCTTGGCCAGCGCCGCGCGCCCACCAGCCGGCTGGCGTAGCAGCGCTCGGACCACACAGCGGTGACACGCAGCCTGGTTGGCGGGAGCCCATCATCAATGCCGTCTGTCGCAGTGTCGAAGGACGCGGCGGGCGATCATATCGAGAAGGTGGGCCTCAGCTTGTACGGCAGCGCTCGGATCGCTTGCCAGACAAGAGGTTACCAAAAATCCCGGCGCCCGTGGGCCGGTTCGTGCCGGCCCGGCGCGAGCCCATGGCAGTGCCTGCAGAAACGTGCGCTCCTTCAGCTTGGCGGCAAGATGTAACTCTTACATCCAGGCGAGTGCCCGATCGAACCTTTCAAAACGAAAGATTTGACAACCCGCATGGGCGAGACTAAAAGGGAACAGCGGCAGAGGCAGGTTGCTGGGGTCCTCTGTTAAGACAACGGCATTATTCGCTCCATCCCTCAGCCGCGGAACAACCAACGCCCGTCGCGCACTCACATTCGGGCGCAAGGTGGGTTCGCAGACCCACTCCCTCAGCGCATCTTTATTCGCGCATCGTGGCATGGCACCGGATCTTTTCCGCTCGGCGACCGTGTCCCCTTGAATGCAACAACCGGGAGGAGGTAAAAGTGAAGAACCCTGTCAAGCTGCTATCGATCTCGCTCACGCTGGCGGCGACGGCGGCCGGATCCGCATTTGCCAACCAGGATCTGGCTACGCTGATCGCCGACCCCAATAACTGGGCCATGCAGGCGGGTGATTTCGCCAACCATCGCTACAGCCCGCTGCAGCAGATCAACGCGAGCAACGTCAACAAGCTGCAGGTGGCATGGATGTTCTCTACCGGCGTGCTGAGAGGCCATGAAGGCTCACCGCTGGTGGTCGGCGACACCATGTATCTGGTAACACCGTTTCCCAATAACGTCTTCGCGCTAGACCTGGGAACTCAGAAGATCAAGTGGAAGTACGCGCCGAAGCAAGACCCGGCCGTGATCCCGCAGATGTGCTGCGACACCGTCAATCGCGGGCTCGCCTATGCCGAGGGCAAGATCTTCCTGCAGCAGGCCGACAGCATGCTGGTCGCGCTCGACGCGTCAAGCGGCAAAGTGAAGTGGAGCGTCAAGAACGGCGATCCCAAGGTGGGCGCTGTCAACACCAACGCGCCGCACGTGTTCAAGGACAAAGTCATCACCGGCATCAGCGGCGGCGAGTGGGGGGTGCGCGGCTATATCTCGGCCTACGACATCAACACGGGCAAGCTGGTCTGGCGCGGCTACAGCACCGGACCGGACAACGAGATGCTGATCGACCCGAGCAGCACGACCACCTGGGCGAACGGCGCGGTCACCCCCGTCGGGGCCAATTCCAGCCTAAAGACCTGGCAGGCGGATCAGTGGAAGATCGGCGGCGGCACCACCTGGGGCTGGTACAGCTACGACCCGGCGCTTAATCTGGTCTATTACGGCACGGGCAATCCGAGCACCTGGAATCCGGCGCAGCGGCCGGGTGACAACAAGTGGTCGATGAGCATCTGGGCGCGCGATGTGGACACCGGCAAGGTGAAGTGGGTGTACCAGATGACGCCGTACGACGAGTGGGACTTCGACGGGATCAACGAGATGGTCCTGGCTGACATCAGCGTGAAAGGGCAAGACCGGAAAGTCCTCGTTCACTTCGACCGCAATGGCTTCGGCTACACACTGGACCGTGTGACCGGTGAGCTGCTCGTGGCGCAGAAGTACGACCCGGCGGTGAACTGGGCGACGAAGGTGGACATGACCACGGGACGCCCGCAAGTCGTCTCGAAATACAGCACGGCACAGAACGGGCCTGAGGTGGATACCAAGGGCGTCTGCCCGGCCGCGCTCGGCTCGAAGGATCAGCAGCCGGCGGCCTTCAACCCCAAGACCAAGCTCTTCTATGTGCCCACCAACCACGTCTGCATGAACTACGAGCCCTTTGCGGTCGAGTACGTGGCCGGGCAACCCTACGTTGGCGCCACGCTGTCCATGTTCCCCGCACCAGGCGGGTCCAACATGGGTAACTTCATCGCTTGGGACGCCGGCAAGGGGCAAATCGTGTGGTCGAAGCCCGAAAAGTTCTCGGTTTGGAGCGGGGCGCTGGCTACCGCCGGCGACGTGGTCTTCTACGGTACGTTGGAAGGCTATTTGAAGGCGGTCGATTTGAACGGCAAGGAACTGTGGAGATTCAAGACGCCGTCGGGGATCATCGGCAACGTGTTCACCTACGTGTACCAAGGCAAGCAATACGTGGGTGTGTTCTCCGGCATCGGCGGCTGGGCCGGAATTGGCATGGCCGCAGGCCTGGAGAAGGACCAAGACGGCCTGGGTGCGGTGGGCGGTTACAAAGAGCTGAGAGACTACACCGACTTAGGCGGCGTGCTGACCGTGTTCACGCTCCCGAACTGACGCTCGCACTTCGGCGTCTCAACTCTGGCATCCCGGGCTTCCGGGATGCCAGTCTTTTATCGAAAGCCACATGCGGAACGCACGGACAATGAGGTTCATTTGGCTGGTGGGAGCGTCGCTGCTCGCTTACACACCGCTCTGGGCACAAGAGCGGGTCGAGACCGATCTCTACACAGTGGTCGACGGATACAAGGTCGATGCCGGAACGATGCAGGGATTTCGCACTTGGCGCGCGGTCGCCTGCGACCGCTGCCACGGTGCCAACCAGCAGGGCTTGGTGGGCCCGTCCCTACTCGAGAGCATGAAAGTACTGTCGCGCGCCGAATTCGACAAGACCCTTCTCGAGGGACGGCTCGAGAAGGGGATGCCCAGCTGGAAAGAGAGCAAGCAGGTCGTGGACAATCTCGATCACCTGTATGCCTACCTGAAGGGCCGCTCCGACGGCGCAATAACGCGCGCCAAGGTAGAGCTGCTCAAATGATCCCGGCGTGTCCCGGGCCGGCGGCACTCCGGCGAGCGTCGCTCGCTCTTGCGCTGCTGGCAGCGACGGCCGCGGCGAATCCTTCCCTGGCGCAGGAAGATGTGCTGCGTGTGTGCCAGGACCCGAACAATCTGCCCTTCTCGAACGAGGCCGGACAGGGATTCGAGAACAAGATCGCCGAGCTGTTGGCACGCGAGCTCGGCTGGAAACTCGAATACTTTTCTTTCCCGCAGCGCATGGGCTTCATTCGCAACACGCTGCGCTTCAAGCTGCCGGGAGAGCAGTATCGCTGCGACCTGGTGATAGGCGTTCCCGCCGGCTACGAGCAGGTGTGGCCGACTCGGCCGTACTATCGCTCGACCTATGTCTTGATCTATCCGCAGGGCGGCAAGCTGGAGGGGGTGCACGCGGCCAAGGACTTGGATCGACTCCCGCCCAACAAGCTAGCCGAACTGAGGATCGGCGTGTTCGACCGCTCGCCCGCATCCGAATGGCTGGTGAAGCACGGCCTGCTGGAGCAAGCCGTACCGTACCCCATGCTCAACGCAGATCCCGATTATTCCCCGAGTGAGATCATCGAGAAGGATCTGGCGGCAGGCAAGCTCGACGCCGCCATCGTGTGGGGACCCATCGCCGGCTTCGTCACCCAGCGCTTGCGCGAACCGCGCTTGATTCTGGTTCCGCTGACGTCCGAACCATCCGTGCGGCTCGACTACGACATCGCGATGGGCGTGCGCTACGGCGAGCGCGAATGGAAGGCGAAGATCGAGCACCTCCTCGCCGCGCATGAAGGCGACATCGAACAGATCCTGCGCGCCTACAGCGTGCCACTGCTGGACGCGCAAGGACGGTTGAAGCCATGAAATGGCTGAGTCCGCTTGGAATAACGAACGCCGCGCGAACCGGCGTGGCTGCCGTGGTAGTCGTGTTGGCCTCGGCCCTGAGCAGTCGCGCAGCGACCAGCAACGATTTCCCGACCATTGAGCGCGTGCTGTTCGTGGAGAGCTGCGCGCGTGAGCATCCGGATCGATCCCGTCAGGAGATGTTGTACAAATGCTCCTGCGCGTTGGACGCAATCGCCGGAGAGCTCCAGTACGAAGAGTACGTTGAGCTGTCCACTGCCGCCGACGCCGGGCAGATCGCAGGAGAGCGGGGCACCGCCGTGCGCGACAGCTCGGAGGGAAAGAGCATGGGGATGCGCTACAAAGCGATCCGCAGCAAAGCCTTCCACAGCTGCCTGGTGGAGTAGCTCGGCGCGCCGCTCAACGCTCCCAGCGGTCGTCGCGCACCTGTACGTGGCCGTCCTGGATTCGTACCGGAAACACTGCTGTGGCTTCGAATGCAGGCGGAGCGAGCGCTTCGCCGGTTCTGATCGAGAAGCGCGCGCCGTGGCGCGGGCAGACGATCTGATCGCCTTCGACGGCGCCACCGGTCAACACGCCCCCGTCATGCGTGCACACGTCTTCAATGGCGTAGTAGTGTCCGTCGAGGTTGAAGACCGCGATCTGCGTGCCGTCCGCCTCCACCAGCCTGTGACCGCCGGGCGGCAGGTCTTCTGCCCGGCACACGCTGATCCAGTCACTCACGCGACTTAGACCGCGATCACTTCGATCTGCGGATCGATCTCCTGCACCAGGCCTTCTATTCCGGCCAGCGTTCCGGAGATCGAGCTCGGGCAGCTTCCGCACGCGCCTTGATAGTGAACCTTCAGCACGTTGTCCTCGAACCCCAGCACGTACAGATCACCGCCGTCGCCTTGAAGGTAGGGGCGCACCCGCTCGTCCAGCAGCTGCTGGATCGCCTCGAGCTTCTCGCGGTCGGCAGGCGACAGCTTCGACTCGTCGAAGGCGGCGACCCCGTCCGGCTGGTCGGAGTTTCCGCCGATCAGTTCCGCCGACTGCTGCTGCGCGGACGGCGCATCGCGGATCGGCACGGCAAGCTCACGCAGCAGCTCCGGCCAATGCGCCTTGCCATCCTGCGTGACGGTGATCCAGTGGTCGACGTAGAACACGTTGGTCACGTGCGCAATGGCGAATAGCGCCTTGGCCAGCGCATCCCCTGCGGCCTGCTCGGCGTTCTCGTACGAACGAGTGACGCCATAAGTCAGCGGCTCCCGCAGGATGAATTTCCTGGCGTTGGGGTTGGGTGTGAATTCGATTTCAGCGATTCGGGGCATGGAAGACGTGTACCAGTGCGCTAGGCCGACTCGCTGGCGGGGGAGAGGCCCATGGGATCTGCATCACCTTCGGTCGACGTGGTGCCCCGGTCGTGGAACGCCGCGTGCAGCGTGTGCCAGGGAAGGATGGCGCACTTGACACGCGAAGGCAGATCCTTCACTCCCGCGAACACCACGAGACGCCCCAGCTGGCTGGGCTGCGTAGCAGGATTCAAACGCCCGGTAGCCATGTCGCGGAACTCCTGCACCAGCCGCTCGGCCTGCTCGATCTGCTTGCCCTTGACGTTGGCGGTCATCATCGAGGCCGAGGCTTTGCAGATCGCGCAACTCTCGCCCTCGAACGCGATTTTCTCGATCAAGCCGTCCTGCACCTTGAGAGCAACCCAGATATGATCGCCGCACAGTGGGTTCAAGCCCTCTGCGCGATGCGTGGCATCAGCCAGGCTGCCCCAGTTGCGCGGCTTTTTGTTGTGATCCAGGACGACCTCCTGGTACAGCTGCTTGCTGTCCATTGCACGTGCCCTGGCCGATCAGGAAAAAATCTCCTGCACCCGCCTGATACCGGCCACCAGCTGATCGACTTCCTGGAACGTGTTGTAGAAGGCGAATGAAGCGCGCGCCGTCGCAGGAATCGCGAAGCGCTGCATGACGGGCTGTGCGCAGTGGTGCCCGGTCCGCACAGCCACACCGTCCTCGTTCAGCAGCGTTCCGACATCGTGCGGGTGGACGCCCGCCACCGTGAACGACAGAACGGACGCCTTGTCCTGGGCGGTGCCGACGATGCGCACGCCGGGCAGCGCCTCGACCTGCTCTGTGGCGTAGGTCAGCAACTCGTGTTCCCAGGCCGCGATGTGCGGCATGCCGATGTCCGTCAAGTAGTCCACGGCGGCGCCCAGACCGATCGCAGCGGCAATCGGTGGCGTGCCGGCCTCGAACTTGTGCGGGATGCTGTTGTACACGGTACGCTCGAAGCTCACCGACAGGATCATGTCCCCACCGCCCTGGTATGGCTGCATCTTCTCGAGCCAATGCGCTTTGCCATAGAGGATCCCGATGCCGGTTGGACCGAACATCTTGTGGCCCGAGAAGCAGTAGAAATCACAATCCAAGTCCTGCACATCGACGGCAAGATGCGGTACCGCCTGCGCGCCGTCGACCAGCACCGGTACGCCGCGCGCGTGCGCTTGCGCGATCATCTGTTTGATCGGATTCACCGTGCCGAGCGCGTTGGAGACGTGGGTCACAGCCACCAGTCTGGTGCGCTCGTTGAACAGCGCCGCGTATTCGTCGAGCAGCAGTTCGCCGGCGTCGTTGCATGGCACGACGCGCAGCGTGCAGCCTTTCTCGTCGCGCAGCATCTGCCACGGCACGATGTTGGAATGGTGCTCGAGCTGGGACAGGATGATCTCGTCACCGCGCCCGAGGAAAGCGCGCCCGAAGCCCTGCATCACCAGGTTGACCGCGTCCGTCGTCCCGCGCGTGTAGATGACCTCGCGTGCCTCGCGAGCGTTGATAAATCTCTGGATCGTGCTCCGCGCTCCTTCGTAGGCCGCGGTCGCGGTCTCCGACAGGTAATGAACCGCGCGGTGGATGTTGGAGTGCTCCTGGGTCTGGTAGCGGATCAGCCGGTCGAGGACCCGCTGCGGCATCTGGCTGCTCGCCGCGTTATCCAGATAAGCCAGGGGATTGCCGTTCACCTTCAGACGCAGTATGGGGAAGTCGGAGCGCAGGCGTGCCACGTCCAGCCCGGTGCTGCGTTCCACTGTAGCAAGGACCGCGCTGTTCATGATCGGCTCTCCTTCTGCGTACGGCGAACGATGGCGTCCTCGAGGCGCCGGACTACGGACGGCAGCGCAATGCGCTCGACCACTTGAGCCGCAAAAGCGAAGGTCAACAGATCGCGTGCCGCGCTTTCGGACAGACCGCGGCTCCGCAGATAGAAGACCTGCTCGGCATCGAGCTGTCCAACGGTTGCGCCATGTCCGCACTTCACGTCGTCCGCGAAAATCTCCAGCTGTGGTTTGGTATCCACCTGTGCCCGCTGGGTCAGCAGCAGATTGCGGCTTTCCTGCGCCGAGTCGGTCCGCTGCGCTCCGGGCCGTACCAGGATCTTGCCGTTGAACACCGCATGAGCGGCATCGCCGACGACGCACTTGTGCAGCTGCCGGCTGCGCCCGTGTGGCAACGCGTGATCCACGAAGCTGTGTGTATCCGCCAGTTGACGGCCCGAAATCAACGCCAGTCCGTCGATGTCGAAGTCAGTTCCTTCCCCGGCCTGCACGACCTGCAGGTTGTAGCGCGAGAGGCGCGCCCCCAATGCGATGCTCACGCTGCGGTAGCGGCCATCGCGCGCGACGCGCACGCCGCAGGTGCCGATATGGAAGGCGGCCGTGCCCTCGCGTTGCAAGCGGACATGACGAACGCTGGCGCCTTCACCGACGTGGATTTCGCTGACCGCGTTGGTGAGACCGACTTCGGAATGCAGAGAGACATAGTCCTCTACCACGGTGCAACAGCTGCCGCGCTCGGCAACCACCAGCGAGCGTGGGTATGTCGCAGAGCGCTCGCTGACGCTGAGAAACAGCAGGTGGATCGGATCGCGAGCGTCCCGCTCGCGAGACACGAGGACTACCGCGCCGTCCCGCAGCCAAGCGGTGTTCACTGCGCTGAAAGCCTCGTCGGTACCGGAGACAATGCGCGCGAGTGCGTCCTGCACCCGCTCGTCGCGCTCACTCAGCGTGCGACCCAGCGGCGCGACCACCACGCCGCTCTCCGGCCGTATCGAGGAAAGGCCGGGCGCAAACGAGCCATCGACAAAGACCAGGCGGCTCGCCGCCTCGGGGATCAACCACGGCTCGAGCGCGCCCGCATCGACTTGGGCAGCTTGTCGGGGTGCCTCCAGCACGACTTTGTACAGCGGTGAAGGATCGGTGAAGCGCCAGTCTTCGTCGCGCGTGGTGGGAACCCTCAGTGCGTTGGCGCGCTCCAGCGCCCGCGCTCGGAGCTCGGTCAACCAGGACGGCGAGCTTGCCGGCGCGCCTGCCTGCCCCGGCAGCAGCCGCTCCAGGTAACTCTCCGCCTGCGCGTCCATGGCTCTCACGCCGCCTGTCGCGCCCGGTATTCGTCCGCCACCCAGTCGTAGCCGCGCCTCTCGAGCTCCAGCGCAAGCTGGCTGTCGCCCGTCTTGATGATGCGGCCCTGGTCCATGACGTGGACGTAGTCCGGGGTGATGTAATTGAGCAGCCGCTGGTAGTGCGTAACCAGCACCACGGCGTTGTCCGGCGTGCGGAGCCGGTTGACACCGTTGGCGACGATGCGCAGCGCATCGATATCGAGACCCGAGTCGGCCTCATCGAGAATCGCGAGGCGCGGTTCCAGCAGCGCCATCTGGAGGATCTCGTTGCGCTTCTTCTCGCCACCCGAGAAACCTTCGTTGACGCTGCGCTCGAGGAACGCGGGATCGATCTGCAGCAGCCTAAGCTTGTCCTGCACGTAATCGTCGAATTCCAGCGGATCGAGCTCGTCCCGGCCGCGCGCGCCCTGCACCGTGTTGTAGGCGAGCCGCAGGAACGACGAGTTCGTCACGCCGGGCATCTCCACCGGGTACTGGAACGCCAGGAAGAAGCCCGCGCGTGCACGCTCTTCGGGCGCCATCCGCAGCAGACTCTTCCCGTCGAACAGGGCGTCGCCGCCCGTCACCTCGTAGGCGGGGTGTCCGGCAAGCACCTTCGCGAATGTGCTCTTGCCCGAGCCGTTCGGGCCCATGATCGCGTGCACCTCGCCGGCGCGGACCGTGAGCTCGATGCCTTTGAGGATCTCGACGCCGGCGACAGCAGCGGTCAAGCCGCGCACCTCCAGCAACGCGTTCCGCTGCATCAGCCGACGCTTCCTTCCAGCTTCAGGCCGAGAAGCTTGGTTGCTTCCACCGCGAATTCCATCGGCAGTTGCGTGAAGACGTCGCGGCAGAAGCCGTTGATGATCATCGACACGGCATCCTCTGCGCCGACGCCGCGCTGCGCGAAGTAGAACAGCTGATCCTCGCCGATCTTGGAGGTCGTCGCCTCGTGTTCGACGGTCGCGCTGCTGTTGCCGACCTGCACGTAGGGGAAAGTGTTGGCGCCGCACTTATCTCCGATCAGCATGGAATCACACTGGGAGTAATTGCGGGCGTTGTCCGCCTTCGCGCCGATCTTCACCAGGCCGCGGTAGCTGTTGTTGGAAAAGCCGGCCGAGATGCCCTTGCTCACGATGGTGCTGCGCGTGTTCCTGCCGATGTGGACCATCTTGGTGCCGGTGTCGGCCTGCTGGTGATGGTTCGTGAGCGCGACCGAATAGAACTCGCCCACCGCGTTGTCGCCCAGCAGCACGCACGAGGGATACTTCCAGGTGATGGCGGAACCGGTCTCCACCTGCGTCCAGGAGATCTTCGAGCTGACGCCCTTGCACAGCCCGCGCTTGGTGACGAAGTTGTAGATGCCTCCCACGCCGTTCTCGTCGCCGGCATACCAGTTCTGCACCGTCGAGTACTTGATCTCGGCGTTATCCAGCGCCACCAGCTCGACTACGGCCGCATGCAGCTGATTGGTGTCGAACTTGGGCGCCGTGCACCCTTCCAGGTATGAGACGTAGCTGCCCTCCTCGGCCACGATCAGCGTGCGCTCGAACTGCCCGGTGTCCTGGGTGTTGATGCGGAAATAGGTCGACAGCTCCATGGGGCAGCGCACGCCCTTGGGTATGTAGCAGAAGCTGCCGTCGGTAAACACGGCCGAATTGAGCGCGGCGTAGAAATTGTCTCCCGGAGGCACTACGGTGCCCAGGTACTTGCGCACGAGCTCGGGATGGTCGCGGACCGCCTCCGAGAAAGAGCAGAACACGATGCCCACCTCTGCCAAGCGCTGCTTATAAGTAGTAGTGACCGACACGCTGTCGAAAATCACATCCACCGCGACGCCGGCCAGCGCCTTCTGCTCGTGCAACGGCACTCCCAGCTTCTCGAAGGTGCGGCGCAGCTCCGGATCGACTTCGTCCATCGACGTGAGCTTCTTCTTGGGCTTCGGCGCCGAAAAATAGATGATGTCCTGGAAGTCGATCTTCGGATAACGGACGTTCGACCACGTCGGCTCCTGCATTGTCAGCCAGTGCCGGTAGGCGTTGAGGCGATACTCGAGCAGCCAGTCCGGCTCGTGCTTCTTCGCCGAGATCAGCCGGATGATGTCCTCGTTGAGCCCCTTGGGAACGACATCCGCTTCGATCTCGGTGACGAAACCGTGCTTATACGGCTGGTTGACGAGGCTCTGCAGGACCGTGCTCATGGCTCCGATTCACCCGTGATAGCGGCGCGGCGCCAACCGCACCTGCGCCGTCATCGATTCACACACTGAAGCTTTCCCCGCAGCCGCACTCGCTCTTGGCATTCGGGTTGTCGAACTTGAAGGCTTCCTTGAGACCCTCGCGTGCGAAGTCGAGCGTCGAGCCGTCCAGATACTTCAGGATCTCCTTGTCGACCACGACCTTCGCATCGTGCGCCTCGAACAGCGCATCGTTCGCGCCGACCTCGTCGGCGTAGTCGAAGGTATAGGTGAGACCGGAGCAGCCGACCTCCTTCACCCCCAACCGCAGGCCAACTCCTTTCCCGCGTTTGGCCAAGGATCTTTGAATCTGCCTTGCCGCGCTTTCGGTCAGGTTGATTGCCACTGCTGTCACTCCGTCTTGAATTGGACCCGTGGCCCGCACTTATCAGTGCACGGGTTCAGGTTGATCGCGGCGCGCGCGCTGGTCCTTCAGCTCCATCACCTTGCTGTCGCCCGCCTGCGCGCGCGCTTTGTCGACCAGCTGACCCAGGGTCACCGAGTTGAGGTACTCGAAGATCCTCTCGTTGAGGCTCGCCCACAGGTCGTGGGTAAGGCATTTGCGTTCGTCCTTGCAATTCTCGCGGCCACCGCACTGGGTAGCGTCGATCGGCTCGTCGACCGCGCGGATAATCTCGGCCACAGACAGCTCACCCACGCTCTTTGCCAGTTGGTAACCGCCTCCAGGCCCGCGCACGCTGGTGACCAGCGCGCGCCGGCGCAGCTTGCCGAACAGCTGTTCCAGGTAGGACAGCGAGATCTTTTGCCGGTCGGAGATGTCGGCAAGCGTTACCGGCCGTTCTCCGTCCTGCATCGCAAGATCCATCATGGCGGTCACTGCGAAGCGTCCCTTGGTGGTTAGTCGCATGGCAAGCTCCTCGGGAAGAAAATCAGTTCGGTCAATCCAAATCCATAAACCCGATCATTTCGGTCAAGTTTATGATACCCAAACATTTCAGTCAACAATTCTACTGAGATAAGTGGGGTCGAGCGCCTTGGATTTCTCTAGTTCTTCGCGGCACTCGATGCCGGCCCGCTGCAGGCGCTCGAGGATCTGCTCGATCCGCTGGTCGATCGTAACTACATGATCCAAAAGGCTGTTAATCGCCTGCGCGACAGGATCGCCCACCTCCCCGCTGATCCCATAGGCGGGGAAGCCGATCCTCTCGGCCATCCGCGCGCGCGCCTCGTCGCGTCCGTTGTCGATGATCCGAGCCGGAATGCCAACGGCCGTTGCTCCCGCCGGCACGTCCCTCACGACCACGGCGTTCGAGCCGATCTTTGCCCCGTCCCCAACGTGAATCGGGCCAAGGAGCTTGGCGCCCGCTCCAGCCACGATTCCATTGCCCAATGTTGGGTGCCGTTTCCCCTTCTGCCAGGTCGTCCCGCCCAGGGTCACGCCGTGGTAAAGCGTGACGTCGTCTCCAATCTCCGCGGTTTCTCCAATGACGACGCCCATGCCATGGTCGATGAAGAAGCGCCGTCCGATCACGGCGGCCGGATGGATCTCGATGCCCGTGAGCCAGCGCGCGAGATGCGAGACGAATCGTCCAAGCCACTTCAGATCCCACCGCCACAACCGGTGCGAGAAGCGGTGCAGCAGACGGGCGTGAAAGCCCGGGTAGCAGGTGATGACCTCCCAGGTGGTGCGCGCCGCGGGGTCGCGCTCGAACACGCAGCGGATGTCCTCGCGGATCCGGTCAAACATCAATGTCCACCCTGCTCTCCAAGGAAAACAGCACTTTAAGAATACCGAGTAACCAGGTCAACTATTGGATCTGGCCTTTTGGGCCGCGGTCAGAATGCCGCGAAGGATGTTCACCTCTTCCTTTTCGAGGCGCGCCCGCTGAAACAGCCGGCGCAGTCGCCGCATCAGGCGCTTGGGCTGGCTTGGATCGAGGAACCGGATGTCGTAGAGCGTCTGCTCGAGGTGATTGAAGAAGAACTCGACCTCCTCGTAGCTGGCGGCCTGATAGGCGTCCTGCGGGGAACTCTCGGGAAGCTGCGCTGCCTGCCAAAGCTCGTACGCGAAGACCTGCACAGCCGCAGCGAGATTGAGAGACGCGCAGCGCGGATCGGTCGGAATCATGGCAATTGCCCCGCACCGGCTGACTTCACCGCTGGTAAGGCCTGTCTTTTCCGGTCCGAATACCAAGGCGACCCCGCCGGCCGCGCTCTCTTGGAGCAGACGTGGAGCAGCTTCGCGAGGCGTCAGCACCGCGTGAGGCAGGTCACGGCTGCGCGCCGTGCAGGCTGCCGCGAATACGGTCCCGGTCAGAGCTTCGTCGAGCGAGCCGCAAACGACGGCGTGCTCCAGCAAGTCCGCAGCATTGGATGCCATTGCCACGGCCTCGGTCGCGGGGAAGCGCTGTGGATTGACCAGATACAGCGAGCTCAGGCCCATGGTCTTCATGGCGCGCGCGCTCGCGCCGATGTTTCCCGGATGGCTGGTGCCGCACAGGACGATGCGCACACGGTCCAGAAGAGGCGCGTCGAGCATGGAGTAGAATCCGCGCTTCGTTCTAGCGGCGCTTACGCGCAGGAAGACGCGAGATGGCGACGGTGCATCCGATGGTGAACATCGCGGTGAAAGCGGCGCGCCGGGCGGGCCGCATCATCAATCAGGCGGCGGGCGACCTCGACGCGTTGACGGTGCGGCACAAGAGCTTGAACGACCTGGTGTCGGAGGTGGATCGTGCGGCCGAGGCCGTGATCATCGAGACGCTGCAGACGGCCTATCCGGGGCACGCGATTCTAGCAGAAGAAAGCGGTGCATCCGGCCAGTCGGAGCATGTATGGGTCATCGATCCGCTCGACGGAACCACCAACTACCTGCACGGGTTCCAGCAGTACAGCGTGTCCGTTGCGCTGCTGCACAAGGGTGTCATTACGCACGGCGTCATCTACGATCCGTGCCGCAACGACCTGTACACCGCCACGCGCGGACGCGGCGCGTACCTGAACGACAAACGCCTGCGCGTGTCACGCCGTGAAAAGCTGATCGATGCGCTGATCGGGACCGGCTTTCCGTTCCGCATGTTCGAGCATCTCGACGCGTACAGCGGGATGCTGAAGGACCTCATGACCAAGACTGCGGGAGTACGCCGGGCCGGTTCTGCCGCGCTCGATCTGGCCAACGTGGCCGCGGGCCGGCTGGACGGCTTCTGGGAGATCGGGCTCGCTCCATGGGACATGGCCGCCGGCTGCCTCATGATCACCGAGGCCGGTGGCCTAGTGGGCGATCTCGAGGGCAACCAGGAGTTCTTGCAGAGCGGCAACCTCGTCGCCGGCAGCCCAAAGATCTTCGCGCAACTGGTGCAGGCGGTTCGACCCCACCTCACCGCGAAGCTGCGCAACGCAACCGAACACAGCGCCTAAGTTTTGCCCGCTCGCCAAAGACGGTCCATCTACCGGCCGGCGGCTGCGAGGCGGTTCTTGAACGATCTGAGCCGCTCGAGCAGCCCCTGGGCGAACGAGCTCGTTTCGGCCTTCGGGGTGTCTTTGACCTTGTGCCGCTCGAGGAGCTCGGGCGAGCTCTGATATTCCGCGTAGCGCGTGATAGCCGAGCTCAAGTGTTGCTGCAACAGACCGAGGTTGACGGGCTTGTTCAGGAAGCGGTAGATCTGCGCCTCGTTGATAAGGTGGATCACCATCTCCGAGTCTGAAGCGCTGGTGACGACCAGGACCAGAATCTGTGGGTACTTGCGCTTGAGCAGATTGAACAGGATCAGGTAGTTGTCGAAGTCGGCGTCGATGTCGGTGATGAACAGAGCGATTTCGCGCGCCTCGAGCTCGGCCAGCGCCTGATCGATGTCCGACACGCACACCAACTCGTAGCTCGATCCGAGCAGCTTGCCGAGCGCGTCGTGCAGCCCCGGCTTCTGCTCCAGCAGGAGTATGGCCCCGTCTATCTTGGGCGGAGGCGCCTGCCTGGGTCGATTGCGCTCCAGCAGCTGCTGGCCGATCGCAACCGCTTCGCCAACCACCTGCTGCAATTCCTGATTGTCCCAGGGCTTGCTGATGAAGCGGTAGACCTCACCGTCATTGATGGAACCCACGATGGAGGCGAGGTCGGAATAGCCGGTCAGCAGGATGCGCACGCTGTCCGGCGAGATGTCGCGCGCACGACGCAGCAGCTCGACGCCGAGCATTCCCGGCATGCGCTGGTCGCTCACGATCACCGGGATCTTGAACTTGCTGATGAAGTCCAGAGCCTCTTTGCCGTTGGCTGCAGTGAGAACGTGGTATCGCCCGCGGAAGATCGTCTTCAGCGCTGTCAGTATGCGCTCCTCGTCGTCCACGAACAGGATGCGAGCGCGCTGAACAGTCATCACCGCTTCGTTGAGCGGCGAGAGCTCGCTAATCGCATCGCTTGGCACCGTTGCATCGCTGCTGCGCGCGAGCGAACGCAGCTTGCGCGCGCTGCTGAGCATGCCGGGCGCGCTGGGCGACGACGCGGGGGCCCCGGCGCTGGCACGCGGTGACGCCTCGTCGCCGAGCTGATCCGGGATGGCGTTGAACAGCGCCTCGCTGAATTCGCGGGCATTGTCGAAGCGATCCTGGGGCGCCTTGGCCAGCGCCCTTTGCACTACCCAGTCCACCGCCGGCGGCAGGAGCGGGTTGAGACGGGACGGATCCACTGCCGTCTCATACAGGATCTTGTTCATGATCTGCCCGCTGCTCTCGCCGGCAAACGGTTTGACGCCGGTGAGCAGTTCGTACAGGAGAACTCCCGCGGCAAACAAGTCGGCTCTGCCGTCCGGCGTTTCGCCAAGATACTGTTCCGGCGACATGTAGCTAGGCGTGCCCAGCATGTGGCCATGCTGAGTTACGTTCGAGGTCTCGATACGCGCAATGCCAAAGTCGGTGACTTTGATGTTGCCCTCGCGCGTGACGAGCAGGTTGCCCGGTTTGATATCGCGGTGGATGACGCCCTGCGCATGAGAATAGGCCAGCGCATCCAGCAACTGGCCAATGATGTCGCGCACCCGCTGTAATTCGGACTTGAGACCCTCGCTCAGGTAAGCCGTCAGTGGCTTGCCGGCGACGTGCTCCATGGCGATGAAGCAGAAGTCACCCTCCTCGCCGTACTCGTAGACTTGCACCACGTTGGCGTGGGTCAAACGCGCAGCCGCCTGCGCCTCGCGTTTGAATCGGCTAAGCGCCTCGTCCTTCGTCTCCTGTTCGAGCTTGGTCTTGTCTACCAGCTTGATCGCCAGCGTCCGATGCAGGACTGGGTCCCAGCCCTCCAGCACGGTCGCCATGCCGCCTTCTCCGAGCAGGCCACGCACCTCGTAGCGCCCGATGACGGCCGGAATGTTCATGCGAACGGGTCGGGTCCAGCCATCGGTGCACTCATGCCGCGAGCGCCTGCGGCTGCGCTGCCTTCACCGGGAGGAATACCGAGAAGGTCGTGCCGCGACCCACACTCGACTTGACCTCGATGCGGCCGCCGTGCTCCTGGACGATCTTATAGGCGATGGACAGGCCAAGCCCGGTGCCCTGCCCCACATCTTTGGTCGTGAAGAACGGGTCGAAGATTTTGGACAGGATAGCCTCGGGAATACCGTGACCGTTGTCCGAAACGTCCACCCGCACTTGTCCGCCTGGGGCGATGGCACTGGCAACGGTGATCTCGCCGGATGTCTCATCCGTCGCCTGTGCTGCATTGGTCACGAGGTTGAGGAACACCTGATTGATCTGCGATGGCGAGCATTCCACCAGCGGAATCTCCCGCAGCTGCTTGTGCACCGTCTTGTGCTTGATCATGTTGCGGGCGATCACCAACGTGCTCTCGATGCCTTCGTTGAGGTTGAAGCGCTGCAGCTTGCTGCGGTCCAGGCGGCTGAAGTTCTTCAGGTTGATGACGATCTCCGCGATCTGGTCGATGCCGTGCAGCCCATCGCTGGTGAGATGGAGCAGATCGCCAGCCTCGGATTCGGCGCGGAACTTGGAGGACAGCGTGGACACGCGGGTGAATTGCGCCGAAAGCTCCGCATCCGGCACGTCGCCGCGCTCGAGCATGGCTAACAGTTTCGTGCACTCGGCCACCACGCCCTCGACTTGGGGCAGCCTCTCCTTGACCGAGGCTAGACTGGCTTTCACATACGCGAGCGGCGTGTTGATCTCGTGGGCGATGCCGGCCACCATCTGACCGAGCGAAGACATCTTCTCGGACTGGACCAGCATCAGCTCCGATTCCTTCAGGTGCTTGAGCGCCTCGGACAGCTCCTTCGTCCGATCCTGCACCTTGTGCTCGAGATTCTCGTTGGCCGCCTTCAGGGCCTCGTTGGCCTGGTTGATCTTGCCGTAGCTCTGGCGCAACTGGTACACGACATAGGCCAGGAAAACCAGCAGAGCCGCGGAATAGAACACCAGATAGACGCGAAACTGTTCCTTCTGATCGGCGATGGCCTGGAACTCTCGATCGTAGGCGTCGTTGAGAGATGTGATGCGCGGGGAGGTGGGCAGCAACGCGATTTGCTCGCCAAGCTGCGTGACTGCGGGCTCTTGCTTAAGCAGCGCGCCAACGGCGGGGACCAGGCCCGAGAGCGGAGTACGGATGGCTTCGGGGTATTGCGGCGCCGCTTCAGCGAGGGTGCTGGCGGCCGTTTCGACCGCCTTTCGCGCACCGTCGTCCGGTTGTACATAGAGGCGCAAAAGCTCGGCGTTCAACGCCACCAGCTGCCCGTCCAGGGCCGACAGCTTCTGCCGCTGCTTGGCATCGGCCTCTGCCAATCGGGCGACCGTCTGGCGAACGCCAGACAGCTGATTCAGCAGATCCTTGACCGCCGCGCGCAGATCAGCGTTTGCCTGCTCGAACTGGTCGACGCGCTTCTGCTTTTCCAGGAACGCACTGCGCAGGCTCTCGACCCCGGTAGCCAGGGCGCGATTGTTGAGGGCAGCCGTTTCTACCGCGATATCGCCCAGCAAAGGCTGCAGCCTGACCGCCGGTTCGCGCGAGCGAGGCTCGGTAGCCAATGTGTCGCTGCGTGCAGTGGCGAGATCTCGGTTCCAGCGGCTGTCGATCTCCTTGAGGCTGCGAAGATCGGTGACGATCTGAGTCTGACGCTTGAGGTCGCCCCCCTGACTCATCACGTACAGGTAGGCGAGCACGCCTACCAGCAGCAGCGCCAGGAGCGTCCGCAGCACTTGACCAATCATGGTGGACGCCGAGTCAGGTGATTTGTTGGTTGCGCCGTCCGAGCGTCGATCCCCTCTGCTGCTTTCGCCGATCGCCCGCGTCGAACTTGTGAAATATTATCGGCAAAATGCACGTTCCATGCCAGCCGTCGGTGAGGAACGACATCGGGTTGCCCTGCGGCGCGCCTCAGGACGGAAGGGGTCCAGCCAATCGGGCAATAACCCGCTCAGGTCCTATCGAGTTGGCGCTTCAGATTGTCGAAGGCAGCCTGGAACACACCGTTGCCGATGTCATCGGAGAGCTCACGCTCGCGCCCAGTCTCGCAATCGAATTCGGCGGTCCACTGCACGAAGGTACGTCCGCCGTCGGTTACGGGCGTCAGCTTCAGAGTCGCCACATAATTCTGCACACCCATCGGCGAGACGAGGATGTTGTACGTGACGCTGTAATCGCAGTCGGACAGCGCGAGCAACTGCTCACGGAGGTTGCCGCCGTCGTGCAGGTTGAAGTTACGAACGCAGCCGACTTTATCGGCCGCGACGCCTCCTTCGATGCGGCTGTCCGCTACCGCCGGCACCCACCTCGGCAGGCCGTTGAAATCGCGGATATGGGCCCATACCCGCTCGACCGGCGCGTCTATGACGCTTGAGACGTAGACTTTGACCATGGAGCAATCCCCGCGATGAGTGCGATCCGGTCGATGCCGATCCGTGCGCTTGCGCGCGATTCGGCGCCTATTTTAGGCCCGCCCGCGTTGCACGGGCGTTACCCGGGGTGCGTCTGGCTGTAATGGCTTTGAAGCGCCGCGTCTGTTCGGTTAGCGCGGCTTCCGCCGGCAGGCGCTCCATGCTGCTGGCCCCGTAGAAGCCATGGCAATCCTCACAGTTGGCCAGCACGAACGAAGCGTCTTCCGGCGTGGCGACGGGGCCGCCATGACACAGAACGATCACGTCCCGGCGCACACGCAGCGCGGCCTGTGCCCAATTCTCGATCAGCTCGACGCACTCGTCCAGCTTGAAGGCGGTATCAGCGCCGATTGATCCGCCGGTAGTGAGACCCAGGTGGCACACGATGATATCGGCGCCCGCTGCCGCCATCGCCTGTGCGTCTTCGGCACTGAATACATAGGGCGTGGTGAGCAGGTCCATGGCGTGCGCTTTGCGGATCAGGTCTACTTCGGGACCGTAGCCCATGCCGGTTTCTTCCAGATTGGCGCGAAACTTCCCGTCGATGAGGCCGACCGTCGGGAAATTCTGCACGCCGGAGAATCCGAGCTCGATCAGCTGACGCAGGAACGGTTCAAGCAACATGAATGGATCGGTGCCGTTGACCCCTGCCAGGACGGGGGTCCTCCTTACCACCGGGAGCACTTCGGCCGCCATCTCCAGCACGATCTGATTGGCGTTGCCGTATGCCATCATGCCGGCCAGCGACCCGCGCCCCGCCATGCGATAGCGGCCTGAATTGTAGATCACGATCAGGTCGATGCCTCCGGCCTCCTCGCACTTCGCCGACAGCCCCGTGCCGGCACCACCGCCGATGATCGGTTCGCCGCGCTCCACCATGCCGCGGAATTTTTCCAGGATCTGGCTGCGTGCGATTCTTGGCATGCTGGTCCCTCAAGCAAAGGCTGTCGCTGCAACGCTGCAACTGCAGGCGGCCAGCGCCCGACCCACCGCTTCACCGTCAGACTGTACTGAGACGCCCGTCTCAGGTCAACGCAGGATCGCGTTCCCTACGCCGCAGGCCCCTTAGCTCGATGGTAGTCTAGCGGCGTTTTCGAACCACTCCCTACGCCCGCGCCGATCGCGCGAGCCGCGCTCGCACAGACCGCAGTTGAATGCCGGATTAGAAATGCGCCGATGAACCAGGCAGATCACACGCCCATGATGCAGCAGTACCTGCGCATCAAGGCGCAGCATCCGGATACTCTGCTGCTGTATCGCATGGGCGACTTCTACGAGCTGTTCTACGATGACGCGGAGCGCGCGTCGCGGCTCCTCGACATCACTCTCACTCAGCGTGGCGCGTCCGCTGGCGCACCGGTCAAGATGGCGGGCGTCCCGGTCCATTCCGTCGATCAATACGTGGCGCGGCTGCTCAAGATCGGCGAGTCGGTCGCGATCTGCGAGCAGGTCGGCGATCCGGCCACGTCCAAAGGACCGATCGAACGGCAGGTCACCCGCATCATCACCCCGGGTACGCTCAGCGACGCCGCTCTGCTGGACGAGAAGCGCGAGAACGCTCTGCTCGCGATCGCTCCCGGGCAGCAGGTAGTCGGCATCGCCTGGCTGAGCCTCGCTTCTGGCGACTTTCGCGTGCTCGAAACCCTGCCTGACAACTTGGCGTCGGAGCTGGAGCGCCTCGGCCCGGCCGAGATTCTGTTGCCCGAGGGCAGCGATGATCTGCTGCCTCCTGGCCTCGAGGTTCCGCAGCGACGGCTGCCAGCGTGGGCCTTCGATCGCGACTCCGCGGTGCGCAATCTCAGCCGGCAGTTTGGGACGCGCGACCTGGGCGCCTTCGGCTGCGAGACTCTGGGGCCAGCGCTCGGCGCTGCCGGGGCGCTCCTCGACTACTGCCGCACCACGCAAGGGGGCGCGCTGCCGCATGTGTGCTCCCTGCGAGTTGAGCATCAGTCGGACTTCCTGCGCCTGGACGCTGTGACCCGCCGCAACCTCGAAATCAGCGAGACTTTGCGCGGGGAGGCTGCGCCAACCCTGCTCTCGTTGCTCGACACGTGCACGAGCAGCATGGGCAGCCGCCTCCTGCGCCATGTCCTGCATCATCCATTGCGGGATCGACCTTCGGTGGATGCGAGACTCGACGCAGTGCAGGTACTGGCTGGACCGAGCGGAGCGGGTCCGTTCGAAACGGTGCGCACCCTGTTGAAGCGAGCAGCCGACGTGGAACGCATCACAGCACGCATCGCACTGCGAAGCGCCCGTCCCCGCGACCTCACCGGATTGCACGCCACGCTGCAGCTGCTACCCGAGCTCCAGGCAAGCTTCTCGGAGCCCTCGAGCCCGCGCCTGACCGAACTGTCGCGGCATGCCGCGCCGCATCCCGAGCTGGCAGATTTGCTCGCCCGCGCCATCCGCCCCGAGCCGAGCGCAACGGTGCGCGAAGGCGGCGTCATCGCCGACGGCTACGATGCCGAGCTCGATGAGCTGCGCGCGATCCAGAACAACTGCGGCGCGTTTCTTCTGGAGCTGGAACGCCGGGAACGGGCGCGCACCGGTATCCCCAACTTGAGAGTCGAGTACAACCGCGTGCACGGGTTTTACATCGAGCTCACGCGATCCAATGCCGACAAAGCTCCGCACGACTATCGGCGCCGCCAGACGCTCAAGAACGCAGAGCGCTTCATCACGCCGGAGTTGAAGGCCTTCGAAGACAAAGCCTTGTCAGCGCAGGAGCGCGCCGTCGCGCGCGAGAAACTGCTTTACGAGCGCCTGCTCGACCAGCTCGCGCAGGCCATACCGGTTCTGCTGCCGCTTGCGGCAGCGCTGGCTGAGCTCGATCTGTTAGCGACCTTCGCTGAGCGCGCCCTGGCGCTGGGCTACACGCGGCCCTCTTTTGCCGACGAGGACACGATCGAGATCGAGGCGGGCCGCCACCCAGTGGTGGAGCAGCAGGTCGCGAGCTTCGTCCCCAACGATCTGCGGCTGTCGCTGTCTCGCAAGCTGCTGCTCATCACCGGTCCCAACATGGGCGGCAAGAGCACGTACATGCGTCAGACCGCGCTGATCGTGCTGCTCGCCTACTGCGGCTGCTTCGTGCCCGCCAAAGCAGCGCGGCTGGGGCCGATCGACGCCATCTTCACTCGCATCGGCGCAGCGGACGAATTGGCGCTGGGGCGCTCTACGTTCATGGTGGAGATGACCGAAACGGCTAACATTCTGCACAACGCCAGCCGCAGCAGTCTGGTGCTGATGGACGAGGTAGGTCGGGGTACTTCGACTTTCGACGGGCTGGCGCTCGCCTGGGCTATCGCACGTCACCTCACCGAAAAAACTCAGGCGTACACGCTGTTCGCCACGCACTATTTCGAGTTGACGCAGCTAGCCCAGGAGTATCGCGAGATCGCGAACGTGCATCTCGATGCCGTCGAGCACAAGGACCACATCGTGTTCTTGCACAGCGTCGAAGCCGGGCCGGCATCGCAAAGCTATGGTCTGCAGGTTGCGCAACTTGCAGGTGTGCCTCCTGTGGTGATACGCGCAGCGAGGAAGCGTCTATCGGAGCTCGAGACGCGCGACGAAACGCACGGTCCGCAGGCGGACTTGTTCCAGCGGCCCCCGGCGCCGGCGGACGCCTCCACAGCAGCGTTGCAAACGGCATTGTACGAGCTGCGCCAGGCCGATCCCGACGCGATTACTCCGCGACAGGCGCTCGAGCTCATCTACCGGTTGCGCAAGTTGCTCGACTGAAACGCGACGGCACGCACAAACAATCTTGAGCGCAGCTCTCGAGTCGCCGCGTGCCTGCGAGTCACGGCGGGCCGTGCTGCGCGCAGGCACACACGCGGCGCCGCATTCAATTGCTGCGAAAATGTCAATGTGCGGCGCGCGGGCAAAGCCCTTGCTTAGCTCCGACAGAACGCTGAGCAATGGAGCATGAGATGAGCATCACTGTCACGAGCGTAACGGTGCGCATGGCCCTCAGGAAGCTGGCGGAGATCACGTGCGGCATCGCCCCCACGTCGGTTCGAGTCAGCGTCGTGCCCTCGGGTGCGCATCGCGTGTACGTCACGTCGATACCGTTCGAGTTCCGCTCGGAGGTCTACCAGTACTTGGCGCAGCACACCGCGATCCGCGTGCCGCTGAACGGCGACCCGCTGGTGCTCACCGGTGATGAAGCCAGCGTTCTGGTCGACCTGGCCTATCGCGCGGAGCAGGAACTGGTTGATTCGCCCGCCCTGGACCAGCTCGTCCCGGGAAACTGAGAACATCGCGTACCGCTGCGCGGTCTGCGCCTCCCGGGCGGCTGCACCGGGCGCTGCTGATCCAAACCGCAGGTCGGAGCTCACACAAAAACATGTCCAGGCGTGACCTCATCTCTCTCGGCATCGTCCCCGCGATACTGTTTGCGATCTCGATCGCACTGCTGTGGCTGTCGATTCAGCTCCAGCACGGCTCCGAGCGCATGCAAGCGGACTACGCAGCGCTGCAGCAGCGCGTTGCGATGTTGAGTCAAGGCAACAACGCAGCGCAGACCGGTGTCAGGTCGGCGCAGACGCTGTCGAGCTTGGCTTTGGCGGACACTGAGTCGGCTGCGCTCACCGTCAGCATAGCGCAGGCGCTCGCGTCGCTCGTCTGCGTGGTCGCGCTGTTTAACGTCATTTCCCTGATGCGCATCGCGCGCCGAGGATGGCTGCCCGCCGGAACGCCCCGCGTGCACGCCTGGGCAAGCGCGTCGCACGAGATGAAACTGGGCGCGCAGCGGGTGCCGCACGTACAACGAAGCGTCGGTTCCTAGGTAGCGGGCGGCCCCCCGCGCGCCAGATCGCCGCCTGGTCCCGCAAGGATCGAGGCCGCGCATCTCAGAATTCGACCGCGATGCCCCGCCTCACGCCGACCTGCGCATGCCGCTGATCGGCCAAGTGTCACCTCCGTTTACAGGGGCAGTTCCCGAATCTCCAGACGCCGCCCTGACCCGCCCGGCGGCACCGCCTGCAGCTGCCGAAGACGTCGGTTGCGCCAAGCATGGCGTGGGCGAGCTCAAAGCGTCTATATTCAATCGGTTAGCCGGTTCCACCTGCGTCGAGCTGACTGTGGAAACTGCCGCTCGCGACGAAACACTCTACCGTCGCGATGCAATCCCGGGCCCCCGCTTGGGTACGCCAGGGCGCACCGTGCGTTAGGCACGACAGTTGCCTGGGGACGAAATCAGGCGCCATGGGGCCGTGTGCCCCCCTGAAAAATTCAAACAGGGCGCCGCGGGCACGGATGCCCGGCGACAAACATGGAGACCAATGGGAGGAGCCTCGATGCATCCCCGTCGTTCCCTTCGTCCTTCAGCCAATCACGGACTCACCCTGGTGGAGGCGGCGGTCGTCCTGGTCATGCTCGGACTGCTCGTCCAGGTCGTTCTCCAAGGGCGCGAGCTTGTGCAGAACGCGCGCGTTCGCGACATCATCGCGCAGCAGGGCGCCGCCGAGTCTGCGTTCCTGGCCTTTCAAGACCGCTTCCGGGGGCTCCCGGGCGACTACCCCAACGCCAGCACGAACATCGACTGCGGGCCTTCCCCCTGTTTGAACGGGAACGGTAACGGCCGCATCGAGCGGGGCACCGGCGGCGCGCTGCACGAGGAAATTCTGGCCTGGCAGCACCTGAGCAGCGCCGGCTTCATCAACGGTCAGTACCGGATGGCGAGCCCCGCTACGACAACGCCCGCCCCCGACAACACGCCAAGCAGCGTGTTCGGAGGCTATATGGAGGTGGTGACGGACAACATCTGGGGTTACAGCGGGAACGCCGTCTCGCGCAACAACATCAAGACTGGAAACTACGTGCCGGCGGTGGTGCTCGCGGAGGTCGACCGCAAGACCGACGACGGTCTGCCGGGCAGCGGCAAGGTGCGATTTTCGACCTACGCGGCCGCCGGAGCGGCTCCGCCGATCGGCGGGACGCCGAACGGCTGCACCGACTCGGATTCCGCCGCAGCGGCCTGGATCGAAGCCAACGGCTCGGACAACTGCGGCGCCGCCAGCCTGATGAACTGAGCTGCGCACGCTGCTGGGCGCGACGCTCGGCGTACCGCCAACGTTCACTCTACATGCGGCACCGCAGCCCGCGCCAGCCTGTCGCGCTCTAGGGCGATCTCGCGCGCCAGCTCGACGATCGCCATGGCGTAATTGCGGCTGCGGTTGTATTGCAGCAGCGCGTAAAAGTTGTCGAATCCGAACCAGAACTCGGCTCCGCCCGCCAGATCGATGGAAAACAGGCAGGCCGACAACGCGGTCGGCAGCTCCTGCAAGCTGTCCACGCCGCGCACCTTCCACTGCTCGAGCGTGAGCGAGGGCTTGAGCCCGAGGTCGAGCAGCGCCTGCCACTCGGGTGTGGCGACCCGGGCTGGCGCCACGACGGGTTCCCCGTCCTTCCAGCCGAACTCCTTGAGGTAGCTTGCTACGCTCCCGATCACGTCCGCTGGGTTGCGCCACAGATCGATACGTCCGTCGCGATCGTAGTCGATCGCGTACTTGCGGTAGCTTCCGGGCAGAAATTGCGGCATGCCCAACGCCCCCGCGAACGATCCCTTGATCGCGAGCGGATCCCAGCCTTGCTCGCGCGCGAGCAGCAGGAACTGCTCGAGCTGGCCACGAAAAAAATCGCGCCGCGAAGGCCAGTCGAACGCCAGCGTGGAGAGCGTGTCCAGCACGCGGAAGCCGCCGGCGTTGCGGCCATAGCGCGTCTCGACGCCGAGCAACGCGACCACGATCGCTTCCGGCACCCCGAACTCCATCCGCGCCTGAGTCAGTACCTCTGCGTTCTCGTTCCAGAACTTGACGCCACCGTTGATGCGCGCCTGATCCACGAACAGGGGCTTGAACTCGTACCACGGCTTTGCCGTGGACGGTGAGCTCATCGCCCGCGTCACGTCCTGGCTGGGCTGCACCTTGGCGAACAGCACACGCAGCTCACGCGGGTTGAAGGCGTGCGTCTGCGCCATGTAGGCGATGAACTTCTCGATCTCGGGCCGAAGCCGGGCGCCGTCCTCGGCGGTCTGGGCGCCAGCGCTGACAACCCAACACAGCGCCAGGGCCAGGCACACCGCAAAGCGTGAAGCGGCTCGGATCATCCGCGGCGTCATGGACTGGCGCTGTCGATCGTGACGAGCACGCCTTTCGCGCCGGGCGCGACCACCTGACTCTGGCCCTGCAGGTCACCCGCCTGCGCTAGCGCGCTGCCGGATTTGGAGATGCGGGCGCCGACGACCACGCGAGGGAAGGAAGAGAGCTCGAGGCCTGGCGTCATCGCCATGCTGTCGTTCAGCTCGAAGGCGAGCGGCAAATCCTTCACCCGTCGTTTGAGCACCGCGAGCGGCATCTTTGGGCCTTCGGCCGCGCGCGCAAAGACGAACAGCGCGTCTTCAGGGGAAACTCGTGTGGCAAGGGCAGGCGACAGCCGTACGGTCCCACGCACGGTTCTAGATGCGCCGGCCTCGCGCTGCGCCGTGCTCGGTGCCGCCGGCGCTCTTCCCGCGGAGCGCGCTTTGGCTTCCGCGATTCCAGTGGACAGCGCGTGCGCCAGCTCGGAGTCCGCCGGCAGCTTGGCTACCAGCCGCTGCCAATAGCGTACAGCGCCTGCGTAATCGTTGCGCCCGAAAGCGGCGGCACCGGCCAAGGTCAGTGCCTTCTCGTTATCGGGCGCAATCTGCAACGCACGCTCCAGCAAGCGCGTGGGTTCGCCTTCGAGAGTACGGCCACGCTCCAGCGCCAGAGCCTCGGCGTACTCCACGAGAATATCGGCGTTGCGCGGTTCCAGCTTCTCCGCCTGCTGCAGCGCGTGGACAGCGTCTGTGTAGCGCTCCAACGCTTTGTAGGCGCGCCCGAGCATCATCCAGCCCACAGGGTCGTTGGGCTGCTTTTCCAGCCGTGATGCGAGCTTCTCCGTCATGTCGCGGAACTGCTCGGCCGTGATCGATGGCGCTTCGGGCGCGCCGCGCTTGGGCGCCGTAAGCGCCGCCGGGTTGCCCAGATACAGATACAGCAGAGCGGCGCAGACGGGCAGACCGACGGCGACCATCCATGCCGCACGGCGCGCAGTGCGCACGTCGGTGGGAACGGTCTGTGCAGTGCCTGGCAGTTCGTCGAGCAAGCGCTGCTCCAACTCGGCTCGCGCTTGAGAGAACTGTGCGGCACCGAGCGCGCCGCTGTGAAGGTCGCGCTCCAGCTCCCCGGCCTGGTCCCGGAAAATCGAAATGTTCGCCCCGCGCTGTGACGCCGCAGAAACACGCCGGGGCCGCAGCAACGGAACCACCAGGAACAGCACGGCAGCGCCCGCCAGGGCGATTGCGACGAGTGCAAACCAGGTCATGATCGGCTGCCCACGTGGCGAGGCAGCTTGCGTTGCTCGAAAATGGCACGAAAAAGGCGCGAATTATAGCGCAGCGCGGCTGGCGCCCCGGCTCGCGGCACCACGCCTCAGGCGGGGCCCGGAGGCTCGTCGGCCTGGAGCAAGGCCTGGGCCCGCGCGTGTTCCGACGCTGTCAGCGTGCGCGCGGTGACGCGCCCACGCCGGCGGGTCAGGTACACCACCAGACCACCCAACCCGCCAATGAGCAGCACGGCAGGCCCAAACCACAACACCGCGGTGGTGGCCTTGAGTGGCGTGCGGTAGAGCACGAAGTCGCCATAGCGCTCGGTGAGCCATGCCTTGATCTGCTCATCGCTCCGGCCGGCCCGCATCTGTTCGCGCATCTGGTTGCGCAGATCGGCAGCGAGATCGGCGTGAGAGTCCGCCAGGCTCTCGTTCTGGCACACCAGACAGCGCAGCTCCTGCGTAAGGCGCGCGAGGCGTTGCTCGAGCACCGGGTCCTCCGCCGCCGGCGGCGCTTCGTTGGCGGCCGCCAGCGCTGGAACCAAACACAGCAGAGCAGCGAGCAGTCCCCGGATCACGACGCCTGCAGCCGTTTCACCAGCGGGAGAATGCGCTGGCCGAGCACCTTGAGCGTGACCGGTCCGATCTGCTTGAAGCGGATGACGCCGCTCTTGTCGATGACGTAGGTTTCGGGCACGCCGTACACACCATAGTCGATGCCGACCTTGCCGTCGGGATCGCTCACCGAAAGCGTGTACGGGTTGCCGTTGCGCGCGAGCCATGCCTGCGCCGCCGGCCGATTGTCCTTGTAGTTGAGGCCATAGATCGGTACGAGGCCTTGCTTGGACAACTCCACCAGCACCGGGTGCTCTTCGACACATGACACACACCAGGACGCCCACACGTTGAGCAGCCACACCTGACCGCGCAGATCGCCGTCCGCCACGGACTTCGCAGGGTCGTCCAGGCGCGCCAGGCGGAAAGCCGGGGCCGCCTTCCCGACCAGCGGCGACGGGACCTCGCGCGGATCGAGCGAGAGGCCGACCCAGAGAAATACCAGGAGGACCAGGAACAGAAGCAGCGGGAGTATGAAGCGCAGGCTTTTCATCGCGCGCCTTGCGCCGCAGGCTCTGCGCCGGCGCCCACCGACACATTCCGTTCGCGGCGAGCCAACCGGTAGCGACGGTCCGTAACGGCGATCAACCCGCCCAGCGCCATCAAGAAGGCCCCGCCCCAGATCCAGTCGACGAACGGCTTGTACTGCACGCGCACGGTCCACGCCCCGTCCTGCAGCGGCTCGCCGAGCGAGACGTACAGGTCGCGCGTGACACCGCTATCGATCGCCGCATCGGTGACGGGCATCTGCTGCACCGTGAAGAAGCGCTTCTCCGGATACAGCGTTGCGACCGGCCGGCCGCCTCTGGTCACGTTGAAAATGCCACGCGTCGCTTCGTAATTAGGTCCGTGCACATCCCTGAGTCCCTCGAGACGAAACTGATAACCGCCGACCGCGACCGTATCGCCCGGCGTCATGCGAACATCCTTCTGCGCCTCGTAACCACGCACCAGCGTCACGCCGACGATGAAGACGCACACGCCGAGGTGAGCGGCCAGCATGCCCCAGTAGCCGCGCGGGAGCCGTCGGATAGCCGCGCTCGGAGACTCCACGCCGGAAGCGCGCGCTTGCGCGACACGGTGGGCGAGATTCACGCAGCTTGTCGCGGCCACCCAGGCCGCGAGGAAGACGCCGACCGCGACCCAGTTCGACCACCCGCCCATCGCCACCGGCACCAGGACCGCGATCACTATCGACGCGGCAAAGGCCCATCTAAGGCGCCTCGCCAGCGCGCTCGGTTGATCTTCCTTCCAGCGTAGAAGCGGGCCGATTCCCATCACCAGCACCGCGGGCACCATCGCGATAGGGAAAGTGACCTCGAACCACGGCAGGCCGACCGAGAGCTTGCCGTAACCGAGGACCTCGTGGAACAGCGGGTACAGCGTCCCGAGCAGCACGGCCGCCGCCGCAACCACGAGCAGCACGTTGTTGACCAACAGCGCCGACTCGCGCGACAGCAGGCCGAAGGCACCGCCCAGGCCGACCCTCGGCGCGCGCCACGCAAACAGCAGCAGCGAGGCCCCGATCACCAGCGCCAGAAACGCCAGAATGAAGATGCCACGCTTGGGGTCGGTGGCAAAAGCGTGCACCGAGGTGAGTACCCCCGAGCGCACGAGAAATGTGCCGAGCAGGCTCAGCGAGAACGCAACGATCGCGAGCAGCACCGTCCACAGCTTGAAGCCGCCGCGCTTTTCGGTCACCGCGAGCGAGTGCATCAGAGCCGTCCCCACCAGCCATGGCATGAACGACGCGTTCTCGACGGGATCCCAGAACCACCAGCCGCCCCAGCCGAGTACGTAGTAGGCCCAGCCGCTGCCCAACGCAATGCCCACCGTGAGGAAGGCCCACGCCAGCGTGGTCCAGGGGCGCGACCAGCGGGCCCAGGCAGCATCCAGCTGTCCGCCGATGAGCGCGGCAATGGCAAAGGCAAACGCCACCGAGAAGCCCACGTATCCCATGTAGAGCATGGGCGGGTGAATGACCATGCCCGGATCCTGCAGCAGCGGGTTCAAGTCGCGCCCGTCGGGAGCCGGCGGCAGCAAGCGCTCAAAGGGATTCGAAGTGAACAGCAAGAACAGCAGGAAGCCGACGCTGATCGCAGCCATTACAGAAAGTATCCTGGCCGTCATCGCGTCGGGCAGATGCCGGCTGAACACGCTGACCGCTGTCATCCACAGGTTCAGCATGAGCACCCAAAGCAGCAGCGAGCCCTCGTGGCTGCCCCACGTGGCGGCGAAACGGTAGCGCAGGGGCAGGTGAGAATTCGAGTTCGACGCGACGTTGAGCACCGAGAAGTCGTTGCTGACGAACGACCACGCCAAGCACGCAAAGGCGATCACGACGAACACGAGCTGACCCTGCGCCGCTGGCCGCGCCAGGGCCATCCAGGCGGCGTCGCCGCGCTGTGCGCCAAGCAGCGGGATCGATGCCTGCACGCACGCGATGCACAGCGCCACGATGAGGGCGAAGTGTCCGAGCTCCGGGATCATGGGTGTTTCATCTCTATGTGCGTGTTTACTTCCTTGACGGAACGATCAAGGTCTTCTGCGAGGTGAGGGCTGCGCGCCGGGCCTTCTCCACCGCATCCGCTGCCTCCGGCGGCATGTAGTTCTCGTCGTGCTTAGCCAACACCTCCTGCGCGCGGAACACGCCGTCGCCACCGAGCTGCCCCAGCGCCACCACGCCCTTTCCCTCCTTGAACAAGTCGGGCAGCATCCCGCTGTAGACGACAGCAATGTCATGCGCGGTGTCGGTGACGACGAAGCGCACGCCGACCCCGTTAACCTCACGCTGCACGCTGCCCGGTTGCACCAGGCCACCGATGCGAAAGCTGCGCCCCTGTGGCGCCTCGTGGGCCGCCACCTGCGAAGGGCTGAAAAAAAACACGAGATTGCTCTGAAACGCGTTGAGGATCAAGGCGGCGGCGGCGCCGAGGGCCGCCAGCCCAACACCGATCAATGCCAGTCGTTTGTGCCTCGGCCTCATGCGGGTCCGTCCCTCCTCCCGCCCGTACGACCGAGAGCCCGGAGCAGAGTTCGTCGACGTCGACGTAGGAGCCACAACTCCACGGCGATGCACACGGCGGCGAGCCCGTACGACCCCCAGACATACGCGGCGTACCCGCCCATCGCGAAGAAAGCCTGGGGGCTGTCCCAGCTCATGCGTTCGCCTCGGGCAGTTGCCGCACCCAGTCCGCATGCGCCTCACGCTCGAGGATGATGCTGCGCACCCGATAGAGGCTCGCAGCGATCGCGTACATCCACGCGGCGAGCGCCATGATCAGCATTCCAACGAGCATGGTCGCAGCCATGGAGGGTGCGCGTGTCAGGCTCACCGAGGCGCCCTGATGAAGCGTGTTCCACCACTTCACCGAGAAATAGATGATGGGCACGTTGACCACCCCGACCAGGGCGAGCAGCGCCGCAGCGCGGTCGGCGCGCCGCACGTCGTCGATCGCGGCATGCAACGCCATGAAGCCGATGTACAGGAACAGCAGAATCAGCTCCGAAGTGAGGCGCGCGTCCCACACCCACCAGGTGCCCCAAGTCGGCTTACCCCACAGCGAGCCGCTCCACAGTGCGATGAAGGTGAACATCGCGCCGGTGGGCGCGATCGCGAGCGCCATGATGAATGACAGACGGGTGCCCAGCGCCAACCCGACTGCACACCATGACGCCATCACCACATACATGAACATGGACATCCAGGCCGCGGGCACATGCACGAAGATGATCCGGTACGACTCGCCTTGCTGGAAGTCGGTCGGAGCCGCGAACAAACCGATGTAAAGGCCCGCCGCAGCCAGCGCTGCAGCGAGCGCAAGGAACCACGGCGCAAGTCGGCCGGCCAGCGGATAAAACGTTTGCGGCGCGGCGTATTTCCACCAGTTGAGCGCCATGTCGGGCCTATCCCAGAGCGATGCGCACCGCAGCCGCCGATGCGACTGGACCGAACACGATGGCGAGCAGCAGCAACGCTCCCAGCACGGACAGATGCCCGCCTGCCGGCATGCCCTCGGTGCTGGCCGAAACCGCCGCCGCCCCGAAGATCAGCACCGGGATATACAGCGGCAGCACCAGGAGTGCCAGCAGTGCGCCGGCACCGCGCACCCCCAACGTCAGCGCTGCGCCGATCGCACCAATCAAGCTCAAGCAAGGGGTGCCGAGAAGCAGGGACAGCGTCATGTTGCCAAGCGCGCTCGCGGGAAGCTGGAACTGCAGGCCGAGCAGAGGCGCGATCAATACCAGCGGCAGGCCAGTCACCAGCCAATGCGCCAGCACCTTCGCGCTCACCAGCAGAACCAAGGGCTGCGGGCTAAGCGCGAGCTGCTCCAGCGTGCCGTCGTCGAAGTCCGGCGCGAACAGGCGCAGTAGCGCCAACATTGAGGCGAGCAGCGCCGCAACCCAGACTACGCCGGGGGCGATGACCCGCAGGATACTTGGCTCTGGGCTGATGCCAAGGGGAAACAAGCTGACCACGATGACGAAAAAGAAGAATGTCGTGAGCGCATCCGAGCGCCGCCTCAGTGCCAGCGTGAGATCGCGCCGAACCACCGACGCGAGCATCGGCGCCAAAGCGAGCGGTTTCATGCGCCGAGCTGCAGCCGCTGCACCGGGGTTCCTGCAAAACCGATGTCGTGATGGCTCGCCAGCACGACAGTCCCGCCGCCCATCACGTGCCGCGTCAGATGGGACTGAACCAGCTCCACGGCCTGGGAGTCGAGCGCCGTGAACGGCTCGTCCAGGATCCACAACGGCTTTGACCTCCCGAGCGCTAAGCGGCTCAGGCCGACGCGCCGCTGCTGCCCGGCCGACAGGAAGCGGGCGAGCAGCCGTTCGCGTCCCGCCAGACCGAACTCGTTCAGCGCCGCCTCGGCTTCGTGCGCATCGGCGCCAAGCCCGGTTTGCGCCAGCCCGAAACGCACGTTCTCGAGGCTGGTGAGATCGCCCTTCACCGCCGGCGCGTGACCCAGATAGAGCAGGTCCGCATGGAAGCTGTCGCCCGAGGCCCGTACCTCCTCGCCCCTCCAGCGCACCTCACCCGCATCCGGCCGCAGCAATCCGCACAACATCCGGATGAGGCTGGTCTTGCCGCTTCCGTTAGGCCCCAGCACCCACAGCACGTGGCCGGAAGGAAGATTGAACGACAGGCGATGAAACAGGCGGCGTTGGCCTCGCACGCATTCCAGAGACGCCGCGTCGAGCATCACGCCCCGCAAAAAGTGGCAAATTATACCGGAGGCAGGCGCCTCAGGGACCGGCGAAATCCTTCGCCACCGCGAAGCGCTTCCGCTCGAGCGCGCCCAGCAGATCGTCCCAGGATGCCTGGAAGCTCTTCACGCCCTCGCCTTCCAGCTCCCGCGTAATGGCGTGCAGATCGATGCCGAGCGTTTCGAGCGCGTGCAGCTCGCGCTGGGCGACATCGGTGTCGTTTTCCAGCGAATAGCTTGCTTCACCGTGGTAGAGAAAAGCGTCGAGCGTCTCCGGCGGCAGCGTGTTGACGGTGTCGGGGCCGATCAAAGATTCCACGTACAGCACATCGCTGTAACTCGGGTCCTTGGTGCTGGTGCTGGCCCACAGCGGTCTCTGGGGCCGGGCGCCGCGTTTTAGTTGTGCGGCGATGTCGGGCTCGTTCAGCAGGGCCTTGAAACGCTGGTAGGCCGCCTTGGCGTTGCCCACAGCGATGTGCCCGCGCAGGCGTGCGGCCTCGGCACCGCCGATTGCGTCGAGGCGTCGGTCCACCTTGGTGTCCACGCGGCTCACGAAAAATGAGGCAACCGACGCGATGTCGCGCGGCCGAGCGCTTTGCGACAGGCCGCGAGCCCACGCGCGCACCACCTCCTCATAGCGCGCCACGCCGAACAGCAGGGTGACGTTGACGTTGATCCCGGAGGCGATCAGGCGCTCGAATGCCTGCACGCCTTGCGTCGTTCCCGGCACTTTGATCATCGCGTTCGGGCGTCCCACAGATGCCCACAACCGCCCGGCGCTGGCCACCGTACGCTCGACGTCGTAGGCCAGATCCGGAGGCACCTCGAGGCTCACGTAACCGTCGCGCCCCTGCGTGCGGTCGTAGACCGGCCGCAGCACGTCCGCGGCCGCCTGCACGTCCGCCACCATCAAGGCTTCGCACAGCTGCGCGGGCTCGATCTCAGGGTTGCGCTCGATCTGCTCTCGTATGCCTTCGTCATAGTCGGAACCGCCGCCGATCGCTTTGTTGAAGATCGACGGATTGGTGGTTACGCCGGTGATGCCGCTGTCCACCAGGCGCTGCAAGCCGCCGCGGGCCACCAGATTGCGGTCGATGAAGTCGAGCCACACTGATTGGCCATGGCGAGCAAGATCGAGAAGAGAAGCCATGAAATCACCTCCGTCGATGCTTGAGGCCTGTTGGGTATGGACGGGGCCTCGCGCAGCGGCCACCTCGTTGTCCTCCGAAATCGCCTCAGGTGCAGTTGACCTGCTCTCACTATTGTTCTCAAACGGCGCCGCGAGTTCAACAATGCTGAGCGGAGGGTGACTGCAAATGCTGCTGCTTCAAGCAGCTGCATACGAGTGTCGAAGCGAAACGTCAATGGATGCGCTTAACTCCGGCTTAAGTTTTTTCCGCCAAACTGGATTGCAATGTCGAAAGCGGCCCCAATCCAGTGTAGGCTAGCGTTGACACACTGGACGGCGCGCGACTCAGGCAGCCGACACGGACAACCAAGCCGCAGCAGGCAGCTGCGCTTGGCGGAGAGGGTGGGATTCGAACCCACGGTCCCCCGCAAGAGGGACAACAGATTTCGAGTCTGCCCCGATCGACCACTCCGGCACCTCTCCTGTCGCGCGCTATTTTACATGCAAGTGAACCCATCTCCGGTGAGCACGATCCAACGTCGGTCAAAGTGCGGAAAAACATGAAATTGCGGCGGCCTTCTTCTTGCTTCTCAGTAAGCTCTTGAGCGACGCGGCTACGGTGTAAGCATGCGCAATGTCTACTCCGCGCTGGTGATGTTGCCGGTACTGTGCGACCCCGGGGTCGTGGCACAGCATCCCGTGCC
Organism: Burkholderiales bacterium; assembly: GCA_035499005.1. GTDB lineage: Bacteria > Pseudomonadota > Gammaproteobacteria > Burkholderiales > SHXO01 > SHXO01. Next base: position 35,951 of record DATJZQ010000158.1, on the reverse strand, counting down.
GCCGCTCGACCAGACCGGCGAGCTGGTGGTGCTCACGCGCAATTCCGCCACCACCCGATACATCGATGCGCAAGGCCGCTACGCCGGACTCGAGTACGACCTGGTCGAGATGTTCGCGCGCGAGCTCGGCGTGAAGGTACGCTACCTCGACCGTCAGCCGTTCTATCAGCTGCTGCCGGCGCTGAGCGAGCAGCGCGCGCACTTCGCCGCCGCCGGCGTCGCCATCACGCCAGTTAGACTTAATGATTTTCGCTTTGGGCCCGCTTACCAGCTCGTGCAGCCCGTGCTCGCCTACAACACCGACAACCCAGCGCCGCGCGATCTGCGTGATGTCGTTGGCAAGCGCATCGAAGTGGTGAGAGGCTCCGGCGTGTCGGAGCGTCTGAAACAGCTTAGAAAGCACAGCCCGGGACTCACCTGGACCGAGGTGGCCGAGAATGACAGCGAGGGGCTGCTCAGTCGGCTGTCGGAGGGCAAAGTGGACTATGTGATCACCGATTCCACGGTGCTCGATGTGGGGCGAAACTTCTACCCCAACCTCGGGCGCGCTTTCTCCGTCGGCGATCAGCAGCCCCTGGCCTGGGCCTTCCCCCGGGAAGGCGATCCCGAGCTGTACAAGCGCGCGCAGGAATTCTTCATGCGCATCAGCTACGACGGTACGCTCAAGCAAGTCCTGGAGCGCTATTACGGTCACGTCAATCGCCTGAACCGGCTGGATATCGCGAACTTCCTGGAGCTTCGACAGAGCCTGTTACCGCACTTCCGCAGCATGTTCAAGCAGGCACAGGAGCAGACCGGCATCGACTGGCGGCTGATCGCAGCGCTCGGCTTCCAGGAGTCGCATTGGGACCCGCTCGCGACCTCGCCCACGGGCGTACGCGGCCTGATGATGCTCACCTCCGATACCGCTGATCGCATGCAGCTCACCGATCGGCTCGATCCGAGTCAGAGCATCGTCGCCGGGGCACTGTATTTACAGGAGCTGAAGGAGTCGCTGCCGAGCCGCATCACCGAGCCTGACCGCACCTGGCTCGCGCTCGCCGCGTACAACATCGGCCTTGGACATCTGGAAGATGCGCGCATTCTCACTCAGCGGCGTGGCGGCAACCCGGACCTGTGGCTGGACGTCAAGAAAGTGCTGCCGCTGCTGGCGCGGTACGAGTACTACAGCACGGTGAAGCGCGGCTTCTGCCGCGGCGGAGAGGCGCTGTCGCTGACGGAGAACATCCGCAACTACTTCGACATCCTCGCGCGTTTCGAGGAGCCGCATTCCCCGAGCCTGTACACGGCGCTGGCAGGCAACGGGGGCGCGCGCGCAGATGCCGACGAGCCGCGGCCGGCAGACCAGGGCGGCCTGCGCGGTCCCGGCGCCAACGTTCGCGCGCTCAAATAGCGCGCCGCCGAGCTTCAGCCCCGGGCGAGCCGTTCCGCGCCGCCCATGTATGGGCGCAGGGCAGCGGGCACCGTAACGCTGCCGTCCTCCTGCTGATAGTTCTCCAGGACCGCGATCAGGGTCCGCCCGACCGCGAGTCCCGAGCCGTTCAAGGTGTGCACCAGTTCCGGTTTGCCTTTTTCGTTGCGGAAGCGCGCCTGCATGCGCCGTGCTTGGAACGCCTCGAAGTTGCTGCAGGAGGAAATCTCGCGGTAGCCGTTCTGTCCTGGCAGCCACACCTCGATGTCATAGGTCTTGGCTGCAGAGAAGCCCATATCCCCGCTGCACAATGCCACGACCCGGTACGGCAGCTCGAGACGCTTCAGGATTTCCTCGGCATGCGAAGTGAGCTGCTCGAGCAGCTCATAGGACTGCAGTGGATGGGCGATCTGCACCAGCTCCACCTTGTCGAACTGATGCTGACGGATCATGCCGCGTGTGTCCTTCCCGTAGGCGCCGGCCTCGCTGCGGAAGCAGGGCGAATGACAGACGAACTTGAGCGGCAGCTTCTCCAGCGCCACGATGTCGTCGCGCACGATGTTCGACACCGGCACCTCGGCGGTAGGAATGAGATACAGCTTTTCGGCATCGCCACGCGGCACGCCGAACAGATCGTCTTCGAACTTGGGCAGGTTGCCCGTGCCACGCATACTGGCCGCGTTCACCAGGTAGGGCACGTAGACCTCGGTGTAGCCGTGCTCATTCGAATGCACCTCGAGCATGAACTGGCTCAGCGCGCGATGCATCCGCGCCAGCGGCCCGCTGATCAACGCAAAGCGCGCGCTCGCGATCTTGGTTGCAGTCTCGAAGTCCAGCATGCCCAGGCCAGCACCGAGGTCCGCGTGGTCCTTCGGTGTGAAATCGAAGCGGCGCGGCTCACCTACGCGCCGGAGTTCGACGTTGTTCTCTGATGATGTTCCAGTCGGGACCGATTCATGCGGTAGATTGGGGACTGACAGAAGAAAATCGGACAGACTCTTCTGTACACTCTGTAACTCAAATTCCTGCTGCTTTAGGCGGTCACCAAATTCATCGACTTCCTGCATGATCTCGGCGGCAAGCTTCGCGTCACCCTTGGCCTTCGCCTGACCGATTTGCTTCGATTTCAGGTTGCGCTCGGATTGCAGGTACTCCGTGGAAGTCTGAAGGTCTTTGCGTCTGGCCTCGAGCTCAATGAACTCATCCCAGTTGACGTTGATTCCGCGCGAGGCAATGCGTGCCTGGACCGAAGCCAGGTCCTTTCGCAGCAGCTGAATGTCTAGCATTTGGTGGTTTGTTAGCAGCTAAGGTTTCTTCCGCGCCTGCCGGTCGAGGTCGCGAAGGTGCGCGAGCCTCTCGCTGATCTTGCCCTCCAGCCCGCGCGTGGTGGGAGCGTAGAATCTCACGTCCCCCATTCCCTCCGGGAGGTAGTCTTCACCCGCCGCGTACGCTTCCGGCTCATCGTGCGCGTAGCGATACTCGCGCCCGTAGCCTAGCTCCTTCATCAGCCTGGTCGGTGCGTTGCGAAGATGGATGGGAACCGGGCGCGAGCCGTCTTCCGATACAAACGCGCGGGCCTGGTTGTAGGCGTTGTATAGTGCGTTGCTCTTCGCTGCGCAGGCGAGGTAAATGGCGGCCTCCGCGAGCGCCAGCTCTCCCTCTGGCGTGCCCAGCCGCTCGTAGGTCTCGCAGGCATCGAGAGCCAGGCGCAGCGCACGCGGATCGGCGAGGCCGATGTCCTCGGCCGCCATCCGGACCAGGCGCCGCCCGATGTACAGCGGGTCTGCCCCTCCGTCCAGCATGCGGCACAGCCAGTACAAAGCAGCATCCGGCGCCGAGCCTCGCACGGCTTTGTGCAGCGCCGAGATCTGATCGTAGAAGGCGTCGCCGCCTTTGTCGAACTGGCGCAACTTGGAAGCGAGCGTCTGGCGCACGTAGTCCGCGTCCGCCTCGTTGCGTCCCACTCCGCGCGCCGCGTCGGCCGTCTGCTCCAGCATGTTGAATAAACGCCGCGCATCGCCATCGGCGAAGCCGATCAGCAGCGCGCGGGCATCGTCGGAAAAGATCAATCCACCCAGAGGGCCGGTGCGCGCCCGCTCGAACAGGACAGCCAGCTCGTCTTCGCTCAGTGGCTGAAGCACGTAGACCGCCGCCCGCGACAGCAGCGCGCTGTTCACTTCGAAGGACGGATTCTCGGTGGTCGCGCCGATGAACGTGAACAAGCCCTGCTCGACGAAAGGAAGGAACGCATCCTGCTGCGCCTTGTTGAAACGGTGCACTTCGTCGACGAACAGGATCGTGGGCCGGCCGCTGTCGCGCAGCGTGTTGCGCGCACGCTCCACGGCGTCGCGGATGTCTTTGACACCCGACAACACCGCCGACAGCGCGATGAATTGCGCGTCGCACGCTCGTGCCATCAAGCGCGCGAGGGTGGTCTTACCTACCCCGGGCGGCCCCCACAGGATCATGGAATGCAGCTTGCCTGCGCGCGCTGCGACGGCGAGCGGCCGACCCTCGCCCAGCAGGTGCGTTTGCCCCACCACGTCCTGCAGCCGCTGCGGGCGCATGGCTTCGGCCAACGGCGCTTGCGGCTGAGGTGCAGGGAAGAGATCGGGTGCGGCGGGTTCGGTCTTCACGACAGATCCCACTCAAGAGCGGGCGATTGGGAGCAGCAGCGCTGTCACTGGTCCTCGATCACATCCGCCCCAGCTGGCGGGGTGAAGGTGAACAGGCTTGCGGCAAGCTTTGGATTGCGCTCGAGCTTGGCAAAGCGGATCACGGTGGTCTGGCCCATGTGGTCGTACAGCTCCATCGTGTCGAGCGTGTTGCCCTTGAAACCCATGCGCACTTTGCTGAACATGTTGTCGGCATCGCGCGGATACGCTTCCAGCCAGTCGAGGCCTCCACGGGCGCCTTTGGCGTCCAGGTTGTAGTACTGCTCGATGTCGTTGCTCCCTGCGAGCAACGCAGCCGGGCTGCTGCCCAGCGCACCGCTCAGATTCTTGACTGTGACCTGGTTGAGGTCCTTGTCGTAGACCCACAGCTTCTCGCCGTCGCCCACGATGGTCTGCTGATAGGGTTTGTCGTACTCCCAGCGGAACTTTCCCGGCCGCGCGAAAACGAGCCTGCCGCTGGCGGTCTGTGCTGTGGCGCCGTCCTTGTCGCGCACGATCTGAGTGAAGCTCGCCCTCGCCGACTGCGTCTGCTGCGTGAACGCTTTGAGTTTCTCGATGCTGCCGGCGGCGGAGGCGCCAGCGGCGAGGAGAAGCGTGGCGACCGTCGCAAGCGACGCAACCGAACGACGGATAACGATCGCCGCTGCGTCCCTCCTCACTTCCTGCCTTTGCCCTTCGCTCTCGCGCTTCACTCTCATTCCTTGCCCTGCACCAGGACCTCCCGGTTGCCGTTGGTCGCCATGGCCGATACCAGGCCGGCGCGCTCCATCTGCTCGATCAGCCGGGCGGCACGGTTGTAACCGATGCGAAGATGACGTTGCACCAGCGAGATGGAGGCGCGCCGTGATCTCAACACGATTTCGACGGCCTGGTCGTAGAGCGGGTCGGATTCTGCGTCCGCCTGGTCCAGCCCCTCGAGCTCACCTTCGAGCTCGTCGGGATTGTCCAGAATGCCTTCGATGTACTGAGGCTGCGCGCGCAACTTGAGATACTGCACGACATTGTGCACCTCCTCGTCGCCGACGAACGCGCCATGCACGCGCTGCGGGTGGCCGGTTCCTGGTGGAAGGTACAGCATGTCACCCTGGCCGAGCAGTGACTCTGCTCCCATCTGGTCCAGGATGGTGCGCGAGTCCACCTTGCTCGACACCTGGAATGCGATGCGTGTCGGTATGTTGGCTTTGATCAGGCCGGTGATGACGTCCACCGACGGGCGCTGCGTGGCCAGAAGCAGATGGATGCCGGCGGCTCGCGCCTTCTGCGCCAGACGGGCGATCAACTCCTCGACTTTCTTGCCCACCACCATCATCAGATCGGCGAGCTCGTCGATCACCACCACCACCAGGGGCAGCTCCTTCAGGGGCGCTGGCGCCATCTGCCCGTCGCCGGGAGCCGGCACAGCAAGCGGATCGACCAGCACCTGACCGGCCTTCTCCGCGTCCTTGACCTTCTGGTTGAAGCCCGCCAGGTGTCGAACGCCCACGGCCGACATGAGGCGGTAGCGGCGCTCCATCTCGCCGACGCACCAGCCCAGCGCCTGCGCCGCCTGCTTCATGTCGGTCACGACGGGGGCAAGCAGGTGCGGAATGCCCTCATAGGCCGACAGCTCCAGCATCTTGGGATCGACCAGGATCAGGCGCACTTCGTTCGGCGTGGCCTTGAACAGCAGGCTCAGGATCATGGCGTTGATGGCCACCGACTTGCCCGAGCCCGTCGTCCCTGCCACCAGCAGGTGCGGCATGCGCGCAAGATCGGCGACGACAGGCTTGCCGGCGATGTCCTTACCCAGCGCGAGGGTGAGCGGCGATGCGAGATCGGCGTATACCTGCGAGCTCAGAATCTCCGACAGCCGCACGACCTGACGCTTGGGATTGGGTATCTCGAGGCCCATGTACGACTTGTTCGGGATGGTCTCGACCACGCGGATGCTCACAACCGACAGCGCGCGGGCGAGATCCTTCACCAGGTTGACGATCTGGCTGCCTTTCACGCCCACCGCCGGCTCGATCTCGTAGCGCGTGATGACCGGCCCGGGCTGAGCCGCGACCACCCTCACCTCGATGCCAAAGTCGAGCAGCTTCTTTTCGATCAGCCGGGAGGTGTACTCCAACGTGTCCGCGGAAAGGATCTGGACATCCCCTCTGGATTCTTCCAGCAGGTGCAGCGGCGGCAGCGGGGAATCGGGCAAGTCTTCGAACAGGGGCTTCTGTTTCTCGCGCGCGACGCGCGCCGATCTGGGGATCTCCAGCTGAACCTGCTCGATACGGATGGGCTCGTGCTCGTCGAGCTTGCGTTTGTCCTCCTCCACCATCTCTTCGCGGCGGTAAGCTGCCCGCTCGCCCAGTTTGCGGTCGCGCGCCGCGTCCCAGCGCACGAGCGCAGCCGACCAGACGCGCTCGATCCACTCGCCCAGCTTCTCCGACACGTCGAGCCAGGACAAACCGCTGAACAGCGACAACCCGATGCCGCCGATGAACAGCAATGTCAGAGCGCCGCCGGTGTGACCGAACCAACGCGAGAACAAGTGGGCTACGCTCGTGCCGAGCACGCCGCCCGGCGTGAGCGGCAGTTGCGCGTGCAAGGCATGCAGTCGCATCGCCTCCAGGCTGGCGCTCGCGAGCAGCAGCGACAAGAAGCCCAGGCCCGCAATCAGAAGAGAGCGGCGATCGCCCGGCGCGCGAGCATCCAATCGCCGATAACCCCACAGGATTGCGAACAGCAGAAGCACGATGCACCAGTAGGCCGACAACCCGAACAACGACAGAAGCACATCGGCCAGCCAGGCGCCAAACCGTCCCCCCGCGTTGTGAACGTGCTCGCCGCCCGTGCTGAGCGACCAGCCCGGGTCGGATTTGTCATAGGTAACGAGGACAAGGGCGAGATAAAGCGCGCCGAGCAGCAGCACCAGCCACCACGCCTCCCGCGCCAGGGCCGCCAGCCGCGGAGGCCACGGCTTGCGCTTCACCGCGTCAGCGCGGGATCGGAGGAACATTGTCGGGAAAAATGCATCGGGAGCATGCCGCATTATACGACCCGGATCGGGGACAACCTCGGACGCGCAAGCAGACGATCGGTGAATCAAAGCCCTGCAGGGGCTGCGGCGCCGTCGCGATGCGGGCCTGGTGCCTCGACACGCCTGCGCCTCAACTGCTAGATTTCTGTTTTCGAACGCCCTCGACCTTCTGCGAGTCATGACCAATACCAAGCATGCGCGGCTGCTGATTCTCGGTTCCGGCCCGGCTGGCTACACTGCCGCGGTCTACGCCGCACGGGCCAATCTCGCCCCCGTGCTGATCACGGGAATCGCTCAAGGCGGGCAGCTGATGACGACTACCGACGTCGACAACTGGCCCGCCGACGACGCAGGGATTCAGGGTCCCGAGCTCATGGAGCGCTTCCGCAAACATGCCGAGCGCTTCGACACCGAGATCGTCTTCGATCACATCCATAGCGCCGACTTGCGCAGCCGGCCGTTGACGCTGAAGGGCGATCTGGCGACCTATACCTGCGACGCGCTCGTGATCGCGACTGGAGCGTCCGCCAAGTACCTCGGCATTCCGTCCGAGCAGAAGTTCATGGGCAAGGGCGTATCCGCCTGCGCCACGTGCGATGGCTTCTTCTTTCGCGGCCAGGATGTGGCGGTGGTCGGCGGAGGCAACACCGCCGTGGAGGAGGCGCTGTACCTGTCGAACATCGCGCGCAGCGTGACCGTCGTCCATCGCCGCGACAAGTTCCGGGCCGAGAAGATTTTGGCCAACCGCCTGCTGGACAAGACCGCGAGCGGGAACGTGCGGGTCGAATGGAACCACACGCTCGACGAAGTCCTGGGCGACGCCAACGGTGTGACTGGTGTCCGCATCAAGAAGACCGACGGCGACGCCACGCGTGAAATCCGCGTGCACGGCCTGTTCGTGGCGATCGGACACATCCCGAACACGCAGCTCTTCGAAGGGCAGCTCGAGATGGAAAACGGCTACATCGTCACGCGCGGCGGCCGGGAGGGGAACGCAACCGCGACCAGCGTCGCGGGCGTGTTCGCTGCGGGCGACGTCCAGGACCACGTCTACCGGCAAGCCGTCACCAGCGCCGGCAGCGGCTGCATGGCAGCGCTCGACGCGGAGAAGTACCTGGATTCGCTTAGATGATCATGGAGCCGAGATGACGAGGCGCCGCGGCAGATATGAGACTGCGCCCGACCCGGCCCGCGAGTTCCTCGACGCTGTGCAAGATGTGCAACCGCTCCCCGACCGGGGGCGCGTCGTGCACTCGCCGAAGGCGCGCGCTCCGCTTCCTCTTCAGCGTCTGGAAGACGACCGCCGCGTCCTCCAGGACAGCGTCAGCGAGCCCGGCGAAGCAGACCTCGAGCTGGAATCGGGCGACGCCCTGTCGTTTGCCCGGCCGGGCGTGTCCCGGCAGGTGCTGCGCAAGCTGCGCAGCGGCTACTGGGCCAGGCAGGATCAGCTGGACCTGCACGGAGCGCGCGTGGACGAGGCGCGCGGGCTGCTGGTCCAATTCCTGGGCCAGGCCGGCAGACGAGGGCTGCGTTGCGTGCTGGTGGTGCACGGGAGAGGCCTTGGCGCGGGGAAGCGCGAACCCGTGCTCAAGCGCAAAGTCGCCGGCTGGCTCGCCCAGCGCAGAGAAGTGCTGGCGTTCTGTCAGGCATCGGCGGCCGAAGGCGGTGCCGGGGCCGCGGTGGTGTTGCTGCAGGCAACCCGCGCCAAGACCGACGCGGGTGCAGCGGACAGCGATGGGGACGACACCCTCGCCTGATGCGAGACGCGAGGGCGCCGCAACCGCGCGTTAGGGAAACTCTGATCAAGCCTCTAGACAGCGGCCTCGTCCGTCTCCCCGGTCCGGATGCGAATGACTTGCTCGACGCTCGTGACGAAGATCTTGCCGTCGCCGATCTTGCCGGTGCGGGCGGACTTGACGATGGCCTCGATCGCCGGTTCCACCAGCTTGTCCGCTACGACCACCTCGACTTTGACCTTCGGCAGAAAGTCGACTACGTACTCGGCGCCGCGATAGAGTTCGGTATGCCCCTTCTGACGCCCGAAGCCCTTGACTTCCGTCACGGTCAGGCCGGTGACGCCAATCTCGGAAAGGGCTTCGCGCACTTCGTCGAGCTTGAAAGGCTTCACGATCGCTTCGATCTTTTTCATTCTCCGCACCCCATGTTCAGATCCGGACGCCTCCCCGGTGCAACACAGTATAGTCACTCCCGGTTGGTTCATCTATGCCGGCACCATCGCGGTGCGCCCTCGGGATCGCGGCGCTTGCCAACCCGGTGAGGAAACCGGTCGCCGTGGCTGATCGACTGCGGGTCCGCGTCCTTGATTCGCTCGGTGACATCGATCCGCTGCGGTGGGACGCTCTGGCCGGCGACAATCCGTTCTTGTGCCACGCGTTCCTGCATGCCTTGCACGAAACCGGCTGTGCATGCGACCAGCGCGGCTGGTCACCACGCTTCATCACCCTGTGGGACGACGGGCACCTCGCGGGCGCCATGCCGCTCTACGTGAAGTCCCATTCCTACGGAGAGTATGTCTTCGACTGGGCCTGGGCCGAGGCCTATCAGCGGCACGGCCTGGACTATTACCCCAAGCTGTTGTGCGCCGTGCCCTTCACACCCGCAACCGGGCCACGTCTGCTGGCGCCGACAAGAGAGCTGCGCCAGCGGCTGCTACAGGCGGCGCTGAGTCTCGCGCAGGAGCTGCGCGCGTCTTCACTGCACCTGCTGTTCCCGCCGGCACAGCAGGCAGAGGAGTTGAAGGCGGCCGGCCTCATGCTGCGCACGGGTGTCCAGTTCCACTGGCTCAACCCCGGTTACCGGGATTTCGACGACTTTCTGTCCACGATGAGCCATGACAAGCGCAAGAAGATCAAACAGGAGCGACGCCGGGTGCGAGAGGCGGGCATTCAGTTCGTTCACCTGAGCGGACGGGACGCAACACCAGCGCATTGGGATTTCTTTACCCAGTGCTACAAGAGCACCTATCGGCAGCATCATTCCACACCCTATCTCAACCGCGCGTTCTTCCGCCGCCTGGCCGAAGCGCTGCCGGACAACGTGCTCCTCATCCTCGGCTCGAGCCACAACCAGCCGGTCGCCGCTGCGCTCAACGTACACAACGGTCATACGCTGTGGGGAAGATACTGGGGCGCAGCGCAGTACGTGCCCGGCCTGCACTTCGAGACCTGCTACTACCAGTCGATCGAGTTTTGCATCGCCCGCGCCATCCGCGTGTTCGAGGGTGGCGCGCAAGGCGAGCACAAGCTTGCGCGCGGCTTCCTGCCGGTGGCAACGCACTCAGGGCATTGGCTCGCGCACCCGCAGTTCTCGCGCGCGGTGGAGGAGTTTCTCGGGCGCGAGACGCGCGGCGTCGGCCTCTACCTGGACGAACTAACCGAGCACACTCCGTTCAAGGCCGTGCCGCAACGCCCGGGTTAGCGCTCATGTTCGTCGGCCACTTTGCCGTCGGCTTTGCCGCCAAGCGTTTCGCGCCGCGCGCGTCGCTTGGGTGGCTGCTTGCCGCGCCGATGTTCCCCGACCTGATCTGGCCGTTGTTTGTGCTGGCGGGCGTGGAAGTCGTGCGCATCGCGCCCGGCGACACGGCATTTACACCGCTCGAGTTTGTCTCCTACCCCTGGTCGCACAGCCTGCTGATGACGCTTGCATGGGCAGTGCTGCTCGCGGCCCTCTACTATTGGAGGTCGCGCTACCGGGCAGGCACTGTAGCCATCGCGCTGGGGGTCGCCAGCCACTGGCTGCTGGATTTCGTGAGCCACCGCGCTGACATGCCGCTTGCGCCCGGCGTCGGCGTCAAGTTTGGCCTCGATCTATGGAATCACGTGGCCGCGACGGTCGCGCTGGAGATCGCGATGCTCGTAACGGGCGTGGCACTGTACGTTAGCGTGACGAAACCGGCGACGCGAGCGGGCAGCTGGGGCTTTTGGTGCTTTCTGGCGCTCCTGGCGTTCCTGTACGTGGGCGCCGTGCGTGGCGCTCCCCCGTCGAATACGGCCGTGCTGGCGATAACCGCGCTCTCGGGATGGCTGGCGGTATGGTGGGCCGCGTGGTTCGATCGCAATCGCGTCGCGCGGTGATGCGGCACTACGCGCGAGCGCAGGACAGCCCTTAAACGAGGGAAGATCGAAACGGCGGGGGCAGCGTTTGGCCGGCTAGGCCACGCGCTTGCGCGAGGTGGTTTGCAGGTCGCGCGCCATCCACACGGCGGCTTCGACACCGCGGTAGTACTTGGGCAACAGCGCCATCTCCAGGAACCCAAGGCGGCGATAGAAGCGCCGCGCCTGCTGGTTGCGCGCCCTCACTTCCAGATGAATCGCGCGGATGCCGGCGGCGTGCGCCGACTCCTCCAGCCATCGGATCATGCGCGTGCCCAGGCCGAGGCGCTGGAATTCGGGGCGCACCGCGAGCAGGTTGAGGTGCGCGTGCTCGTCGCCGAAGAACATGACGGCAAAGCCCACCAGCCGCGTGCCGCGGCACATCACGATCGACAGGGTGTCGCGATTGGCGATGCTCTTGCTTACTCGCGCACGGGTCCAGGACCAGCCCAGCCCGGTCTCGATGAGATCGCGCGCCATCAGTGCGATCTCCTGAGCGTCATCCGCCCGCGCGAGGCGCACGGGGATGTCGCGCGTGCTCATCGGCTGCTCAGGTGGCTGGGACACGCGGTCTCCTCCCCTGTGCGCCGCGTGCGTCGATCAGCAAGGCTCTATGCCGCATGTTCGCTGCAGGCTGTTAGGGTAGCGACGACGTCGCCGGCTGCGCTCCGCCCCACTGCGGCGGCCTCCCCAACCGGAACGCGACATCGACTAAAGCTACTCGTGAGTATACGCCAGGCCGCTGCGCTGTTGGTGTCCTCGCGTCCGGAAACACGCAGCCGCAGCGCAAGCTCAATTTTCCGGTTTTGCCCCCGGTTCGCTGCCGCTTTCCGGCTTCTTGGCGGCCTCGACCTGCGCCGGGCAAAACACTTCGAGGCTTTCATCGTAGCACCAGTGCGCATTCATTCCGTCGTTCTTCTTGATGCACTCGTAGACGTATTTCCCCATCTCGTCGGTCCAGTGGCAGCCCTTGAACCTCAGCGCCGCTCGCTCGCGCTGGTAGGTTGGGGCCGGATCACCGTCTGCGCGGGCGCTCGCTGCACACAGGCCAGCAGCCAGCGCGATCAGCACGGCCGGCCCGCTGAGGACAAGTTTCCGAATCGACATACACATTCCTTCGGGAAAGGATTTCACAGTTTTGCGTTGCAACCGACGAGGCGGGTACTGCCGCCGCTATTTCGCCAGCAGCAGTGCCTCGGACCGAATTGGATTCTATGCTAGCCCGCACCCACAAAGAAAGCGCGGTCCCTGTACCGCGATCGGAATTGCCAAGGGGCGCGCTGGTGCCACCGGACGGTCACGGCTAGCTCCTGTCCGCATCCGGCTGGTGCTCTGGCGCCGCCTTCTGAAACGCCTCGAGTTTCATGCACTCGTCGGTGATGCGGCGAATGACCGGGAAGGGCGTCAAATCAACCTTGAAGCGCCGGGCATTAGCAATCTGCGGCGCCAGCGCAATGTCGGCCAACCCCGGCGCGTCGCGGTGGCAGAAGCGGCCGGTCCACGGTTCGCGCCCCAGGCGCTCCTCGAACGCGGCGAACCCGGTCGTCACCCAATGCCGGTACCAGGTCAATTTCTGCTCCTCGGAAACGGCGAGCTGGCCGGTGAGGTAGCTGAGGACTCTGAGATTGTTCAGAGGATGAATCTCGCAGGCCACGATCTGCGCGAGCGAGCGCACCCGGGCGCGCTCGGCCGCATCGGTCGGCAACAGCCGCGGCTGCGGGTGTGTTTCCTCCAGGTACTCGATGATGGCGAGGGACTGAAACAGCAGATGCTCACCGTCCTGCAACGCAGGTACCAGCTGCTGCGGATTGACGGCTGCAAAATCGGGCAGGTGCTGTTCGCCTCGTGCCAGATGGACGCCCACGTGCTCGTACGTGAGCCCTTTGAGCGCGAGCGCGATGCGCACCCGGTAAGCCGCAGAGCTGCGCCAATAACCGAACAGTCTCATCTTCATCTCCTCCGCTGCGCTCGATCTCACTGTGCTTCACCCGACCGCGACACGTCTGCCTTCAGGTCGTCTCGCAAGGCGCGGTAGCGCGCGAGGAGCCCCGCTGCCTCGGCCATGTCCTCCGCGCTGTCGAACATCGGCACACCGGCCGCCTCCATCGCCGCCATCCATTCCGCCCTGTGCTCCAGCGTGCCCATCATCGTGTGCAGGACCGGAAGGGCGGCGCCGCGGCATAGCGCGGCGAGCCGGCTGACGACCGCACCGCCATCGACCATGAAGGGAACGACGTGGATCATCAATATGGCATCGAAGCTTGCACCGTGCTCCAGCACGGCCGTCAGTGTGTCTGCGAACCGGTCGTCGCGCGCGTCCGCGAGCAGATCGAGCGGATTGGCCACGGCCGCTTCCGGCGGAAGTGAGCCGCGCAGTCGGGTAGCGAGCGCCGCAGGCAGATCCGGGAGCTCCAGGCCTTCGAGCGCCGTCTGATCGGTGCACAGCACGCCCGGGCCCCCCGAGTTGGATAGCACCAATACGCGCCGCCCGATGCCGCCCGGATGGACGCCGAATGCTTTTCCAGCGAGCATGAGCCGACGCAGATTGGTTGCCCTCACCATGCCGCATTCCGCGCAGAAAGCGTCGGCTTCGTCGCTGGCGGGCGCCTGGGAGCCGGTGTGCCGAAACGCGGCGCGGCGACCGGGCGCGGTGCGCCCGCCTACCAGCGCGACGACCGGTTTGCGCATGCTGACGCGCCGCGCGATATCGCGAAACTGCGGTACATCGCCGAACGATTCCGCGTACAGCAGGATAGCTCTGCAGGCAGAATCCGCACCGAGCTCGTCGAGGTATTCGGTCAACCCGAGGTGCATGGCATTGCCCACCGAAATCACCGCGCCGAGCGGGATACCGAGGCGGTGGCTGGAGGCGATCACCTCCTCCGCGATAGCGCCCGACTGCGACACCAGCGCCACACCGCCTCCGCGCGGCAGATCGCGCAGAAAGGTGGCGGCGAACGGCGCTGACGCATCGAGCAGGTTGATGGTCCCGGCGCAGTTCGGCCCGCCAACTATGAGCTCGTGCTCCACAGACAACGCGCGCAGCTCACGGTCGCGCGCCTTGGCCTCTTGACCGCCTTCGGCGAATCCACCGGGCAGGATCAGCAGATTGCGGTGTCCGCTCGCGGCCGCTTCGCGGGCAACGTCCATGATCGCGTCCGGTCGAACCACGATCACCGTGAGCTCACAGGGCGGCGACACGGCGGCAAGCGAGCGCGCCACTGGCAGCCCGAACAGCTGACCACCCTTCGGGTTCACGGGGACGACGCGGCCTCGAAACCCGGAACGCTCCAGGTTGCGCAGCACGGCTCCTCCGGAGCTCGTGAGCCGATCGCCCGCACCGACCAAAGCGACGCTCGCAGGGTGCAAGAACGCAGATGGAACGGACGTCATGCCAGGCCTTCTGGTGCGAAACGGGGGCGAATTGCCCATTCTACCGATGTGCTATCCCCGGGCCGCCTGAGGGTCCAGGCACTACGCATCCGTCAATACGTTCGAGTGCGGGGCTTACTTTTCCGGCACGGCAGCGCGGATCTGCATCTCCCGCACCAGGGCACCGAACTGCTTTTCGACGGCGGCCTTCACGGCTGCGGTCCCCATGAGCGAGAGCAACCCGAAGCGCGGCACCATGCGGCCGCTGTAAGTGAGCTGCAAGTCTTCGCCCGCCTGCGCCAGCTCGTAGCTCCCGGTCATCTCCCGAAAAGTGCCCCCGATCGCGCGCGAGCTGATGCCGGTGCGGGGCCGCTCGCTGACGTTCATAGTCACCTCCAGCGGGAGGCGAAATACCAGGAATGCGAGCTGCCCTTTCTGCTCGACGACCACGTCGCTGCCCGAGCGGCTCAACACGCGGCTGGAGGTGAGATCGGGGATGAACTGCGGGTACCGGTCGTAGCCGGTGAGCACCTCCCACGCGATTGCCAGATCCACGTGCAGCGCGGCGCGCGCTTCGACAATCACCGCTTCGCCCTCGCGGTGCGCCTCGACGCTGACTCGATCTTCGCACGCGGCATCGGCCGTTGCGAGCACGATCGCGACCGCGGCCACGCGGGCCAGCAAGTGGTGCCAACGGTTTGCGCTCACGCCTTCGCTCTCCCGCCACGTCATGCCTGCGCAGGGTCACGCGAGCTGCGCTGGTTCCGACACATGGTCGCCGCTATCTTCCGACGGGTTGTCGTGTCGGTTGGAGACCGTTTCGGCCGTTGAGGTTCTCAGGCTGCGCCGTGCAACCGCTGCGCGATGGTCGCCAACGTGTCTCGCGCGCCAAACCCGCCCGCTTTCGTCACAAGCCACAGCTCCCGCATGCCGAATCGAATACGGCTGAACGGGATTCCGGGCAGCAGGTTACCCATCACCTGCACTGTAGTCTGGCCCAGACGCCGCAGCACAGCGAAGGCTGTGTCGCCGCCCGTCACGACCAGGGCCGCGATCGGTTGGCGCTCGATCAGCGTCCCCGCCGCGTCCGCCAGACGACAGGCAACCTCCGCGGCATCCGTGTGGTCTGCCCCGCTGCCGGGCTCCGCCTTGATCACGAGCAGCGCTTCGGGCGCACCCAGCGCAGCGGAGAGATCTACGCAGCCCGCCGGTGCAGCGATCAGCCTCGCCCGGCCGGACTCGATCAGTGCGCGCACCTGTTGCGCGCTTTGCTCCGTGCGCGAACCGACCACAAACACCATTTGCTCTCTAACCGCGGGCGCGGCGAGTGCCTCCCGGGGCGCCTCGAAGCAAGTGTGCGCCACAGCCTCCGAAATCCCCGCCGAGCCCACCAGCAAGGTGTCGCTCAACTGGCTGCTCAGCGAACGCACCGTACTGCGCAGGTCGTCGTCGCTGGCAGCGTCGACCACGAGGATCTGCCGTCGGCCGACTCGCGACAAAGCGACGGATGCGCCTCGTGCGACCAGACGCACTTCGTCTTGCGGAGCCGCGGAGCGGAACAGCAGGTGCAACGGCTCGGCCGGCGGGGGCGACAGCGTATCGCGTGCGAGCTCGGTATGCGCAAGGGGCACGCCGTGGACGTGCACCACACCCGCGACGAGCGTGCGCCCCTGTCGCGGAAACGCAGGCGCCACGACCGCCGCGGCGCGCCCGCTCGCCTCCAACAGGGCCAGGGTTTCCGCCACCGCGTTGCCGCGCAGCGTCGAATCGATCTTTTTGATCAGGATCTCGCAGCCGGGATCGAGCAACCTGGATGACAACGCGCGCACGCGCTGGGCGGCATCTTCTTTGGGTAGATGCCGACTCGCCGCGTTGATGGACACCACCTGTGCCGGTGGAAGCGTCTGCGACGCGTTGCGCTCGGCGTCGGCTACGACCCATGTCGCCAGGCCGCGCTCCGCGAGCGGCGCGGCGGCATCCATCGCTCCGGTGAGATCGTCCGCGACGATGGTGAGTCGTGGAACAGCCGCCATCGCGCCGGCCGACAGCCGTCAGGCCACCGCGCTCGCGGGCAGGCGCTCGGCCATCATGCGCGCATAAGCCACGGCGGCGCGCATGTTGACGTGGTTGGCTTTGCCTTTCCACGCGATGTCGAATGCGGTGCCGTGATCGACCGACGTGCGCCGGATGGGGAGTCCGAGGCTGACATTCACGGTTTCGTCGAAGGCGATGAGCTTGCTCGGGATGTGACCCTGGTCGTGGTACTGCGCAACCACCAGATCGAATTCGCCCTTGAGCGCGCGGTAGAACACGGTGTCGCCGGAAATCGGGCCCTTGACGTCCATGCCCTGCTGGCGCGCGAGCTCGACCGCATGATTGATGTGGTCGATCTCTTCGTTGCCGAAGATGCCGCCTTCGCCGCAATGCGGGTTCAGTCCGGCCACGGCGATGCGCGGGTGCGCGTAGCCGAGTGCGTTGAAATGGTCGCTGCCAGCGCGGATGGTGGCAAGCACGCGCTCAGTCGTCGCGCGCTGGGTCGCGGTCCGCAGGCTGACGTGAGTCGATACGTGTACCACCGACATCTTGCTCGACGCGAGCAGCATGAAGGACGACTTGGCGCCGGTCAGATGCGCAAGCAGCTCTGTGTGACCGTCGAAATGGTGGCCGGCCGCATGCATCGCACCTTTGTTCAGTGGCGCCGTGACGATCACCCCGATCGTCCCGGCCAGGGCCAGCTCCACCGCCTTCACCACGTATTGGTAAGCCGCCTCGCCGCCCGCCGCAGTGATCTCGCCGTCACGGATCTGACCGGAGCCGCGACTGGGCACATGGAACACCGGAACGACGCCGTTGCGCGCGCTCTCAGGCGCCTCAGCATACGTGAGGCCCGCACCCACCAAGCGTTCTGCGCGCTTGAGGAAATCGAGATCACCGACTACCGCCGACGCAGAACGCTGCTCAGGCGACATCTCCGCCAGCGCCTTGACGATGATCTCGGGCCCGACTCCGGAGGGGTCGCCCATCGTGATGCCGATTCTGGGTGGTGAGGTCATGAAGTTTGCCGATCGCTGATCGCTGCGATTATAGCTGCGCCTCGCCCCTCTCCGCCGCGCGCAGCTCGGCGCGCACCTCGACCGCAGTCGCCAGCTCGCCGCCACAGGCATTGATCATGCGAGCGGCCGCCTCCACCAGTTCGACGTTCGTCTGGGCGCAACCGAGCGACGCGTCCTCCAGACCCACGCGGACGTGTCCGCCCTCCGCTACCGCGCGCGGCACGAGTTGCCGGATGTCGACGCCCAGACCGGCCACCATCCACCTGGCGCCCGGCGCCACCTGGTCCATGAGCTTGAGATAGGCCGTGAGACCGTAGTCATCGGCGGGGAACCCAAAGGTGTAGTCCGTGGAAAACATGAAGCGGTAGATGGGAGCCGGACAGGCGCAGCGCCAGTGCAACGACGCCCCCAGCCGCAGAAAGCCCGGCTCGTAGATCGCGTAGCTTGGATGAAAACGATAACGAGCCGCAAGGCCGAGCGCGTAGCGCAGATGTTGCTCGGGATTGCGGTACACGAATCCATCGCGGTCCTGGCGCAGATCATCGTACGAGGCGATGTTGAGCGAACCAGGGTCGACCGCCGCCCACTCCAGCAGGCCGCGTTGCGCGAGCTCCTCGTGCACCGCGAAGCGCTGCGGCGGCGTTTCGTCCACGGGCGAGTGTGCCATGCCGGGAATTGACACGGTCGGATAGACGATCGCGTCCACATGTCGCCGGATGCCCTCGATGATGGCGGCGTAGGCGGCCGCGCTTTCCCGCGGTGCGCCGCTCGACTCGTCGTAGGCGTGCACGTGCACGATCGCCGCCCCGGCACGCACGCACGCTGCGGCCTGGTCCACGATGTCCCGCACGCTCACCGGGATCCCTGGCTGGCGTGCGCGGCCCCACGGACCGTTGAGCGCGACTTCGAGCCAGGTCTTGCGCGCGTCCACGACGCCGATTCAGATGATGGTGACGTGGAGCTCGGCGAGACCCTCGACCTTGCCCACCAGCTTGTCCCCGCGCACCACAGCACCCACCCCCGCAGGCGTTCCGGTGAAGATCAAGTCACCAGCCTGGAGGCGGTAGTAATTGGACAGAAACGCCAGCGTGTCCGGAACGTTCCAGATCATGTCCTTCAAGTCGCCCTGCTGACGCAGCTCGCCGTTGACCGAGAGCGTAATGGCGCCCGCCAAATGATGCCCGTGGCTGGCAACGGGGTAGATGGTGGTGATCGGCGCCGACTCGTCGAAGGCCTTGCCGAAATCCCATGGACGTCCCATGTCGCGCGCCTGGAACTGCAGGTCCCGGCGCGTCATGTCCAAGCCGACCGCGTAGCCGTAGACGTGGTCCAGCGCCCGCGCCGCGGGAATCTGGAACCCGCCGCGGTGCAGCGCAACCACCAGTTCGATCTCGTGATGCAGGTTGGAAGTGCCCGGCGGGTAGTGGACCTCGCCGCCTTCGGGGACCACTGCGTCGGCGGGCTTCAGGAAAAAGAACGGCGGCTCACGCTCGGGGTCCTTCCCCATCTCGCGCGCGTGCGCGGCGTAGTTGCGCCCGACGCAGTAGATGCGATGCACCGGGAAGCGGCCTTTTTGGCCGGCAACGGGAACCGACGGCGTTTGGTGCGCGTCAACGACGAAGGCGTTTGTCATCGGTGCTGGGTTCCAGGAAAAAGGTTGGGAAACTGCAACGGCGCGAATTCTTCAGCTCAGCTCCTCGCGCCACAGTCCGAGCGCCTGCTGCACCGGGCGATCTGAGAAGCTGAACAGCACCGTCTCGCCGTCGGCGTCGAGTCGATGGGTACACCACGCGGGAACCACGAACGTATCGCGTGCAGAGAACGTGAGGCGCTCGCTGCCGACGCTCACGCTGCCCCCACCCTCGATGCAGTGGAACACGGTCCCGTCCGTGCAGCGGCAGGCGCCGCCGCGAAAACCTGCCGGCAGAAGCTGCACGAACGCGCCGATGCTGGGCATCGGGTAACTACCGCTCGCCGGGTTGATGAACTGCATCTTGTAGCCGTGCACCGCATGCGGCTTCCCGTTGCAGCGCAGCTGCTCCAGCGTCTCGCGCGTCCGCCCATAGGGGTAGGCGAAGACGGGCGATGCAAGACCGCGCGGCCGGTAGTCGACCGGCAGCAGATTGGCGCCGTAGCGTGCCAGCGCATCGCCCTCAGGGCGCGCCACCGGCTGCGAGTCCTGCGGATAGTTTTCCTGGAAACCCGCCTCCAGAAAGCGCACGAGCGGAATGTCCAGGCCGTCCAGCCAGACCACGGGCTCGCTGCCGGGATTGCCGTGGTCGTGCCAGGTCCATGCCGGTGTGATGATGAAATCGCCCGGGTGCATCGTGATGCGCTCGCCTTCGACCGCGGTGAACGCGCCACTGCCTTCGACGATCAAGCGCAGCGCCGACTGCGTGTGGCGGTGGCTGGGAGCAACTTCGCCCGGCAAGATCAGCTGCAGTCCGGCAAAGAGCGACTGAGTGATCGCCGAGGCGCCTGACAGGCCGGGATTCTTCAGGATCAGCACGCGCCGAACGGCTTCCTTGGCCGAGATCAGCCGGCCCGATTCCATCAGCCAGGGGCGCACCTGTTGATAGCGCCAGATGGCCGGCACACACGGGGAGCGCGGCTGCTCAGGCACCAGCGCGGACATCACCTCCCACAGCGGCGTCAGATTAGCCTGCGCGATGCGCTGATAGTAGGCGTCGCGCTCCACGCGGATGTCCGTGGCCGCTCGTGTCATGTTCTCCTCCTGTCGTTCAAATCGGCTCCAGCTCAGTTCACCGCGGGGAGCTTCAAGCCGAAGTCGCGTTCAACCAGCTCGGTAACGCGGGTCAGGAAATCCTGCCGCATTTCCTCGTTGCTGCGCTGCTTCAGTTTCCACTTGCGGTAGATCTCGTTGTTCTTGGACTGGCTGCCTCCGAAAAAACCGGGCGTGATCGGGAAGTAGCGGTCGATGGCGTCCTGGACCTCGGCGGCGCTGCCGCGCTGGATCAAGTCCAGGCAGAAGTCCTTGCCGAACTTGGCGTGGAACTTCTCCTCCGGCATGGTAATGCGTGCCAGATTGCGCAGCGGATGGAAGCTGCAGTGGAGCAGATCCTCCACCTGCAGGATCTCGGCATAGTCCGCGATGGCTTTGATCACGCAGAATTCCGGCCAGGTCCTGAGCGCGAAGCTGAAAATCGACAGCGGGCGCTTGTGCTGCGGATCCATGCGCTCCGGCTCGACGCCGATCTCGTCCGCCAAGGCCTTGAAGCGGACGTGATGATGATACTCCTCCATCGCCACCCGGCAGGTCAGCCACTTGGCGTAGGGAGTCGGTGCGAGCTTGATGGCCGGCTCGTCGAACACCTGCGCGCCGTACAGCTCGTTGACCGCGTGGCTGATGACGATCTTCTGCACGGCGGTGCGATACTCCTCCGGCTGCTGGGCCAGCTCGGCCGCCGTCTTCACCTCGGGGATCTGGATTTGCGTGGCTTCCGTGGTGGACATCTTGCGCTCCATAGCTAGAGGATGGGTTCGCTGTCGAATGCTTCGAGGTCGGAGGTGAGCTCGACCAGCTGATCCTGCACCGCGATGCTGATGGCGGCGTCAAGTGACTCCGGCGTCAGGTCCGCCAATGGCGCGGTCAGCACGCGTACTGCGGGCCGCGGCTGGGAAAACAGAAACACCTCGCGCCCGCGCACTCCGAAGATCTGGCCGGTGACATCGCAGCCCGGCGAGCAGAGCCACCCGACCAGGCGCGCGGCATGGCCGGCCGGGATTTTCAGCGCGCGCTCCTTGTATGCCTGTTGCGCCGGGTTGGCCGGCGCGATGGACTCGGTCACGCGCGTGGCGGCAAACGGCGCAACGGCGTTGCAGTTCACCTTGGAGCGCGCCATGTCCAGCGCTACAGCGCGTGTGAGCCCGACCAGACCCGCCTTTGCCGCCGCATAAGCTGACTGAGCGTAGTTGCCGTACAGTCCAGCGGTCGAAGTCATGTTGACGATCCGCCCTGGCGCGCGGCCGCTCTTCACTGCATCGCGCAGGACCGGCGTCGCTGCGGCGAGCAAGGCCCACGCGCCGGTGAGGTTGGTCTGGATGACGCGCTCCCAATCGCTGCGCTGCGACTTGAAGATGAAGCCGTCGCGCAGAATGGCCGCATTGTTGATCACGATGTCCAGCGCGCCGAAGCGCTCGAGCGTCAGCTGCACCGCCGTCTGCGCCGCTCCCGGCGCGGCGATGTCTTCAGGCACAGCCAACGCGTTGGCCCCCAGGGCGGCAGCGGCAGTTTGCACGCTGTCGGCATCGGCCTCCTCGCCTGCTATCGAGACGCCCGGATCGACGAGTGTCACGCGCGCGCCGAGCCGGAGCAGCTCTTGCGCGACGGCGTAGCCGATGCCGCGCGCGCCCCCGCTCACGATAGCGACTTGCCCTTCGAGGCTGAACGGACGGCTCATGCCACCGCCCCCGACGCTGTCTGGTCGATGGCTCTGTAGAAGGCGTCCGCGTGGATGTCGCGCGCCGCAATCCCGCCCGCGCGCAGCAGCTCCGTGGCGGCGTCCACCATCGCCGGCGGCCCGGCGAGATAGGCCTGAAACCCGGCAAAGCTGGCGAAATCACCGCGCACAGCGTCCGTCACCAGGCCGTAGCGCCGCGCCGGAGTGGCGGCGGTCTCGTGCACGTCACCGGGCTGCGGCTGATCGGACAGCACCACGTGCGCTTTCAGCTGCGGATGCTGGGCCTGCCATGCGCGCAATTCCGCCTCGCCATACACGTCGCGCTCTGCGCGCACGCCGAAGTAGAGGTGAAGCGGCTGCACCATACCCTTGGCGAGCGCGGCGGCGATGATGGAGCGGATCGGGGCGAGGCCGGTGCCGCCCGCGACGGCGATCAGCGGTCCGGGGTGCTGTTCGCGCAGATACGACGTGCCGAACGGACCTGAGACGCGCACCGGATCGCCCACCCTGAGCTGCGCCGGAAGATGGCTGCTCACCCCGCCGGCCATGCAGCGGATGTGAAACTCCAGCATCGCATCGTCCGGCCGATTGGCCATTGAATAGTCGCGCGGGACATTCGGGGCGAAGCCGAACTCGAGCTTGGCGAACTGTCCGGCGGAAAACGTGTAAGGACCGCCCGACTCGATCGCGAGCCGCAGCCGCAGCACATCGTGCGTTGCGAAGCTCATCTCCGCCACCCTGCATTGCATCACTCGCGAGGGATGCATCACGAAGTCCTCGGCCGTGAGGCGGCGGATCTCGACGTCGCCCCACACCTGCGTCCGGCAGGCGAGGATCACACCGCGGCTGCGCTCGGCCGCTGACAGCGCATGCTCCGAGTACTCGAGCTCCAGGATGTCGCCCGCGACGTATTCGCACTTGCAGGTGCCGCAGTTGCCCGACTGGCAGCTGTAAGCGAACCCTACGCCGTGGCGCAGCAGCGCGTCCAGCACGGTTTCGCCATCCTCCGCTGGTGCGCTCTGCGGATCGCCGGCCAGGGTGATGGTCCAAGTCATGGCGCTGCGAGGGTGATCAGGAAGACACGATAGTCAGCGGCGGCGATTTCCGCTAGGATGAAACAAAGTAACACCTCCAATTGTTGGATGTCAAACAAAACACCGGATGTCGGAAACGCCTAGGCGCAAAGCTCGTCCGCTCGCGGCCTCTGCCGCCGGGGGCGCCAAGCTCGGCCTGCTGCCGGGTTTGCTCGGCTACCATCTGCGCCTGGCGCAGCGCGCCATCTTCGACGATTTCGCCGCGGCGATGGGTGAGCTCGATATGAGCCCGGGCCTGTTCGGCATGCTGGTCATCATCGAAGCCAATCCGGGCCTGAAGCAGACCGAGCTGGCAAACGCGGCCCGCCTCGACCGCTCCAGCCTGGTGCCGGCGCTGGACAAGCTCGAGGCGCGCGGGCTGGTGGCGCGCCGCGCCTCAGTCGAGGATCGCCGTGTGAACGGTATTTCGCTGACGGCCGCCGGCACGGCACTTTTGAAGAGGCTGAAACAGCGGGTCGCGCGCCATGAGAAGCGCCTGGTCAGCAATCTGACTGCCGCGGAGCGCGAGACGCTGGTCGCCTTGCTTCAGCGCATTCTCCCCGAGCACCGATGAAGCGGTGCGTAGCACAGCTGCTGCAACGCGGGTTCTAGCCCTGATCCAGAGCACTCCGTCCGCGCGCCAACTTGGTGCGAGCGCGGGCGCGCTTGTCCCGCAGCCGGCGCTCCTTGGATGCCACGCTGGGCCGGGTGGGGCGACGCGGCTTGGGCGGGTGCGCAGCCTTGCGTACGAGCTCGACCAGCCTGGCGCGCGCGTCTTCCCGGTTGCGCGCCTGGCTGCGGAAGCGGTTAGCCTCGATGACGAGCCATCCGTCCGCCGTGACGCGCCGGCCTGCCAACGCGCGGAGCCTGCGCCGAACCTCCGCCGTCAGGTCCGCGCTCTGTTCCAGCGCGAAGCGCAGCTGCACCGCGGTGGAAACCTTATTGACGTTCTGTCCACCCGGTCCGGGCGAACGCACGAAGGTCTCCTGCAGATCGCGCTCGTCCAGAGCGAGCACCGGGGTGACTCGGATGGTTGCCAACGCGCTTAGCCTTGCTTGAAAACTGACGGTCAAGGCGCTCATTGTCCTATGAAAACGCCGGCGTGCGACGACCCAAGAACAGCGTGGTTCTCCCGCTTCGACGACTTCGCTTGCAAAGGAGTGCGACTGGGACTAGAGTCTCGTCCGGATTTTCCGCAGCGCACTTTCCTGCAGCACAAAACCATAAAACCGAAGGCGCCGACGGCAAGTCCCGAGTTGAACAAAAAGTGATTTCAGTTGTCGTGCGAAGACTCAATATCGGGAGAGACTTATGAAACGATGGAAGAACCAGGTTGCCGGCGGCGTCAAGGCCGTTGCGGCAGCGGCGTTCGCCTGCGTCGCAGCGCAGGCCGGTGCCGCCGACGTGACTTACGATCGTCTGTTGAATGCGGCGGGCGAGCCGGGCAACTGGATGATGTATCACGGCACCTACAAGTCGTGGCATTACAGCGCGCTCGATCAGATCAACACCGCGAACGTGGGACGGCTGCAGGAGGCCTGGTCGCACGTCGCCTCGCGCGCCTATCGTGGGCTGCAGAGCTTCCCCCTGGCCATCGACGGCGTGGTCTACTACACGAGCTCGTACAACCAGCTCTACGCGCTGGACGGGGCGACCGGGCAGATGCTGTGGACCTACAAGCAGAAGCTCAACGAAGATCTGGTCGCCAAGCAGACCCACTCGCCCTATAACCGCGGCATCGCAGCGGGTTACGGCAACATCTACATGGGCACCCTGGACGGCAAGCTGGTCGCGGTCGACGCGAAGACCGGCAAGCTCAACTGGGAAACGAAGCTGATCAACTCCGAGAAGCTGACTGTGGGCTTCACCGGCGCTCCGCTGGTGGTCAAGGACAAGGTGATCATCGGCGCCCAGGGCGGCGAGTGGCCCTATCGCGGTCCCATCTTCGGCGTCGACGCCAAGAGCGGCCAGCAGGTGTGGCAGTTCTTCACGGTGGGTGGCAATGAGGACAACGGGGATTCGCGCAACACCTGGGGCGGCGACTCGTGGAAGACGGGCGGCGGGGGCGGCTGGATGGCGGGCTCGTACGATCCAGAGACCAACTCCGTGTGGTGGGGAACCGGCAACCCGGCACCTCTGTACGACTGGGCCGGTCCCGACTGGCAGAACAACGGCCCGCGGCCCGGCGTGAACCTGTACACCACCTCGGTCGTGCTGCTCGATCCCGACACCGGCAAGCTCAAGGGCTATTGGCAGGAGCTGCCGCATGACGCGTGGGACTTCGACAGCGCGATGGGCGAGTTCATGTTCATCGACCAGGGCGGCAAGAAGTACGTGGTCCACCCGAACAAGGGCGGCTTCGTGTTCGTGTACGACCGCAACGCCAACCCGCAGAAGGTCTGGCCGTTCGTCAAGAACATCAACTTCGTTCAGACCATCAAGGACGACGGCACGCTGGTGGGACGCCGCGACCTGCGCGAGGGCAAGCACGAGAACCTGTGCCCGGCCATCGCCGGCGGTTTGAGCTGGAACTCGGGTTCCTACAATCCGAAGACCAAGCTGTTCTACCGCGTCGGCTACGAGTGGTGTATCGACCTCGAGGTGGTGAAGACCACCCCG
The DNA here is from genome assembly GCA_035499005.1 of Burkholderiales bacterium. GTDB lineage: Bacteria > Pseudomonadota > Gammaproteobacteria > Burkholderiales > SHXO01 > SHXO01. Next base: position 10,202 of record DATJZQ010000158.1, on the reverse strand, counting down.
GTGCTGGAGCCGATGGCGCAACTCAACATCGGCGCGGACTTCAAGTTCGTGCCGGCCAAGGGCGAAGAGCGCATGTACGGCCACGTCGATGGGCGCGATCCGATCACCGGCAAGGTCGCGTTCAGCATCCACTATGACGTACCGCCGCACGCCAGCCTGCTCACCACCGGCGGCAACCTGCTGTTCGTGCCGGGCGCGGATGGAGTACTGCGCGCCTACGACGCGAGCAACGGTAAGCTGCTGTGGGGTCACCAGAACGGCATGGGCCACAACGGCGGCATCATCACGTACACCGCGAAGGGCAAGCAGTACATTGCGGTGGTAACCGGGTGGGGCAGCCTGGTCGGCGATGGCTACGGCGAATGGTTCGGCGAACCGTACGCGAGCTATCCGAAGGACGCCGGCGTCCTCAAAGTGTTTGCGCTGCCGTAATTTCGCCGCAAACGCGCTGCACATCGGAGGCGGGGAATCTTCCCCGCCTCTTTTTTATGGTGGGATAAAATATCGCTTCAGAGGAGATTCGAGATGACGAGTCTGCAGGCGGCAGCGCGTAGTGCGGTCCACCACGCCGTGTCCGCGACGGCAGTGTGCCTCGCTCTCGCGGCTTGTAGCGCCGCGGCCGACGACACCAAGCCCGCGACACCGATGACGCGCTACGAGACACCCAAAGACGCTGGCCAGCCAGCGCAGACCAAGACCGCGGACCAGTCTGAGCCGGCGAAGGCGCCGGAGTTCAGCGCTCACGGTGCGTTCAGCAACATCTGCGGCTTCTGTCACGAGGACGGCGGGCGCAGGGCAGGCAAAGGGCCTCAGCTGATGGGCACCGAGAAGACCGACGAGCAGATCTTCGAGCGCATCAAGTTCGGCAAGCCCGGACGCATGGCGGCTTTCGGCGGAGTGTTCACCGACGACCAGATCAAGCAGATCGTCGTCTACATCCGCAATCTCAAGCCGCGCTGACAGAACCTGCCTCAACGCGATAGTTCTCGTTTTGAACTTCTGCAGCAACTGCGCAGCACCCGTCGCCCGGCGCGTACCGGACGGCGACACCTTGCCGCGCTGGGTGTGCGACAGCTGCCACGCGATCCACTACGAGAACCCGCGGATGATCGTGGGCTGTGTGGCAGAGTGGGAGGGCCGCATCTTGCTGTGCCGGCGCGCGATTGAGCCGCGCCACGGCCTGTGGACGGTCCCGGCCGGCTTTCTGGAGAAGGGCGAAACCACGGCCGAGGGGGCGCAACGCGAGACTTTGGAGGAAGCCAACGCGCGCGTCGAGATCGCCGCGCTGTTCTCGCTCTACAACCTGCCCCACATCGATCAGGTGTATCTGCTGTTCCGCGGGCGGCTGCTCGACGCCCAGATCGGCGCCGGTGCCGAGACGCTCGAGGCACGCCTGTTCGAAGAGGCCGACATCCCCTGGGAGCAGCTGGCCTTTGCGACCGTGCGCAACACCCTCAACCACTACCTCAGCGACCGCGCAACCGGGAAGTTCGGCTTCCACATCGGGACGATCGAAGCGTCAGGTCGGCCGCGGCATCAGGCGCCGACTCGCCCCTGATCCGGGCGGTTCTGCGCAGGCCGCTCCCCAGCACCGCACGCGTTACACGGCTTGGGCGCGCCATCTTTTGTGTTGCAGCACAAGGTGTTGAGCGCGCTCCCGCGGTTCGCGCGCGATCCCGAGCGAGCCTGCCGCAGTGCGAGAACCTCGTCGAAATGGCGCCCGTCGCTCATGAGGAGCGGCGCACACCATCGGACGCAGTGCCCTGCCCTGCCGTTGGAATGGAATTCGCTTCGTCCGACGCTCGGAGCCCCAACCCGAACCGCGACCCGCCAGATGGCCGCCCCAACAACAGCCCGCGCCGCCGCCCCGCAACGGCAACCTGATCGCAGGCTGACGCTCGATGAGATCCTGCGCGACCTGGTCGCCGATCAGCTCGCCACCCGCGAGGCCGCGGACGCCCTGCTCGCCACGAAAGCGCTGCGCAAGGGGGATGCTCATCCCCTGATCGTCATTGCCGAGCAGAAATGGAAAGACCCGCGCAAGCCCAAGCACCTGCTGAGCCTCGATGCGCTGAGCGAGTGGCTCGCCGCCAAGGTCGATCTTCCTTACATGCACATCGACCCGTTCAAGATCGACTTCGCGGCCGTGACCAAGGTGATGTCCAATGCTTACGCGGCGCGCTTCCGCATTCTGCCCGTGCAGGTCACCGCCAAGGAAGTCGTGATCGCGACGTCCGAGCCCTATGTGCGCGAATGGGAGACGGAGCTCGCGCAGATCCTGCGCCTCGCGATCAAGCGCGTGCTGGCCAATCCCCAGGACATCGCCAACTACCAGATCGAGTTCTACAACCTGGCGCGCTCGGTGCACGGCGCCTCGCAGCAGAGCCAGGGCGTCATCAGCGACATCGCCAATTTCGAGCAGCTGGTGCAGCTCGGCCAGAGCGGCAAGCTGGATGCCAACGACCGTCACGTCGTCAGCATCGTGGATTGGCTGCTGCAGTACGCATTCGACCAGCGCGCGAGCGACATCCACCTGGAGCCGCGGCGCGAAGCGGGCAATGTGCGCTTCCGCATCGACGGCGTGCTGCATCAGGTCTACCAGATTCCCACGCCGGTGCTGGGTGCGATGACCAGCCGCATCAAAATCCTGGGGCGCATGGACGTGGTCGAAAAGCGCCGCCCGCAGGACGGTCGCATCAAGACGCGCACCCCAGATGGCGACGAGGTGGAGCTGCGCCTGTCCACCATGCCTACCGCCTTCGGCGAGAAGCTCGTGATGCGCATTTTCAACCCCGAGGTCCTGGTCAAGGACTTCACCGAGCTCGGCTTTTCCGACGACGACAAGAAGCGCTGGAACCAGCTCGTCGGCCGCCCGCATGGCGTGATCCTGGTGACCGGCCCGACCGGCTCGGGCAAGACCACCACTTTGTATTCCACGCTCAAGCAGCTCGCCAGCCCCGACGTAAACGTCTGCACGATCGAGGATCCGATCGAAATGGTGGAGCCTCAGTTCAACCAGATGCAGGTGCAGTCGGGCATCGGACTCGACTTCGCGAGCGGCGTGCGTACGCTGATGCGTCAGGACCCGGACATCATCATGGTGGGCGAGATCCGCGACACGGAAACCGCCGACATGGCCGTGCAGGCGGCGCTCACCGGTCACCTCGTGCTGTCCACCCTGCACACCAACGACGCGCCCTCAGCAGTGACGCGACTGCTGGACATCGGCGTCGAGCCGTTCCTGCTGCACTCGACTTTGCTCGGCGTGCTGGCCCAACGGCTGGTGCGCACGTTGTGCCCGCACTGCAGGGAGCCGGGCACGGTCGACGAGGAGAGCTGGAAATCGCTCACGCATCCGTGGCAGGTGCCGCTCCCGGGGCGCGTGAACTTGGCCAAGGGCTGCCTGGAGTGCCGCATGACCGGCTACATGGGACGCATCGGTATCTACGAAATGATGACGCTCACGCGCTCCCAGCGCGGCTTGATCGGCCCGCAAACCGACCTCAACAAAGTGCGCGACCAGGCGATCCGCGACGGCATGAAGCCGCTGCGCGTGAGTGGTGCACTGAAGATCGTGGCCGGAATGACCTCGGTGGAAGAGGTCATGAAGGTCGCGCCGCCCGCCTCCGGTGAACGACGCGCGGTCTAGCGGGGCCGATCGGCCTAGCCTGCACCGCCACGCTTCCCGCGCGATGCACGCTGTCCGAGGCGAAACCGCACTCCCTGCATCGCACCGCCCGCTGCTGAGGGATGCCGGATGGCTGCTGCTTGTGGCCGCGGCCTATTTCCTGATCGCGCGGGCCAGTCTGCAGGCCGCGCACACGAGTTTCGTCTGGCTCCCGGCCGGGCTGGGGCTTGCCGCCCTGCTGCTCGGCGGCTTGCGTCTGGCACCAGCGATTGCAATCGGTGCTTTCGCGGTTCAGTACGGCGCGGGCGCGAGCACAGCGGTGTGCCTGCTGTTCGCCCTCGGCGGCACGCTCTCGGCGCTGACTGGCGCCTGGGTATTGCAGCACAAACTCCGCTTCTCCCGGGCGCTGGAGCACCCGCGCCACGTCCTGTCGCTCATCTGCGTGGGCGCCTTCCTGAGCTCGATCATCGCGGCCACCTGCAGCGCGACCGGCGCTCACTGGGGCCACCTCGAATACTGGCATGGCTGGATCGCAGCCTGGGGCACCGCGTGGGGAGGCGATGCGCTGGGTGTGCTGCTGCTGACCCCCGTGCTGCTGTCCTGGACAAGCGGGAGCATCCGGCTGCGTTTCGCACCCAGGCGGCTCCTGCTCGTGCTGCCGCAGCTGGTGGTCGGAGCGAGTGTATTTGCGCTGCCCTCTGGCAGCGGTGGCGCCTACGTGTACCTCAGCCTGGCGTTGCTTACCGCCATGCACCTGCCACTCGCGTGGGTCACAGCGCTGAACCTGCTCACTTTCGCGGTTGCGGCGGGCGCAACGTTGCTCGGTACAGGGCCGTTCGCGTCGGCCGCGATGCAGGACGGCCTGACTGCGCTGCAGACCTACGGTATCGTCTCATCGCTCGCCACGCTGCTGCTGAGCAGTCTCGCGCAGGAGCGCGTGAGCGTGGTGGCGGAAATCGCCGAGGCCAAGCGCTTTCTCGATGCGCTGATCGATGCCATCCCGACCCCGGTTCTGGTGAAGGACGAGCACCACCGTTACATCGCCGCGAACGCCTCGTTCTGCGACTTCTTCCGCAACCCGGTCGAGCAGATCCTGGGTAAAACCGACTACGACTTTTTCGCCGAGCAGGACGCCGCGTACTACCAGGAGACCGACGATCAGGCGCTGTCCGGTGCCGTGCTCGTCGAATACGAGCGTCCCTACACGATCGGCGACGATGTTCGTTGGATGCTAGTGCGCAAGTCAGCGCTGACGCGCCCCGACGGCAGCCGCGTGGTGGTGCTGGTGCTGATCGACGTCACCGAGCGGCACGCCGCGGAGGAACGGCTGCGCGCGAGCGAGCAACGCTTCCGCAGCCTGACCGAGCTGTCGGCCGATTGGTACTGGGAGCAGGACGCGGAGCTGCGCTTCAGGTTCTTTTCCGCTGGCACGTCCGGCAAGACCATCACGCCGCCGGAGGAATTGATCGGCAAGACGCGATTCGACCTCGATATCGAGTGGGAGTCGCCGGAGGCACGCGAGCAGCATCGCCTCGCGCTGGCCGCGCACCTGCCATTCAGGGATCTGGTGTTCCGCGACCGCCGCAGCGGGCGCTATGCAGTGGTGCGCGGGGAACCGATGTTCGACGCGCAGGGCCGCTTCAGCGGCTACCGCGGCACGGCGGCCGACATCACCGACCGCCGGCTGGCGCGCCAACGCATCGCACGCCTGAAAGACATGTATGCGGCGATGAGCGAAGCCAACGGCGCCATCGTGCACAGCCGCAACTCCGAAGAGCTGTTCGGCGCGATCTGCCGCGTCGCGGTGGCGTACGTCCATTTCGTCTTCGTCAGCATCGCGCTGATCGATTTCAAGACTGGATTGGTGGAAACAGTTGCCTCCGCCGGAGATGACAAGGGGCACGCCAAGCGCTTTATCGCCTCGACCGATCCGGGCAAGGCGGAAGGGCAAGGGATTTCGGGGCACGCCCTGCGCAGCGGGGTGAACGTGGTGTGCAACGACGTGTCGGCCGAGCCGCGCACGGCCCCCTGGCGCGACGTCCTGGCCGATCTCAACATCCGCTCCATGGCCACGTGTCTGCTGCGCTGCCAGGGCAAAGTGGTCGGCACGCTCGAGCTGTACGCGGATCAGACCGGGTTCTTCGACGATGAGCTGGTCTCGCTGCTCGACAAGCTGACGATGAACCTGTCCTTCGCGCTCGACAACTTTCAGCGCGAGCAGGCGCGGCAGGCGGCGGAGGCAGCGCTGCGCGAAAGCGAGACGCGCTTCCGCGACTTCGCGGCCGCGGCCGGCGAGTACGTCTGGGAGGCCGACCTGGAAGGCCACCTGACGTACGTCTCCAGCCGGGTGCAGAGCGTGTGGGGCTACTCGGACCAGGAGCTGATCGGACGCGTGCCGACGGATTTCATGCCGCCCGGTGAAGCCGAGCGGGTGCGTGACTGGATCCGCCACAACATGCGGCCGGACGGATCGTTCAACGATCTCGATCACATGATCGTCAACCGGCAGGGCGAGACGCGCTGGATCCTGGTCAACGCCGTCGGCATCCTGGACGCCGCCGGCCGGCGCATCGGACAGCGTGGCACCGGGCGTGACATCACCGACCGCAAGACGGCGGAAGCACGCATCAGCTATCTCGCCACCCGCGACCCGTTGACCGAACTGCCCAACCGCGTGCTGTTCAACGACCGCCTGGAGCAAGGCATCGTCGCGGCGCGGCGCACGGGGCAATCGCTGGCGCTGCTGTTCGTCGACCTGGACCGCTTCAAGAACATCAACGACTCGCTCGGGCATCAGGTGGGAGATCTGCTGCTGAAGGAAGTGGCGAGCCGCATGCAGACCTGCATCCGCAAGGGGGACACCCTGTCGCGCCTGGGCGGCGACGAGTTTGTCGTCACCCTGGAGGGACTGCAGCAGGCCGAGGATGCCGCGCAGGTCGCGGGCAAGATCATCAAGGCGCTGGCGCGGCCTTGCGAGGTTGCCGGCCACACGCTCAACACTTCGTGCTCGATCGGCATCAGCATTTTCCCGCTGGATGCGGAAGACGACCGCGCTCTGATGAAAAACGCCGACACGGCGATGTACCACGCCAAGGAAAAAGGCCGGAACAACTACCAGTTCTTCTCGCCCGAGATGAACGTGCGGGCGGTCGAGCGGCACACTCTGGAAACAGCGCTGCGCGTGGCTCTCGAGCGCCAGGAGTTCACCCTGTACTACCAGCCGCTCGTCAGCATGCGCAGCGGCAGGATCGTGGGCATGGAGGCGCTGCTGCGCTGGCTGCATCCCGACCGGGGCGTGCTCTCCCCCGTCACGTTCATGGCGGTGGCCGAGGAGTCGGGCTTGATCGAGCCGATCGGCCAGTGGGTGCTGCGGACGGCGTGCCAGCGCGCCAAGGCGTGGCTGGACAACGGCTATCCGCCGCTCAAGGTGGCGGTGAATATCTCGGCGCGGGAGCTCATCCATCCGCGCGAGTTCGCGCGCGGCGTCTCGCGCGTGTTGAGCTCCACCGGCCTCGACCCCCGCTACCTCGAGCTCGAGATGACCGAATCCCTGCTGGTGCAGAACGCGGAGGAGAACATCGCCGTGCTGCGCAAGCTGGGGCAGGAAGGGGTGCACATCGCGGTGGACGATTTCGGCACCGGCTACTCATCGCTGGCTTATCTGCGCCAGCTGCCGATACACTCGCTCAAGATCGATCGCAGCTTCGTACGCAACATCGAGCACGAACGCAGCGACGTGGCCATCGTCCAGGCCATCGTCGCGATGGCTCACTCACTCGGGCTGCAGGTGACCGCCGAGGGCGTGGAAACCCGCGCGCAGCTGGACGCGATGGCCCGGCTCGGCTGCGACGAGTACCAGGGCTATCTGTTCAGCAGGCCGCTGCCAGCGGCGGAGATCGCCGCGCGTTTCCTCGCGCCGGGCGAGCTGGATTTCGAGGCGCGAGAAGCGAGCTAGCGTCTCAGTGGGTGAGCTCGCGCATCCCGGCCTCCAGGCCGCCGAGCGTGAGCGGGAACATGCGGCTGCCCATCAGCTCGCGCACCATCCCGATCGAGTCGTAGTAACCCCAGCGATCCTCGGGTTGCGGGTTGAGCCACACCGAATGGCTGTAGACGTCGAGGAGCCGCTTGAGCCACAGCGCACCCGGCTCCTGGTTGTTGTGCTCCACCGAGCCGCCCGGATAGGCGATCTCGTAAGGGCTCATGGTGGCGTCGCCCACCAGGATCACCTTGTAGTCGTGGCCGAAAGTGTGCATGAGATCCCACAGGCCAATCTTTTCGGTGTGCCGCCGGCGATTGTCTCTCCACACTGTCTCGTAGACGAAATTATGGAAGTAGAAATACTCCAGGTGCTTGAACTCGGCACGCGCGGCGGAGAACAGCTCCTCGCAGATGCGCACGTGGTCGTCCATCGAACCGCCTACATCCAGGAACAGGAGCACCTTCACCGCGTTATGACGCTCGGGCACCATCTTGATGTCGAGCCAGCCTGCGTTTCGTGCGGTCGAGCGGATGGTGTCATCCAGATCCAGCTCCTCGGCGGCGCCTTCGCGAGCGAAGCGCCGCAGCCGCCGCAACGCGAGCTTGATGTTGCGCGTTCCGAGCTCCACCGTATCGTCAAGGTTGCTATAGGCGCGCTGATCCCAGACTTTGACCGCGCTGCGGTTGCGCGAGGCAGTCTGCCCGATGCGCACGCCCTCCGGGTTGAAGCCATACGCGCCGAAGGGTGATGTGCCGGCGGTCCCGATCCACTTCGAACCGCCCTGGTGGCGGCCGCGCTGCTCCTCCAGCCGTTGCCGCAGCGTCTCCATCAACTTCTCCCATCCGCCGAGCGAGCGGATCAGCGCCTTTTCCTCCTCGGTCAGCAGCAGCTCCGCCTGCCGCCGCAGCCACTCTTCGGGAATGCTCGCGAGAAGGTCGTCCTGCAGTGCCGTTGCGCCCCTGAAATACGCGGCGAAGACGCGGTCGTAGCGGTCGAAGTGCGTCTCGTCCTTCACCAGGCACACGCGCGCCAGGTAGTAGAACTCGTCGAGGCTCCCGTTGGTGAGCCGGCTGCGCAGAGCCTCCAGCAGCACCAGGAACTCCTTGATGGTGACCGGGACGCCGCCTTCGCGCAGCTTGAAGAAAAACTCAGTCAACATGGGCTATGCAAAGCCAACCTCAATAGCCTAAGTTCGAGTTCGGCGAGACATGAACACCAGCCGCTCGAACAGATGCACGTCCTGCTCGTTCTTGAGCAGCGCGCCGGCGAGCGGCGGCATGATCTTGTGCTGATCGCGCGAGTGCAGCACCTCGGGCGCGATGTCCTCGGCCATGAGCAGCTTGAGCCAGTCGAGCAGCTCCGAGGTCGACGGCTTCTTCTTGAGCCCGGGGACCTCCCGGATCTCGAAGAACGCCTCCAGCGCCTCGCGCAGCAGCGCTTTCTTGAGGCCTGGATAGTGCACGTCGACGATCCGCGTCATGGTGTCCTTGTCCGGAAACTTGATGTAGTGGAAGAAGCAGCGTCGCAGGAACGCATCCGGCAGCTCTTTCTCGTTGTTGCTGGTGATGATTATCGTGGGGCGGTGCGTCGCGCGGACCAGCTGCTGCGTCTCGTACACGTAGAACTCCATGCGGTCCAGCTCGCGCAGCAGGTCGTTGGGAAACTCGATGTCCGCCTTGTCGATCTCATCGATGAGCACGACGGCGGGGACTTCGCTGTGAAAAGCCTCCCACAGCGGGCCGCGCTTGATGTAGTTGGCGATATCGTGCACTCGCCCATCCCCGAGCTGCGAATCGCGCAGACGTGACACGGCGTCGTATTCGTACAGGCCCTGCTGCGCCTTGCTCGTCGACTTGATGTGCCATTGGATCAATGGCCGCTCCAGGGCCTTCGCCACCTCGACGGCCAGCATGGTCTTGCCGGTCCCCGGTTCGCCCTTGATCAACAGAGGCCGTTCCAGCGTGATGGCGGCGTTGACCGCCATGGTCAGATCTTCGGTGGAGACGTAGCTGTCTGTTCCGGTGAAACGAGTCATGAAGTGGAGCTCCGCTGCGAGACACAGGCGACGGTCGATTATAGCGGGGCGGCGTCTCGGTGCGGGAGCAAGTACAATTCTCCATTCCGAACGCCGGGAGATTGCGCATGCCCAAGCTCAACGCCAACGTGTCGATGATGTTCAACGAAGTCGACTTCATGGACCGCTTTGCAGCCGCGGCGCGAGCCGGCTTCAAGGGTGTCGAGTTCCTCTTTCCTTATACCTACGACAAGAACCAGCTGGCTGAGGTGGTGCGCGCGAGCAAGCTCGAAGTGATCTTGTTCAACACGCCGCCAGGCGACTGGAACGCCGGCGATCGGGGAACCGCATGCGATCCAGCCCGGGCCGGCGAGTTCCAGGAGGGCATCGGCAAAGCAATCGAGTATGCGGTCGCGCTGGGCTGCCGGCAGATCCACTGCATGGCGGGTCTCAAGCCGCGTGGCGTAAACGAAGAGAGGATGCGCGAAGCCTATATCGCCAGTCTGCAGTTCGCCGGAAAAGAGACGGCCAAGCACGGGCTGAAGGTTTTGATCGAAGCCATCAACACGCGCGACATCCCT
>DATJZQ010000157.1:0-3954 GCA_035499005.1 Burkholderiales bacterium | reverse complement strand
TTGTTGGTACGGATGTTGGGACGCCGGGCCATGCCGAAGAAGGCGCGGGAGCTCACGGCGCTCGAGGTTTCGAGGCTGCGGGAGCCCGGCCTGCACATGGTCGGCTCGGTCGCCGGGTTAGCGCTTCGTGTTGCGCCAAGTGGCACGTCAAGGTCCTGGATCCTTCGCTACAGCGACCCCAGTGGACAGCGCTGCGACATGGGACTCGGCGGGTTTCCCGATGTGACGCTTGCCGAGGCTCGCGTGTCCGCTCGGGAGGCGAGAGCGCAGCTGCGCCAAGGGGTGAGCCCCATCCAGGCAGCACGCTCAGCGCGCAGCGCGGAACTGGCGCAACGGGCGGCCTCGAAGACATTTGCCGAATGCGCGGCCACCTTCATCAAGGCCGAGGCGCCGGGCTGGAAGAACGCGAAGCACGCGGCTCAGTGGGGATCGACGCTTGAGACCTACGCCTTCCCGACCATCGGCGCACTGCTGGTACAGGATGTGACTCCAACGCACGTCCACGACGTCCTGGAACCGATCTGGGTCGAGAAGCACCAGACCGCGACGCGGGTGCGGTGTCGCATCGAGAACGTCCTGGACTGGGCGATCGCGCGGGGCTACCGCACGGGCCCCAACCCTGCGGCATGGAAGGCCAATCTCCAGGCGATGCTGGCGGACCCGCAAAAGGTCGCGAAGGTGCGGCATCACGCCGCCATGGCTTACGGCGACCTGCCTCGGTTCATGGCTCGTTTGCGCAAGGCCGAGGGGCTGGGAGCGCGTGCGCTCGAATTCGCCATCCTGTGCGCATCACGGTCGGGCGAGGTGCGCAATGCGACCTGGGCGGAGATCGACCTGGAAGCGGCCGAGTGGCAAATTCCGGGCGAGCGTATGAAGGCAGGCCAACTGCATCGAGTGCCGCTTTCCGAGGCTGCTGTCGCGCTTCTACGGAGCCTGCCGCGCACGCCTGGGGCCGAGTTCGTCTTCCCAAGCACCCGCGGAGTGCCCCTCCCGGACATGACTCTGAGTGCCGTTTGTCGGAGTGCGTATTTCACGTGATCCCGGACACCCGTTTCAAACGATCCCGGACAGCGTTTCAGCGGAAGCCGGACAGCGTTTCAGGCTGATCCCGGACAGGGTTTCAGCATGATCCCGGACGGGAGCGGCGTCGCGCGAGTGATCTGAGCGTGGGGCATGCTGGCCGATTTTTCGGCCGCCATGCCTACCCCCAGGATCACCATGCGACAAATACGACAGACCCTACGCCTGCATCTCGAGTCGGGGCTGAGCCTGCGCGAGTGCTCGCGCGTGCTGGGCATCGGCAAGAGCACTATCAACGACATCGCGCGCAAGGCGCGCGCCGCCGGAGTCGACTGGGCGGTGGCCCAGACGCTCAGCGACGAGCAACTCGAAGCGCGGCTATATCAGCCTGCCGTGCCGCGTGCCGCGCGACACCTCGAACCCGACTACGCCTACATCCACCGAGAACTGAAGCGCCCCGGCGTCACGCTGCAGCTGCTATGGGAGGAGTACCACCAGCAGCGAGGCGGGCTGGCCTACAAGTACACGAGCTTCTGCATCAAGTACCGCGAGTGGGCGGCGAGCCAGAAGCGCTCGATGCGCCAAGTCCACGTCGGCGGCGAGAAGCTGTTCGTCGACTACGCCGGCCAGACGGTGCCGATCGTGAACCCGACGACCGGCGAGATCAGCCAGGCGCAGATCTTCGTCGCGACGCTGGGCGCATCCAACTACACGTACGCCTGCGCCACGGCCACCCAGAACGCGGCCGACTGGGTCGGCTCGATCATCGACTCACTGGAGTTCTTCGGCGGCGTGCCCAAGTTGATCGTGCCCGACCAGCCTCGTGCCCTCATCGCACGTCCGGACCGCTACGACCCGACGCCGGGCCGGCTGCTGGAGGAACTGTGCGAGTACTACAACGTGGCGGTGCTCCCGGCGCGTCCAGCTCATCCACGCGACAAGCCGAAGGTGGAGACCGGAGTGCTCGTCATCGAGAGGTGGATCCTCGCGCGGCTGCGCAACCGGCGCTTCTTCAGCCTGGCCGAGCTCAATGCGGCGATCGCCGTGTTGATCCGCGACGTGAACAACCGGCCGTTCAAGAAGCTGCCGGGCTGCCGCCGCGAGGCGTTCGAGGCGCTGGACCAACCGGCATTGCGGCCACTGCCGGCGACCCGCATGGCGATCATGCGCTTCAAGAAGGCCCGGGTGAACATCGACTACCACGTCGAGCTCGACGAGCACTACTACTCCGTCCCGAACCGGCTGGTGCGCAGCGTGGTCGAGCTGCGCATCACCAGCACGACAGTGGAGGCCTTCGCCGGCCAGCAGCGCGTGGCCGTCCACGCCTACAGCGCCCTCAAGGGCCGCTTCACGACCATTGCCGAGCACATGCCGGCGTCGCACCGGGCACATCGAGACTGGACGCCGGCCAAGTTGATCGCCTGGGGCGAGCGCATCGGCGCGGCCTGCGCGGCGGTCGTGCGCTGGCAGATGGAGCATCGACCGCACCCTGAGCAAGGCTACCGCGCTTGCCTGGGGATGCAGCGCCTGGCACGCACGTACGGCGGCCCGCGGCTGGAGGCGGCCTGCACGCGAGCGATGGCGATCCGCTCGCCGATGTTGCGCACCATCGACTCGATCCTCAAGTGCGGCATGGACCGCCAGCCGCTCCCCACGACGGCCACGCAGACCTCGCTGCCGCTGCACGAGAACGTGCGCGGCCCGGACTACTACCACTGACGAAGGAGAACCTGTGATCCAAGCACACACCATCGAGCAACTGAAGGCGCTGCGCCTGGACGGCATGGTGGCCGCCATCGCCGATCAGGCCACCAGCAGCGCCGCCACCGAGCTCGGCTTCGAGGACCGGCTGAGCATGCTCGTTCAGCGCGAGATCGACTGGCGCGACAACAAGCGGCTGACACGGCTGCTGAAGGCCGCCAGGCTGAAGGTCAGCGGTGCCTGCATCGAGGACATCCTGTGGCGCGACTCGCGGCACCTCGATCGCCACCTCGTCACGGCGCTGGCCGGCTGCGACTGGGTTCGACATGCCCGCACGGTCCTCATCACGGGTATGACCGGCACGGGGAAGACCTGGCTGGCATGCGCGCTGGCCAGGCAGGCCGCACGCTGCGGCTTCACGGTGCTGTACACGCGCACCACGCGGCTGATGATGGAGCTGCGCGTTGCTCACGGCGACGGAACCTTCGGTCGGCGCCTCGCACAGCTTGCGCGCATCGATGTCCTGGTCCTCGATGACTTCGCCGGCGCGCCCATGGAACCATCTGATCGCACGGACCTGCTCGAACTGCTGGACGACCGGGTGGGAACCAAGGCCACGTTGATCACCAGCCAGATGGCCGTCAAGCAGTGGCACGCCTGGCTCGACGATCCGACCATCGCCGATGCGATCCTGGACCGCATCGTGCACTGTTCCCATCGCATCGAGCTGAAGGGGCCGTCGCTGCGCAAGAACGCGGATCAGGAGCAAGACCAATGATCGCTTCGCGCATGAGGTACTGCGCGCACACCGGCGCGTCGAACACGGCCTGCCCACCGCGGCGGTCGTTCGTCGCAAGCGACGCCCGCCGCCGTGGACAGGCCTGCGACAACACCCTTCCATGCAGAGCGCCTTCGGCGCCGCGTTGCCCACCCCGGCGATGCTCGCCGGCGTGGACAACACGGTCGGCTTCAGGCTGATGCCGGACACCTGAGCTACGATGACAACCCTCACTCGCGCGCGCCAACTCCGTCCGGGATCACGTTGAAACGCTATCCGCGATCACGCTGAAACGAGTGTCCGGGATCGCTGAAATACGCAGGGCGTGGCGCCAGACCGTGTATCAGGTCGACGAATCGCCTCGCTATGCGAGCCTCGGGCGATGGCAGCACAACGGCAGCTTTTCGACCTGGATCAGTGCCGAGACCTGGCGCCCGCTGCCGCGGCGTGAGTGG
>DATJZQ010000156.1:0-25632 GCA_035499005.1 Burkholderiales bacterium | reverse complement strand
GTATGGGGGCTTGGAGCTCCTGCTCGGCGTTACGGGAACGCAGGCGGGTGTGGCGCACTTCGCACACCTGGGCGGGATGGCCGGCGGCTACCTGCTGATTCAATATTGGCGCGGGCGGCTGCCGATCAGGCCGGGGCGCCGGTGAATGCTACGGGTATCGGCATCGGATGACAGGAGGCGTGGACCGCACTACATCTTCCGAAACGCGTGCCCGGTTTCGGTGTACTGACCCTTCGCGATCGCAGCGTTGGCGCGCTGGCTGGCGAGATTGAGCAGGTCCAACGCGCGCAGCTGGAAGCTGTTCGGATCGTTGTAGTCCAAGTAAGCAAAGAAATAGCGGGACCGGGATGGCGCGACGAGCTCGATGCCTTTCTCCCGCGCCGCCGCGTTGACCGCGGATAGGAACTTGCTGTCGAGCGGTGCCCAGAACCCGAATACGTCCCGCGCAGCGATGGTCGGATCGGTCGCAGACGTGAAGCGCTGATCGGCGCCCGCCTTGTACAGCCACATCTCGCCGAGGATGATCCGCTTGCTGGCATCGATAGCGCGGATGCGCTCTGGCCAGGTGAGCAGCCGCTCGAGGTTGCTCTGACCGTCGGTCACCATCGGATACAGATGCAGGTCGATATAGCCAAGCCCTTTGATCTCGGCAAACGTTTGCGCATAGCTGAAGTCGTCCCACAACCCCACGCCCGCCCCAAGCAGCGTCGGGAACGAGCCCAGCTGCTCGGTCAGCGCGTCGACGCTACGCTGCACGTAGGCATGCCAATCCTTCAGGGTCAGATTCAGGCCGGCGCTTTGGGTGCTCGGATTCGAGACCAGCGTGAGGTAGTCAGGAGTCGTCGCGAGGAGAATCGCCTTGAGCTCCGCGTAGCGTTCTCGCATGAAGCGCTGCTTGGTGAGCTTGGTGTAGTAGGGGCGCACGTCGATTGAGGAGTACGCGGGGAGCAGAGAGCCGTGCGTCACGACCAGTTTCATGCCGCGCACGTGCACCTCGTTCGCCAGATTCGCGTAATACTCGATGAACGGTTGAGGATCGCGGAAGCCGGGTGTCAGCAGCGGATAGCAGATCTCCAGCACGATTCCATCCGCCCCCAACCTGCCGAGGGCCTCCAGCTCCCGCAGCGTAGCCTCGCGCTGTGCCTCGGTGAGAATGAACTCGCCGCGATGGCAGTCGGCGCCGAGCAGCGCCGCAGCTCGGACCGGAGCCGCACGCGAGGAGCGCGGCGGTAATTGCCGCTGAAACTCGTTGAGGCGCGCATCCAACTCGCGATACAGCCCTTGGTATTTCTTGGGAACGCCCTGTGCAAGCGCTGCGGTAGTGCAGGTGAGGCAAGCGAGCAGCATAACTGCGCAAAGCAGCCCCCAACCCAACCCTCCCTCGCGAGTGGGGGAGGGGAGACCCCACGCGGCGCGGGCCACGCTGACCGCAACCTGCGATAACCAGTCTGTCCTCATCCGCCCTGCAGCTCTCCGAACAGGACCCACTTCTTGCCATCGAAGCGCATCAGCTGCATCTGCCTGATGAGCCGGAAGTCGGTTGGGGTCGTGTTGAGTTTTATTCCAGGCAGATACATGGGCAGCTCGAAATTTGTAACGCTCTCGGCCTGGCGCATGACGTTCTCGCGCGTGAGGTCGTCGCCGCACTGCGTGAGGATGCGTACCATCACTTGAGCAGTGAGATATCCCCAGACGTTGAGCTGGTCCGTGATGTCTCCGTCCGGATAGTATTTCTTCATCCACGCGAGCCATTCCTGGAACGCGGGGTCGTTCTTCCAGCGCGGGTCCGCGGGGTCTTTGACGAAGCCGCCGGTGATGAGACCGACCGCCTTGTCTGGGCCGGCAGGGGTCAACACCGCGCCGACCGAGCTGGCCGGGAAGGGAACGAACTGGAGCGGCTTCCATCCGATGTCGTAGACCTTGCGGATCGCCTGCGCCGCGAACTTGGGTGTGGAAAAATTGAAGAACGTGTCCGCGCCCGACGCCTGCAGGCTCACGATCTGCGAATCGATGGTCGGATCGGTCACCTCGTAGCTTGCGGTTGCGACGACCATCTGATCCGCCTTCGCGCCCAGCGCGTCGCGCAGCCCCTTCACCAAGTCTTTCCCGTAGTCGTCGTTCTGGTACAGCGCTGCGATCTTGGCGTTCGGCCGGTGCTCGAGCAGGTACTTGCCATAGAACTGAGTCTCGGTGTGCGAGTTCGGCGGCCAGGCCATGGTCCAGGGAAAATTGACCGGGTCATTCCATTTGTTCGCGCTGCTGTGAAGCAGGATTTGCGGCACCTTCTTCGCGTTCAGGTATTTGTGGATTGCCGTGTTGGGCGGCGTGCCCAACGGGCTGAAGATCGCCAGCACCTCTTCCTCCTCCACCAGCTTGCGCACCTGCTCGACAGTCTTGGGCGGGCTGTAGCCGTCGTCCAGGCTGATCAGCCGGACCTTGCGTCCGTTGATGCCGCCGCGCTGGTTGATCATCTCGAAGTAAGCCAGCTCGGCCTTGCCGATCGCACTGTACGCCGAGGCCGGTCCACTGTATGGCATGGTCTGCCCCAGCTTGATCTCGCTGTCCGACGCGCCGGGGCCGTACTTCTTGTCGGCGCTCTGGACATGCGAGCAGATTGCGGCCAGAACCAGACCCAACAGGCTCAGCCCGAGGTGTTTCATCTGAAGTTTCTCCTTCAATTGCTCGATTGCTTCGGTTCAGTCGAAGCGCACCGGCAGATGCCGGAAGCCGCGAAAGCGCACACGGCAGTCGCGCTCCGGCTGCCCTGCCAGGTCGAGCTTCGGAAACCGCGTCAGCATACGCCCGATCGCGATGCGGGCCTCGAGGCGCGCGACGTTCATGCCCGCGCAGGCGTGATCGGCCTGACCGAACGCGACATGACGGTTGGGCTTGCGGCCGACGTCGAGCTGCTCGGGATCTGGAAACTGCGCCGGATCGCGATTGGCGGCGCCTACGCCGAGCGTGAGGAAGGTGCCGGCCGGCACCCGTCTGCCGCCGATCTCGGTCTCGTCTGTTGTCACGCGATTGTTGAGCTGCACTGGGCTTTCGAAGCGCAGCAGCTCTTCCACCGCGCTTGGCAGCAACGCGGGCTCGCGGCGCAGGCGCTCGAACTCACCGCGATGTACGAGCAGGGCGTGCGTGCCGTTCCCGATCAGGTTTGCTGTCGTCTCGTGCCCGGCGTTGAGCAGAAAGATGCAGTTGTGCAGCAGTTCGGCCTGGGTCAGCCGCTCGCCGCCGCTCTCGCCCTGGATCAAGCGCGTCAGCACGTCGCGGTCCGGGTCCTGCGGCCGTCTGCGCCGCTCCTCGACGAGGTCCTTCAAGTATTCGAGGAAGTCGCGGACCGCCCGATTGCCACGCTCGAGCGTTTCGCGGCTCACCACGGGCTCGAGGGCCGAGAGGATCGCGAGCGACCATCTACGTAGCGGGCCGCGCTCGGCGCGCGGCACCTGCAACAGATTGCCGATCACTTCCACCGGAATCTGCGCGGCGAAATCGTCGATCAAGTCCGGCGCCGCCCTTGTTGCCATCTGCTCGAGCAACTGATCGACCAGCGCTTCTACGTCCGCCTGCATACGCGCGATCGCCCGCTGATTGAGCGCGCCCATCATCAGCCGGCGTACGCGCGTGTGCAGCGGCGGGTCGTTGAACACCAGGCTGGTCGTGTGGTGCTCGTAGAGGGGTGTGTCGCCGAATTTGGGCCCGAACTCTGCCTTTTTGTCTGAGCTCGCGCGCGGATCGCGATATATGCCGACCACGTCCTCGTAGCGCGTCAGCAGCAGAGCGCCGCCTTCGAGCTCGTGCACGGGGTCGTAGCGGCGCAGCAGATCGTAGTAGGGATAAGGATCCTCGATGAAATCGGCCGGCACGCGCGTCAACTGAAAATCGCGCGCAACCTGCGGCGCATCACTCAAGCGCGTCTCGACAGCATCCGCCATCCTCAGGACTCCTGACGCGTACGAAGAAGGCGCGCCCTTCTCCTCCCGGGAGAAGGGCCGGGGATGAGGGTCAGTGGATCAGCGCGCACGACCGAAATGACGGCTGCGCTCACGGGTAGCCAAAGGGCTGGGGGTACGGCCGCCCGAAGGGCCGGCCTGCGCGCACCGTCTGGACCGGCTTGAGCCAGCGGCTGCCCTGGCGCGTGTTCTTCCGCGTATCCACGAAATTGACCGGGGCTTCGACCAATTCCACGATGGACACGTCTGCCGGCGCGCCGACCTGCAGGGTACCGAGCTTGTCGACGCGGCCGATGACGCGCGCAGGGTTGACTGTCGCCATCGCCACCACTTCTTCCAGGCTGAATCCCAGGTTCAGGAACTTGCTCATCACCCAGGGCAGATAAGGCATGCCTGGCGTATTGCCGCTCACTGCGTGAATGTCGCTGCTGATGGTGTCGGGCGCGAGCCCCTGCGCGATAGCCGGCTCGGCCACGGTGTAATCGAAGCTCCCGCCGCCGTGGCCGACATCGATGATCACGCCGCGCTTCTTGGCGGCAAGGGCCGCGGGCAGCAGCCTGCCATCCTGCACTGTGTTGTTGCCGGCCCCGCTGTAGGTGTGGGTGAGGATGTCGCCGGGACGAAGCAACTCGAGCAGTTGCGTGAGATCCCCCGGCGCATCTCCAATATGACACATCACCCTGGCGCCTCCGCCCGCGCGCTCGGCCGCGGCGAGCGCGCGTTTCAGCGGCTCCAACGCATTCGCACCTACCACGTTCTTGGAGATGCGCACCTTTACGCCGATCGCGATATCGGCGTTCTCGGCCACGGTCCGCGCCGCTGCCTCGACGTCGAGGTAGTCGAGGTTGAGCTCCTCGCCGACCGGAAAGCCGGCCAGCCCGATGCTGGAGATGTGCACGAAGGCGAAGATGCGCGAGCGCGATTGGGCAACGATGTAGTGCCTGAAGGCGGAGAAGTTGTTCGCGCCTGCGTCGCCCGCCGAAACGTAGGTGGTGGTTGCGGTGAACGGCACCAGCTCATCCGCGGGAAGCCCCAGAGCGGAAGCCTGGGGGTAGACGTGCGCATGCAGATCCACGAGACCAGGCAGCACCAGCTTGCCGGTGGCGTCGATCGATTGCGCTGAGCGGTCGGCGGGGATGCCGGGTTCAACCGCCGCCACGACTCCCCAACGAATACCGACATCTCGCTTCCCCCGCAGCCCCACACTCGGGTCGACCACCTCGCCGCCGCGGATGACGAGGTCGAAGCGTAGGTCTGCGCGCGCAATCCCGGTCAGCAGCGCAGAGGGCCAGAGGGCGCCGACCGCTGCAGCGCTCGAACCCCGCAGGAATGCCCGGCGCGCGACACTCGTCACGGCCAGCTCGCGAACTGCAGAAGCGCTCGCCCTTCTCCCCGGGCCGAGAGAGTCGAAGTCTCAGCGCGCAGCGCCACGCGCCCTCATGCTTCGTACTTGAACGAGAGCAGCACGCGCGTGCGGAACGCGACCACCTTTCCGTCGTCAACTTTCATGTCCATCTTCACCACTTCTGCGATGCGCAGATCGCGCAGCGAAGTGGCGGCGGTCTCGACCGCGTGCATGGCCGCATCCTCCCAGGACTTGTTGCTGGTCCCGATGACCTCGATCACTCGATAGACGGGGTCCTTCGCGCTCTTCTTGGCCATGAGTCGCCTCCTCCGGTGTTGTTTGTTTGGAATCGCGTTTTCAGCGTACGCCACGCCCATCCTACCCCGGCGGCCGCCGCGAATCCACCGCGCCTGCGGCGGCCACCCGGCGGGTCCGGGATTTATATTTGTCCGATATAATCCGCGTTCGCGGTTTATCTGGCCGGCTCTTCTGGAGGAGATCATGAATACGAAAATCCCCTATCTCTTGGCGCTGCTGGTTCTCTGCCTCGCCGTCGACGGCTGCAAGCTGCACTCCGAGTCGGTCCGCTTCTCACCGGAGCTCAAGCCGAAGCAAGGCGACATCGGCCAAGGCAAGACCCTCGGGCTGGCTGTTGCAGACACTCGCCCCGACAAGCAGGTCGGCATCGTCGGCGACCCCAAGATCGAAGCCATTACGGTGACGGCAGAAGAGGGGTCACCGTCGCTGGTGTATCAGCAAACGGCCGACGCGCTCACCAAGATGGGGTTCAAAGTCGAGCCGGCTTCCGATGCCAGCGAGCGGTCGCTGCGCGTCGAGATCCGCGAGCTGCAATACGAGTCGCTCAAGCGACCTTTCAAATATGATGCAAAAGCCAAGGTGCTGGTCGGCGCCATCGCTCGCAGCAGCAGCGGTCGCTACGAAAGAACCTACGAGACGGAGGAGACCGGGGAATACGGAACGCCTCCGAACCAGAGCACGATCTCCAAGAGCATCAACGGCCTGCTGTCTGCGGCCATCGACGACGTGCTCGCGGACAAGCAGCTCCTCGACGTGCTGGCGAAATAATCCGCCGCCAACGGGCTACGCCATCAGATCGAAGTCTCCGCCGAGCACCTGATCGATCCGGCCAGTGCGCCATCCCGCAGCGCTGTCACGCACCAGTGGAGAAGGCTGTTCGCGATAGCGGCGGACAATGTTGTTTCCGCTTGATGCAACCGCGATGCATGCGCGCGCGTAGTCGGCTTCGTTCTGTGTGGCCGCACGCGGCTTGAACGGTTGCGGGACGACGCGCACGCGAGCCGACTGCCGCAGAAAGGAGCCGTCGGTGTCAGGCGTCTCGAACAGGTGCAGTCCGGATTCGCGCTTCAGGATCGCGTGGGCGCCGAGTCCGCTGAAAGCCATCAACGCCGGGTACGATCCGCTCTTGTGGGGGCTCTCGACGAGCACCTGAGTGCGCATCTGCCTCTTGTTTCCCCACTTCTCGTACATCTGCGCCAGCCGAGCCGGCCATGCTTCCCCGTCCGCGGGTGAGCCGTCTCCGGCCGCCGCCTCGACCGCGACAAACACGTCTGACGCAGCACCGTCGTCCAGGTCGCTCAGCGCCGCGTTGAGCAGATACAGCTGCTGCGCCAGTGCGCACAGGAGGGTGCGCGGCGCCGCGCCCTTCGGCGCGCGCGAGGACATCCGGCCAGACAAAGAGCGGGCCCCGCGTGCCCCGCCTTCGATGCGGTCCGCCAGCTCGATGCGCGCCAGCACCTCGAACCGCCCTTCGCTGCTCCAGAATCCCGCGCTCCCCATCTGCTTCAACCAGCCGCGCTTGCGCTCGATCCATGCCTCGCTTTCGAGTCTCGCAGTGAGATCGGTCAGCCGCTGCTGGAGGAACTGACGCTCGTCGTTCCGGCCATATGCATTCAGGACGAGCGGTGGCATAGCCAGCTCCGCTGCGAGCGCTGGTGCCTCGTGCGTCGCGGCGGCCTCTGCGTCTGGATCGACGAACTGCACCTGAATGCCGGCCCCGTCGCTGCGCACGAACAGGAATTGGTCGCCTTGCGGAAAGCGGTGCTCCACGATCGTCATCGCTACAGGCGCCAGCAGATGCTGCTCGATGGCGCGCCGCAACGGCCGAGCGCCCATGTCCGGGGTGAAGCCCTTGTCGAGCAGGAATTCGAGCGCCGACTCCTCCCACTCGACCGCCCACTCGCGGTTGCGGAAGCCGCGCCGCTGCAGCACGTTACGCAGCTCCTTCTTGAGGATCTCACGCATCACGGTGCGGCTTAGCGGCCGGAATACGACCACGCGGTCGAGGCGGTTCACGAACTCGGGACGGAATGTTTCCCCGATAGCGCGCTGAATCTGCTGCTCCGAGAACGCACCTCCCGCCATCGTGAAGCCGAGGCTGCCGGCGCGGTGCTGCGTCGCGCCCAGATTGGAAGTGAGCACGATGATGCTGTAGCGGAAGTCGGCGAGGTTGCCCTGCGCGTCCGTGAGCCTCCCATCGTCGAACACCTGCAGGAACAGATCCCACACGCGCGAGTTCGCCTTCTCGAACTCGTCCAGCAGCACCACCGAGAAAGGCTCCTGGCGGATGCGGCTGATGAGCGAATCGACGTCCCTGCCCTCGGCGCTCTCTCCAAGAATGCGAGCGAGCGACGAGGGTTCCTGAAACTCGCTCATGTCGAGGCGGATCATGCGCTCCTGCGAGCCGAACAGGAACTCGGCGAGCGTCTTCGCGACTTCGGTCTTGCCGGTGCCGGTGGGTCCGGCGAACAAGAACACACCGATGGGGCGATGCGGGTCGGTGAGGCCCGCCTTGAGCATCGCGACCCGATCGACCAGGCAGTCGACCGCTTCCGGCTGTCCCATCACGCGCTGCTCGAAATAGGCGCGCAAGCCCGCGGCATCGAGACCCTGGTGCTCGTCGAGCACGCTGCCCGGCAGCCCGGTCAGCTGTGAGAGCGTCACCAACAGATCCTCGCGGTCGAGCGTGATGGTCTTGCCCTCCGCGGAGGCGAGGCGAGCCTGGGTCGCGCGCAGCAGCTGAATGACGTTGCCGGGCTGCGCCTGACTGCCCAGATAGTGGCGTGCCAGCTCGAGCGCTTCGCGCAGAACGTCCGGCCCGACCGACACGCGTGCTGGAGCGAAATCGTGTTCGGCGATCTGTTGCGTCAAGGTCAATGTTTCGGCGGGAGGAAGCGGCTCGAGCGTCAGCTGTTTGACGGCGAGCCGCACGCGCGGCCGCTCCTGCAGCAGCTTCTGCAGGGCGGCGGGCTGCACTTCGCCTACGACGCACATGCGGCCCGCCTCGATTGCCGGCAGGAACAAGTCCAGTACGCCATGAGGACTGAAGCGGTGGCGGCCGGCGTGGTACAGCTCGTGGAAATTCGGCACATACCAGAGCACGCGGCGGTCCGCGGCCAGATTCTGTTGCAGTTCTTTCGCGCGCTTCTCGAGCTCTCCGATGTACACCTGCCCCGCCACCACATCGGCGGCCGACGCCTCGAAGATGGTCCAACCGCGATCCATGAGGTCGGACGCGAGCAGGCGGAACAGGGCGGTCTTCCCGGTACCCGGTTCGCCCACGATGAGGAACGACTGCGGCGGGTGACGCTCGAGCGCCTGGAGCCCGAGCTTGAGCGCGGCGGTCAGGACTTCGTGCTCAATGACTACGGGACCGAGCCGGCTCTCGTCCCAGATCCTCCCCACCGACTCGAGATATCCGGTGTCGACGCGAGTGCGGCGCCACTCCGCGAAGGTCGCGCGCAGTGCCGGCGCCTGCTCCGTGGTGAGCGCTCCGAGCAAGGCTTCCACGCTTTCCGGTTCCAATTGTCCGGCGGCGCTCAGGGCCTCAGCCAGATCCGGCTGCTCCCCTTTCGCCACCCGGGTGTCGATGAAATCGCTCAGCATCTTGGGGAAAAGGGGGTTGCGCGCCCACCACGGCCGGGCTTCCGTCAGCACCGTCCCGATGACTGGCCGATCCGCGTGCGCTTCGAGGAAGCGCAGCATGAAGAATCCCGTCCACACATTCGCAAAGTGGAAGTGCGTCGCGACGCGCGGGGTCGCAGATGCGCTGTCCCCGCGGCGGGCGAGCGCTTCGGCTCCGAGCGCCGCGAGCTGCTCGTTCGCCCCGATGCAATACGTTACGACCTGCTCGAGCGGCGCGGCACGATCTGCGAGGTGCGCGACACCGGCTTGGAAGATAGGGTTTCCCAGCAAATCCGCGGGATGGGAAGCCGAGCCGTAGGGTTCTTCCAGCTGTTTGGCGACCGCCAAGGCGTTGAACGGTTCGGGCTGATCGCGACGGCCCTGCGGTGGGTGCGTGCTGGGAGGCGCCGGAAGCTCTGGCTTCGACCGCCGCGGACCGCGCCGAAAGCCACGCAGGCCGCCCGCCGCCACGAAGGCGATCACCAACACCCAGATCAGGGCGATCAGCCAGTTCTCCATGCTTCGGGCCGTCGGAAAATATGCGCTTGGAAAGCGGGAGCCGCACACAAGGGTACGCCTACTGCGGTGCGAGGAAAACAGGTGCGGCGGGCACGCGGAATGGAACGGGGGGATTCCGAATCTGCGTTCGGACCTGCCTTTAGACCGTTTTGCGCTGGGTGCGTGGGTTTCGTTGTAGAGTTGCAAGAAACTCCGACCAGGACATCTATGGCAACCGTCGACGTCTATCGCATCACCAACGAGCTGGACGATCCCACTCTCGACGCGGTCGCCTTGCGGCTGGAGTCGCGCGGCAAGCACCCTCGCTTCATGGCCATGATGGACGAATACCTCGCGGCCATGCGCATCGATTCCGCCGCAAGTGTGCTCGATCTGGGCTGCGGCACTGGGGTTGTGTCGCGCGCCATTGCGAAGAAGAAAGGCTTTGCCGGTCGAGTGACCGGTATCGATCGCAGCCCGTATCTCATCGCGGCGGCCGCGCGGTTCGCCGCCGGCGAGGGCGTCTCAGGTGAGGTCGAATTCCGCTCGGGCGATTCGCAAAGCCTCGAGCTCCGGCCAGCGTCGTTCGACGCTGTCGTGGCGCACACGCTGATCAGCCATGTCGAGGATCAGCGGTCCGTGATGAAGGAGATCGCGCGCGTCGTGAAGCCGGGAGGGCGGGTCGGCATCTTCGACGGTGACTACGCCTCGATGACGTACGGCGGCAGCGACGATCCGGCGAAGGCCAAGGCAGTAGACGAGGCCATTATCAACGCGCTCGTCACCAACCCGCGGGTGATGCGGGAAATGCCGCAGCTGCTGAAGGAGGTCGGGCTGGGCCTCGACGCCGCGTTTGGCTATGTCGTCGCCGACATCGGCAAAGCGGATTTCATGGCGCCGGGCCTGCAGTCCATGCTCAAAGTGCTGCCCAGGTCGGGTGCAATGACCGAATCCGAAGCGCGCACCTGGGTGGAGTCGATGATGAAGCGCTCCGACCAGGGTATTTATTTCGGCGCCATCAACTTCTACAGCTACGTCGCCACGCGGCGCTGAGCTCGCACAGGCGGGCGTCAACCGACAAAGTCTGCGATGCTGATGCGGTACACGCACCGCGCCGCCACCCGCGAAGATCTCGAGCGCATCGTCGAGATCTACAACTCGACGATCCCGTCCCGGATGGTCACTGGCGACACGGAACCAGTTCCGGTTGCAGCCCGCGAAGCTTGGTTCGCTGAGCACGATCCGGTCACGCGGCCGCTGTGGGTTGCCGAGGAAGGCAAGCTCTGCGTCGGTTGGCTCAGCCTCTCCTCGTTTTATGGGCGTCCAGCGTACACAGCGACGGTTGAGGTTAGTCTGTATGTGGACCAGAATCACCGCAGGCGAGGGGCGGGCTCCTACCTGTTGAGTGAGGCCATCTCGGTTGCGCCCGGCATTGGAATCGAGACGCTCCTGGGCTTCATCTTCGGTCACAATCAACCGAGCTTGTCGTTGTTCCACAGGTTTGGCTTCACGCAGTGGGGTTGTTTGCCGCGCGTCGCGCGGATGGACGGGATCGAGCGCGATGTGGTCATCTTGGGTCGTCGCGTTTAGAATTCGCCTCGCCCTAACCAGGAGACTCAAACATGTTCGATTTGAACGGCAAAGTCGCGATCGTTACGGGCGGCAATGGCGGGATCGGGCTCGGCATGGCGCGCGGCCTGGCGAAGGCCGGTGCGCGTGTGGTCGTCGCCGCGCGAAACAAGGAGAAGTCCAGCGCTGCGGCGCGCGAGTTGCAGGCGCTGGGTGGCGGCGCGATCGCGATCAGCGTCGACGTCGCGGACGAGAAATCGGTCAACGCCCTGGTGAGCGAGACGGCCGAGAAGTGCGGCCGCATCGACATCCTCGTCAACAACGCTGGGATCAACATCCGCAAGCCGGCGCACGATCTGAGCCTCGAAGATTGGCGCAAGGTGCTCGACACCAACCTGACGAGCGCTTTCCTGTGCTCGCGCGGCGTCTATCCGCATCTCAAACGCGCCGGGGGCGGCAAGATCATCAACATCGGGTCGATGCTCTCCATCTTCGGCGCGACGTTCGCGCCGGCCTATGGTGCGAGCAAGGGCGGCATCGTCCAGCTCACCAAGTCGATGGCTACCGCGTGGGCGCTCGACAACATCCAGGTCAACGCTGTACTGCCAGGCTGGGTGGACACCGATCTCACGCGGGCGGCGCGGCAGCAGCTCCAAGGCCTCAACGACCGCGTTCTCGCGGGCACACCCGCCGGACGGTGGGGCACCATCGACGATTTCGCCGGGATCGCGGTCTTCTTGGCAAGTCCTGCTTCAGATTTCCTCACCGGCACCGCCATTCCGGTGGACGGCGGCTACTCGACTTTGCTCTGAGCATGCGGGTGCTGATCGCTTTTCCCCCAGCCCATCCCTTCCCCGCGAGTCAGAGGGATAGCTCATGATCGGTCTCAGGACAGCGCTCACCGTAGTGCTTGCTGCCATGGTGACGATGGGCTGCGCCGACAAAGGCATCAAGCAGATGACGACCAGGCCCAAACCTCCAGACGGAGGATCCGGCGACGAGCGAAGAGTGGTGTTGTTCAGAGCGGTAATAGACGTCGGCGAAGAGGCGATGGAGGATCCGTGGGGGGTCCACTGGAGCGGGCTGCGGCTGTTCACGGTTGTCGGTCCTGCAGGCGCCAAGCTCGCTTCCCTGCACAGCTTCCTCCCGGGACGCCCCGACGCCGCTTCGAGCGACAACGGGTGGGGCTTCGTCGCGCTGCCCCCGGGAGAATATCAGCTGGTGTTCGAAGGTAACGCCATGCGCTTCGCGATGCCTGGCGCTCAGTTTTACGGCTTGGAGGCGTTGCCGGTCGCGAGAACGCCACCCGCTCTGTTCACCGTGCCGGCCGACGCGAACCTACTGTACATCGGCACCTTCGCTTTCGCCTGTCACGAGCCGATGGGCGCTCCGGAGTCGCTCAAGCTCGAGTGCAAGACATTGGAAGTGCGCGACGAGGCCAAGGCCGCGCAGCAGATCGCGCAGACTGCGCTTGCGAAGTACGGGCCTCTGCAGGAAGCACTGGCCACGCCGCCGCAGGCGAGACCTTAGGTAACGCCCCTCACCCCAACCGCTCTCCGAGGGGGGAGAGGGGCTAGGCGTCTATCTAGAACTCGGCATCGAGCTCTTCCAGCTCGTCGGGTTCGGTCTTCGCCGCTTCCACCCACTCGATCATGTCCGGCAGCGCCATGATGCGCCGGCAATACGCCGCGGACGCGGCGTCGAGCTTGACGTCGTAGGTCAGAAACCGGGTGCACACCGGCGCGTACATCGCGTCCGCCATCGACAATGCACCGAACAGGTATGGCCCCTTGTAGATCGAGAAGCAGTCGCGCCAGATGATCAGCACGCGGTCGATGTCTGCACGCGCCCCGGCCCACACCTTGAAGCCTGGAAAGCGCGCCTTGAGATTCATCGGCAGCGCCGAGCGAAGATTGCTGAACCCACCATGCATTTCTCCGCAGATCGCACGGCAGTGCGCGCGTGCGGCGCGGTCCGCCGGCAGCAGCTGCGCCTTCGGTTTGATCTCGTTCAGATACTCGGCGATGGCCAGGGTATCCCAGACCTTGACGCCCTCATGGCGCAGACAGGGCACCAGGAATGACGGCGACATGAGGAGCAGCTCGGCGCGCGTGGATGGGTCGTCGCTCGGCAGGGCTTTCTCGTCGAACTCGAGGCCGGCCATGCGACACAGCAGCCAGCCGCGCAGGCCCCAGGAGCCGTAGTTCTTGCTGCTGATAGTAAGCTCGGCGTCGGCCATGGTGTTTCTCCCGAAGTGCTGCGCGGCAACTCAACTGCTGGCGAGAACGACGTTGCGGAGGATCGGATAGATCTGCTGCTGCCAGCGCCTGCCGCTGAATACACCGTAGTGCCCCACGCCCGCCTGCATGTGGTGCCGCTTCATGTAGGGACGCAAGCCGGTGCAAAGCTCCTGCGCCGCCATGGTCTGGCCGAGTGAGCAGATGTCGTCCTTCTCGCCCTCGACGGTGAGTAGTGCGCTGCGCCGGATGGCACGCGGTTCGATGCGATTGCCGCGCCAGGCCAGGTTGCCGAGCGGCAACGCATGTTCCTGAAAGACGGTCTGTACGGTTTCCAGGTAGAACTCGGCCGTGAGATCGAGTACCGCAAAATACTCGTCATAGAAGGCTTTCACGGCCTCGGTCCTCTCGTGCTCGCCCCTCGCCAGATGAAAGTAGAGGTCCATGTGCGCTTTCGCGTGGCGCTCGAGGTTCATGGCCATGAACGCGGCGAGCTGCACGAAGCCGGGATAGACGTGACGCCCCGCGCCCGGATGTCGCTGCGGCACCTTGGCGATGAGATGGCGCTCGAACCAGTCGATCGGGCGGCTCGTGGCGAGCTCATTGACTTTGGTCGGATTGATGCGCGCGTCGATGGGGCCGGCCATGAGCGTCATGCTCTGCGGCTGCGCCGGATTGCCAGCCTGAGCCATGATCGCAACGGCAGCCAGCACCGTTACGCAGGGCTGGCACACAGCCACCACATGGCCGCCCGGTCCGATGGCTTCGAGAAACCGGATGACGTGATCGACGTATTCGTCCAGGCCGAAGCGGCCGTGAGACAGCGGCACATCTCTGGCGTTGTGCCAGTCGGTCAGATAGACGTCGTGGTCGGGCAGCAGCGTGCTGACGGTGGCGCGCAGCAGCGTTGCGAAGTGCCCCGACAGCGGTGCGACCAGCAGCACGCGCGGCTGGCTGACGGGGATTTCTTTCTTGAAGTGCAACAGTGTGGCGAACGGCGTGACGTCGGCAGCGCGCTCGCGTACGGGGATTTCGCGCCCATCCACCATTGCACAGGCGATGCCGAACGCCGGACGCTGATGACTCAGTCCCGCGCGGGCGAATAATCCGCAGCCCGCCGCGAACGCGCGCAACGCCCGCAGGTGAGTGCGCTCGGCACCGATCGGTGTGAGCGCGTCGGCCGATGCCGCCGCCATTGCACGCAACGGTTCCATCAGGTCCGAGACGCCTTGATAGGCCAGGTAGAGCAAAGGGGTCGCCGGTCCGGTTGTTGTTAGCGTAGGGCCCAGCGCTAGCGGACAGGGCGCGTTCTGCATAGCCTGTGCCAATCGCGGCAGTGCAGGGCTCAAGTCGGCGCAAGCCGGTTGATTGTTTCGCACAACTGCTTGTTTCTGGCGGAGACACGCCCGGACCAACGACGGTGCGAGGACGCCGGAGTCTGCTGGTCAAGCTCGATGTCCCTGGTCGTGGCCGCCCAACGGTGGGGCAAGGAGCCTAACGCCCGATCTGGTTTGGTGCAGGCTCGGCGCGACCCAGCGGCCGGCACGGCTTGAGCCTGGTCAAGCAGATGGGCGCTACACGGTGGCAGAATCCGCTACTGGCGCGGCTTGCACGTGACGAGCAGCGCGATCCGTGCAGTCGCCGCTCCGGACCGGACGATGCTCATGAAGACGAAGTCAAAAAGATGGATAGCGGTGGGGCTGCTGCTGGTCGCGGTGGCCGGGGCCGGGGTCGCATGGTGGCGGTTGCGACCAGCGCCGCTGCCGGCGGGGTTCGCGCTCGGCAACGGTCGCATCGAAGCCACACAGATCGACATTGCCACCAAGCTGCCCGGCCGCGTGAAGGAAGTTCTCGTCAGCGAGGGCGACTTCGTCGAGGCGGGACAGATCGTCGCACGCATGGACACGCAGGCGCTCGAAGCCGACCTGCACCAGGCCGAAGCGCAGGTCGACCAGTCGCGCAACGCGATGGAAACCGCGAAGGCGGTGGTTGCGCAGCGGGAGAGCGAGCTCACCTACGCCCAGAGCACGCTCAAGCGGTCCGAAAACCTGGTGGAGAAGGGGTTCGTGAGTCCCCAGAAGCTGGACGCCGATCGGATGGCAATGATGACGGGGAAGGCGGCTCTGGTCGCAGCGCGCTCGCAGGTCGTGCAGGCGCAATCGACCATCGCGGCAGCGCAGGCCACTGTGGAGCGTATCAAGGCGGATCTCGACGACAGCGTGCTCAAAGCGCCGCGCGCCGGACGCGTCCAGTACCGGCTGACCGAACCTGGCGAGGTGCTCCCGGCTGGAGGCAAAGTCGTGAGCATGCTCGACCTGAGCGACGTTTATATGACGGTCTTCCTGCCGGAGGTCAGCGCAGGGCGGTTGGCCATCGGCGCGCCTGCCCGGCTGGTGCTGGATCTGGCGCCTCAGTACGTGATCCCCGCCAAGGTGAGCTTCGTCGCTGCCGAGGCGCAGTTCACGCCGAAGACGGTGGAAACCGCGGCGGAGCGGCAGAAACTGGTGTTCCGCGTGAAGGCGCAGATTGAACCGGAGCTGCTGCGCAAGTACCGCACGCGTGTCAAGGCCGGGCTGCCGGGGATGGCGTACGTCCAAGTAGATCCGAAGGCGCAATGGCCGGCAAATCTGGAAGTGAAGCTGCCTGCGGAGTGAGTAGGGCGGCCGAGCCGGTCGTGCAGGTGGCAGGCGTCGGCCTGCGTTATCGCGACACCGTGGCGCTGGATCGCATCGATCTCGCCGTGCCGGCCGGCGAAACGCTCGGTTTCATCGGGCCGGACGGCGTGGGCAAATCCAGTCTGCTCGCGCTGATCTCCGGGGCGCGAAGGATCCAGCAGGGCAGCGTGCACGTGCTCGGCGGCGACATGCGGGACAAGGCTCATCGCAACCGCGTTTGCCCGCGGATCGCTTACATGCCGCAAGGGCTGGGGCGCAATCTGTACGCGACCCTATCGGTGTCTGAGAATCTGGATTTCTTCGGCCGCTTGTTCGGGCTGCCGGGCGCCGAGCGCCGCGAACGCATCGGCGAGCTGCTGCGCGCGACAGGCCTTGTCCCATTTGCCGACCGGCAGGCGGGCAAGCTGTCGGGAGGAATGAAGCAGAAGCTCGGCCTGTGCTGCGCGCTGATCCACGATCCCGACCTGCTCGTCCTCGATGAGCCTACCACCGGCGTGGACCCGCTGTCGCGGCGCCAGTTCTGGGAGCTGATCGACCGCATCCGGGCACGCCTGACCCGCATGTGCGTCCTCGTGGCCACCGCGTACTTCGACGAAGCCGAACGCTTCGAGCGCCTGGTGGCGATGGACGCGGGGCGCATCCTGGCCTGCGACACGCCCGCCGCGCTCAAGGGACGCACCGGCGCGCGCAGTCTGGAGGAGGCGTTCGTCGATTTGCTGCCCGAAGCCAAGCGCGACGGGCATCTGAGGCTGATCATTCCTCAGCGCCGCGCGGGCGATCACGAAACCGTGATCGAGGCACGGGACCTCACCCGCCGCTTCGGCGATTTCATCGCGGTAGACCAGGTCAGCTTCCGCATCTCGCGCGGAGAAATCTTCGGCTTCCTCGGCTCGAACGGCTGCGGCAAGACCACCACGATGAAAATGCTCACCGGGCTGTTGCCCGCATCGAGCGGCAAGGCCTGGCTGCTGGGCAAGCCGGTGGATGCGCACGACCTCGCCACGCGCAAGCGCGTCGGGTTCATGTCGCAATCGTTCTCGCTCTATACCGAGCTCACCGTGCGGCAGAATCTCCAGTTGCACGCGCGCCTGTTCCATCTGCCGCGCGCGCGAATCAAGGCGCGCATCGAAGAGCTTGTGCAGCGCTTCGACCTCGCGCAGCACCTGGATGATGTCGCCGAGCACGTGCCCCTCGGGGTGCGGCAGCGGTTGTCGCTGGCGGTTGCGGTGATCCACGAGCCGGAGATGCTCATCCTCGACGAGCCGACCTCGGGCGTCGACCCGGTGGCGCGCGACCGTTTCTGGGAGCTGCTCATCGAGCTGTCGCGTCAGCAAGGTGTGACCATCTTCATCTCTACGCACTTCATGAACGAGGCGATGCGCTGCGACCGCATTTCGCTGATGCACGCCGGCCGGGTGCTGGCGCAAGGCGCGCCTGCCGAGATCGTGAAAGACGCTGGCGCCGCCGATCTCGAAGAGGCGTTCATTCAACACTTGCAGCGCGCGGAGCCGACGCAAGCCACAGCGGTCGGGGCCCCCGGCTCCGCTGCAGCATCTCGCCCCGTCCATGAGGCTTCAAACCGCAGCGCGGACGGAGCGACGCAGAATACGGAACCCAAAGGAAGTGTCTTTGCCGGCTTTGCGCGCCTGTGGGCCTATGCCCAGCGCGAGGCCACCGAGATTCGCCGGGATCCGATCCGCCTCGCCTTCGCTTTGCTGGGACCGGTCCTGCTGATGATCGTGTTCGGCTACGGCATCTCGTTCGACGTAGAGAACCTGTCCTACGCCGCGCTCGACTGGGACAACTCGCCGGAGAGCCGGGCCTACCTCGAGAGCTACTCGAGCTCGCGCTACTTCAAGGAGCGGCCTCGCCTCACCAGCGAGGCCGATATCGAGCAGCGGCTGCGCGCCGGTCGCATCAGACTGGCGGTCGAGATCCCGCCCGGCTTCGGGCGCGACCTGCGGCGCGGGCGCTCGCCGGAGGTCGCGGTCTGGCTCGACGGCGCGCAGCCGTTCCGGGCCGAAACCAGCCGCGGCTACGCTGAGGGCGTGCATCAGGAGTTTCTGGCGGAGCTCGCACGCCGCAGCGGGCAGTCCACGCCGCCGCCACCGGTGACGATCGAGACGCGTTTCCGCTACAACCAGGACTTCAAGAGCGTATTCGCGATGGTGCCGGGCATCATCATGATGCTGCTGGTCATGATCCCCGCCGTCATGACGGCGCTTGGAGTAGTGCGGGAGAAAGAGCTCGGCTCGATCTCCAACTTCTACGTCACGCCCACCACGGGCCTCGAGTTCCTGCTCGGCAAGCAGCTGCCATACGTGGGGGTCGCTTTACTGAACTTCGCCACGCTGGTGACATTGGCCGTGCTTCTGTTTCACGTCCCCATCAAGGGCAATTTCCTCGTGCTGGCTGCGGGTGCACTGCTGTACGTGACGGCCACCACCGGTTTCGGTCTGCTCGTGTCGAGTTTCGTGAAGACGCAGATCGCCGCCATCTTCGCTACCGCCATCCTCAGCACGCTGCCGGCGATCCAGTTTTCCGGAATGATGCTGCCGGTTTCGTCGATGTCACCTGACGCGCAGATCATCGGACGCCTGTTCCCCAGCACCTACTTCCAGCACATCAGCATCGGCACGATTACGAAAGCGCTGGGCTTCACCGCCGTGGCCGGCGACTTCCTGGCGCTGGGCGTCATGATCGTCGCCATCGTTGCGCTATCGCGCGCCGCGATCAAGACTCAAGAGACGTGATGGGCGGCGAGCGCCTGCAAAGCGTCCTCTGGCTGGGCTTCAAGGAGCTTGCGAGCCTCGGGCGCGACGCGGCGATGGTGGGGCTGATCATTTACGCCTTCACCTACGCCGTGTACGGTCCGGCCAAGGGGGCGCAGATGGAACTGCGCAACGCCTCGGTCGCCATCGTCGACGAGGACCGCTCCGAGCTGTCCCGCCGCATCGCCGATGCGCTGCTGCAGCCGTTCTTCAAGCGCCCCGAGGCGATCGGAGCGAGCGAGGTCGATCGGGTGATGGATGCTGGCCGCTACACGTTCGTCATCGACATTCCGCCGCGCTTCGAGTCCGACCTGGAGGCAGGCCGCAACCCGACCATCCAGCTCAATGTCGACGCGACAGCCATGTCGCAGGCCGGACACGGGGCGGCCTACATCCAGAGCATCATCGCGCAGGAGATCCAGCGCGTCGCACCTGCGCCGTCGGATACCGCTCCATCCGTGCGGCTGGTCACCCGCGCCAAGTTCAACCCGAACCTGATCGAGACCTGGTTCCTGGGTGTGTCGCAGATCATCAACAACATCACCATGCTCGCCATCATTCTGTCGGGTGCGGCGGTGGTGCGCGAGCGCGAGCACGGCACGATCGAGCATCTCCTCGTCATGCCGCTCGGGCCCAGCGACATCATGCTGGCGAAGATCTGGTCGAGCGCCCTGGTCATCATCATCGTGTCGACCATCTCGCTGCTAGTGGTGGTCCAGGGCATGCTGGGCGTACCGGTTGCTGGCTCGATTCCCTTGTTCATGGCGAGCACCGGCGTCTACATGTTTTCCGTTTCCTCGCTCGGGATTCTGTTGGCGACGGTCGCGCGCTCGATGCCTCAGTTCGGCCTGCTCGCGATTCCGGTTTTCCTGATGTTGAACATCCTTTCGGGCGGGCAGACCCCGCTCGACAGCATGCCCCAGTGGCTGCAGAACGTGATGCAGTTCTCGCCCACGACCCATTTCGTGAGCATGTCCATGGCGATCCTGTATCGCGGCGCCGGGTTGAGCGCGGTGTGGCCGGACTTTGCCGCGGTCGCTGGCATGGGACTGGTGTTCTTCGTGGCGGCTCTGGCCGGTTTCCGGCGCACCGTAACGCTGGCGCAAACTTGAAGGAAAGGCCGATTTCGGTCTAGCGTTTCGCTTCAGACAGAGGACAAACACCCTAGCTTGGAAGACTGGCTCAGGGCGTTGAAGCCAACCCAGAGCAGAAATGGCTGACGTAGGGGTGCAGCTTTTCTGCCAACGCAAGCGATTCGGCGTTGGCCGCGCGCAGGCGCTCGACCACCTCGTCCGCTTTGCGCCGGAGCGCCGCGACATCGACGGTGAGCAGCCTGCGCTCGCGCACGACCCATCGCCCGCC
Organism: Burkholderiales bacterium; assembly: GCA_035499005.1. Lineage (GTDB taxonomy): Bacteria > Pseudomonadota > Gammaproteobacteria > Burkholderiales > SHXO01 > SHXO01. The sequence continues at coordinate 5,280 of DATJZQ010000156.1, read as the reverse complement.
CACCATGACGCTCTCGACGCCGGTGCCATCCTCGCCGAACACGATCTGGCTGGCGAGGTCGTTGAGCGGGATGTAGTGCAGTGCCGACAGGTCGAGGAGCACGAGATCCGCTTTCCATCCCTTCTCGATGCGGCCGATCTTGTCGATGCCGAGCGCTTTCGCGCCTCCTTCGGTGGCGGCCCGCAACGCTTCTCTCGCGCTCACCCAGCGCTCGGGCGGGTTGCCCTGTGCGCGCGAGACATAGCATGCGAGCCGCATCGCCTCGAACACGTTGAGATTGTCGGAGGAAGCGGCGCCATCCGTGCCAATTGCGACGTTGATCTCCTCGTCGAGCATGGCGCGCATGTCCGCGATCCCAGAGCCGAGCTTGAGGTTGCTGCCGGGATTGTGCGAGATCGAGCAGCCGGCATCGGCCAGGCGCCTGCGATCGCTGTCGTCGAGCCAGACCCCGTGTGCGACGCAGAACCTTTCATTCAGCAGCTTCAGCTCGTGAAGATGCGCGACGAGGCTTTTGCCATAGAGCTTCCTGCCGACGGCCGACTGCGTCCTGGATTCGGCAACGTGCATCTGCACGCCGAGGCCGTGCTCTTGCGTCAGATCGCGACAGGCAACGAGAAAGGCGTCCGAGCAGTGGTGCGGAATCGTCGGGCCCAGCGCCGGTCTGACGGTGTCGCTTTTCCACGCGTGGAGGATCTTTCTGCAGGCTGCGATCGATTCCTCGTGGGGCGAATACTTCGCCTTTAGAGCCAGGTGGCGCAGCGCCTTGGGCAGTGCGTCGCCGAGACCGGGGATGGCTTCGTAGAAGGTCTTGTCGGCCAGCATCGGCGCGATCACGCCGCGGACTCCGGCTTCCGCGTACGCGTGCACCACAGCCTGGACACCCTCGACGGTAGGCAGCGGAAACTCGGCGAACATGTCGTAGCCGGCGGTGCAGCCCTTGCGCGCCATCTCGGCTGCGCCGATCAGAGCCGACAGGTGCTTGTCCTCGACCGTGCGGTGCCCGCTTACGCCCGGCTGCAGGTTGAGGTAAGTCTCGAGGCTCTCGCGATCGAAGCGCCCCTTCGTGAGGTTAGTCTGCGCGTGGTTGTGGCCGTTGACGAGTCCCGGCATCAGTGCTTGGCCGCTTGCATCGACGCGCTCCATGCCTTCGCCGCTTATCGTGCCGCGCGGCACGACGTCCGCAATCGAGCCCTCATCGATGAGCACGTCGAGCGGCTTCGCCTCGAACGACGGCGTGAGAACGAGCGCGTTCTGTATGAGAATCACTTCAGCGTTTCTGTCCCTCGGGTTCTCGAACCCGAAAGATAAGAGAGTAATCGCAAGAATGGAAGCTGGCGAGCGGCGCGGCGACTCTGCTAACCTGTCATGTATGGACGCCGTTCTACTGCAAGGGGGGACCGTCTGGGACGGGAGCGGAGGACTCCCTTTCTCCGCCGATGTGCTCGTGTCGGGCAACCGCATCGCCGACGTTTGGCCGCAAGCCCCTCGCGAATGCCGTGGCGTACAGCGGATCGACGCAACGGGGCACACGATCATCCCGGGCCTCGTGGATGGGCACGCGCACCTGTCGTTTCTGCACAAGGCGGAGATCGCCGAAACCGGCGAGGTCCCGCCCGAGGAGCACATGCTGCAGACTCGGCGACATGCGAGCATCGTCCTCGACGCGGGCTTTACTTCATGCATCAGCGGCGGGTCGGCCAAGCCGCGTGTCGACGTTGTGCTCCGCGACGGGATCAATGCTGGGCACACTCCGGGGCCGCGCCTGCTGGCTGCCAGCCCCGAGCTCACCAACACCGGAAATCTGGGTGACGAGCGTCGCTTGCACATCTACCGGGAGTCGGTCGCAATGGTGGTCGATGGCGAGGATGAGATGCTGCGCACCTGCCGCAGTCTGCTGCGCGATGGTGTGGATACGCTCAAGCTGAATATCTCGGGAAACCAGACCACTCCCGGTTCGCGCCCGCAGCACACCGTCATGCGAGAAGAGGAAGTGGGTGCCGCCGCGCGCACTGCGCACGCGCACGGCAAGCGCGTTGCGGCGCACGTCCGGGCCGCCGCTTCGATCAAGAGCGCGCTGAGACATGGTGTCGATATTCTGTACCACTGCGAATATGCCGACGACGAATGCCTCGACCTGCTGGAAGCGGCGCGCGACAGGATCTTCGTTGCGCCTGCGGTGGGACTGCTGCACAACACGATCTACGAAGCGGACCAATGGGGCATCACTTACGAGAAAGCGAAGAACAACGGTGTGGTCGATCAATTCGAGTGTGCTCAGGCGGTGTTCGCAGAACTGCGCAAGCGCCGATTGCGTGTCCTGGTGGGTGGGGATTACGGATTTCCCTGGATGCCGCACGGGACCAACGCCCGGGATCTCGAGCATTTCGTCCGTTTTTTCGGTTATTCGGATGCCGAGGCGCTCAAGGCGGCTACGAGCACCGGCGCCGCGGCGATGATGCTGGAGGGCCAGGCGGGCGAGGTGAGGAAAGGTTATCTGGCGGATCTGCTGGTTGTCGCGGGAGAGCCGCACAGCAACGTTCGCATCCTGCAGACTGCCGCCAATATCAAGCTGGTCATGAAGGACGGGCAGATCTACAGGAATCTTCTTTCTCACTGTCCAGCGTAGCGACACACGAAATGCTGCAGACTTTGAGCCTGTCTTTGGAGGACGCGAAGCGCGTTGCCGCGGCCGCGCGCTCGGAAGCGGAGAAGAACGGCTGGGCCGTGGTCATCGCGGTGCTCGACGACGGCGGCCACCTCATGTATCTCGAGCGCATGGACGGCGCGCAGAAAGCATCCAGCCGCATTGCCGAGAAGAAAGGCCGCACCGCCATTCTGTTCAAGCGGCCGACCAAGGCCATCGAGCAAGCTGTCTTGAACGAGCGCGTCAGCATGCTCGGTCTTCCAGGTGCTGTGCCACTCGACGGTGGCGTGCCGCTGGTCAAGGACGGCCAATACGTCGGCGGGATCGGGGTGTCCGGCGTCCAATCGTCCCAGGACGGCATCATCGCGCAGGCGGGAGCTGCAGCGCTGTAGCTCGCGCGGTCAGCTGCGGTCGTTGCAACTTCAGAGCCTGTCTATCCCCGCTCGTACCGAACGGTAAGTCCGAGGTAAGCAGCGGCCGGCGGTCATTGTGAAACACCGCTCGCTCCGCTCGAGCGACCGCTCGGCGGCTGCCCTCAACTTAGGTCGTCGACGCACGTTACATGGACACTCGGACCACGGATCCATCTGCCGTGGACCGGTTGAAAGATGGTGCAAGGAGCACACGGACATGAATCAGCTTCTATTGCGAAACGGCCAAACGCTTCGGCGGCAATCGCAGCCGATGCCGGCGCGCAAGACCGTATTGAGTCCAGCGGCCTTGGATCACGGGGTCTACTACGCGGGAATGCTAGGTGGCGCCACCGGCGTGGCGCGCTGGCACGCCAAGAAGCGGCGCTTCGTGTTCGGCGAATACACACTGGGCGCTCAACGCGTTCGATCGGTCGCGCATGTCGCGGATCAAAAGGCGGCCGGCGAGCGCTTTGTTCCGCTCGCGAGGATCGAGCCGAAGGACGCCTATCGCGTCAGCGACTACGCTTTCGAAACAGCCTGATTCCCCGCCGGCGCCCCCCGGATTTAACGCTCTATCCCTGTAGTCAATCAGCGACGATCGTCGTTGGTATTGCGCGCTGCGCGCGTCGCGCTCTTCTCCGTTAAGCCGATTTTCCTAAGTTTTCTATGAAGTTAGCCGTTAAAGCATCGTGAACTTGCGGCTGGAACAAGGCTTGCTTTTTGTCCGCCTTGAACGACTGGCCTTGCCTTCGACACCGAGCGTAAGCCCAAAAATCGTTAACCACTTTTTCTGACACCGAGGAGCTGCTGCACATGAAGTCTTCAACAAAACTCAACTCCCTGGCGCTTGCGCTGGCCCTGGCCATCCCGCTCGCAGCGCAGGCCGAATCGAACGTTTCGACCGGTGCGGGCGCACTGACGACGACTGCGCGCGTCGACTTCTCGGTCGTCATCCCGAAGATCCTCTTCTTAAGAGTGGGGTCAGCAGGCGCGGGGATAGACTCGATCGTGTTCACTGTGCCTTCGGGCAGCGTCGGTAACGCCACGCCCATTGCCGGCACGGGCGGTGATTTGACCAACGGCGTTGTCACCGCGGTTGTCCAGGCGAACAGCGGAACCGTCACCTTGAACGCCACAGCCACCGGCGCGCTCTCGGATGGGGCCGGCGACTCGATTAATTACACTCAGATCGTCACGACGGCGGCGACGAACACCACGGCGACGGTGCTTGCAGCGCCGGTTCTCGCCAACGGGACGAGCGGCAACGTCACCCTGACGCCTGTCAGCAAGATCGTGAATCAAGACGCGAAATGGACGTACACCTACTCGAACAGCGCTGTCGTGCCCGCCGGGACCTACGGCGGCGTGAACACGAACAACAGCCGCGTCACCTACACCGCGACCATGCCCTGAGCATAGCGCAGGGCATGGAGACCGAGGGCGACCCCGACAGACACCAATAAAAGAACGCCGCGTGCGAGCGACCCCGGCAGGATCGACAGGCATCGTCACCGCCGGGGCGCTGGTCGCATTTCTGGCGTGGGGGCAGGCGGCCCGCGCTTTCACCGTCAACATCACGGCGGCGAATCCCAAGGCCATCTACCTGCAGGTGGGTGTTGGGACGTTCACCGGAGGCAACTACAACGCCGGCGGGACGCCAGGCAACAACACTACGATCAACACCGTCTCCGTGGGCGTGCCTGCGGCTTCGGTCGGCACCGGCGCTGCTCAGGCGATGACGACCAACAGTGCACAGGCGATCAGCTTCTACGACGGGTTCACGTTCTGCAACACTCCAGCCCAGCTCTACATCGGCGGCTTCTACCGCAACACCACCAACACCGGCGCAGCAACTGTAACGGCCACGTCTCCTGCCAATCTGATCAACGGTACGGGCGACACGATCCCGTTCACGCAGATCAGGTGGACCAGCAGCGGGAATGGTGACGCCGGTGCGCAGCCATTCCCTGCCGGCACGTTCGTGGGCGGCGTGCAGACCATAGGCACGATCAGCCGCAATCAGTGGGCCGAGAGCTGCCACACGTTCTCGTACGCGAACACGAGCATCCGGCCCGCAGGCACTTACACAGGACGCGTGACCTACACGCTGAGCTCGCCATGAGGATGGCTTTCCAGAGTGCGCTCGCACTCGCGATGCTCACTATCGTCACTGGTGCCGTCCCCGCCATTGCGGCGACGTTTGTCGTCGACGATGGCGCTTCG
>DATJZQ010000155.1:0-2483 GCA_035499005.1 Burkholderiales bacterium | reverse complement strand
CCGGCGGCCCTGGCCACGGCACTGAGCTACTCGGGTCTCGAGGTGACGCCACAGGAGCTCACCCCGCGCGTCCTATCTGCCCGCGAAGTCCGGAAGCCTCCAGGTCGAAATGGTTGCCGCGGCACGCCGCTACGACCGCATCCCCTACGTGATCCCAGCGGCATTGCCTGCGCTGCTGGCCGAGCTCGACAGCGGGCGCCCGGTGGTCGTGTTCCAAAACCTCGGGCTGGGCGATTTGCCGCTGTGGCATTTCGCCGTGGTGGTGGGCTATGCGCGACCCGAGGACGCGCTGCTGCTGCGTTCCGGCCGGGATGAGCGCGAGACCATGAGCGCTTACAACTTCGTACGCACCTGGGAAGGCGGGCAACGGTGGGGCCTCGTGATCCTGCGGCCAGGCGAGCTGCCGGCTGCCGACGATCCCGACGGCTATCTGCGGGCGGTCGCCGCCAAGGAATCGGTGAGCGGTCCGGCGACGCTGCTGGAGGCATACCGCGCGGCTGCGCTGCGCTGGCCCGACAACCTCGTCGCTCGCTTCGGATACGCTCACGCGCTGCAGGCGTCGGGCGACCTGCGCGCCGCCGTCGAGCAATACCGGGCGCTTCTGGTGCAGCATCCCGATCAGATCGCCGCGCTCAACAATCTTGCGGATGCTTTGAGCCGGCAAGGCTGCCGCTCGGAAGCGCTGTCGACCATCGATCGCGGCCTCGCTGCTGCGCGGGACCCGCCGCGCCCCGTACTGGAGCAGACCCGGCAGGAAATCCTTGCGGCGCCCGCCGACAGGTCCGAGCCCGCGGTCTGCGCGCGGTAGCTGCGCACCTACATGATCTGATTGACCACGCCGCCGTCCACCCGCAACGCGGCCCCGCTGGTTCCAGAAGCGCCTTCGCCGCAGAGGTAGACCGCGAGGTTCGCGACCTCGTCGGCGGAAGTGAAGCGCTTGATCAGTGAGGTCGGGCGGAAGCTCACGAAGAAATCGCGCTCGAGCTCGGCCACCGTGATACCGGCGGTCTTGGCACGCTGGGCGCGCAGCCGCTCGGTGTTCTCGGTGCGCGTGGGCCCCGGCAGGACAGAATTGACCGTGACTCCAGTGCCCGCGAGCTCCATGGCCAGACCGTGGGAGATGGTGAGCTGCGCCGTCTTGGTCATGCCGTAGTGGATCATCTCACGCGGCACGTTGAGCGCCGATTCGCTCGAGATGAACAGAACGCGGCCCCAGCCCCGCTTGGCCATGCCCGAGGCATAACGGCGCGAGAACCGGACCCCGCTCAGGACGTTGACCTCGAACAGCCGCAGCCAGTCGTCGTCCGGAATGTCGAAGAACGGCTTGCGCTCGTAGATGCCGAGATTGTTGACCAGGATGTCGATCTCGGGAACGCGCGCGAACACGGCTTCGGCGCCTTTGACGGTCGCGCAATCGGCGGCGACGCCATCGGCACGCGCACTGGGCAACTCGGCGCGCAGCCGTCCCAGCGCAGCATCGATCGCCGCTTGCGTGCGGCCGGTGAGCGTCACCTGGGCGCCCTCGGCGGCCAGGCCGCGCGCGATGGCGAAGCCGATTCCGGCGGTGGAACCGGTGATGAGCGCGCGGCGGGTTTCGATATGCAGATCCATCGTGTCATCCTCGAGCGGAACTCCCTATGGAAGTTCTCTAAGCCTGAATTATGCCGCCGCCGGGGCGATAACGTGCGCAAGCAAGTCCAGACCGTGGCCGAGCGGGGTAACATGAGCGAAACAACGCCAGAGCGCAAATGAATCGCCCCGGCAAGCCCGCGCTACCGGCAGTGGAAGCCCGCGGCCGACCAGCCGCAATCGATCCCATGCGCTCGTTCTGCCTCGCGGTGGCGGCGGCGTTCCTCGCGACGCCCTGCGCTTTCGCCCGCTCACCTCAGGAGGTGTTCCGCGCTACGGAGCAGTCCGTGTTCGCGCTCGAGGTGCTCGACGACAAGGGACAGGTCATCGCCGCTTTCAGCGCGCTCGCGCTGGAGAAAGGACGAGCGGTCACGCAGTGCGACCTGCTGGAAGGCGGCAGCGCATTTCGCCTGGTGCATCGCGGCGGCAAGATACTGGTCACGGTCGACAAGCGCGACGGGGATCGTCATCTCTGCCTGCTTGCCGGCGCCGGTCTGAATTTATCTGCGGTGCAGCTCGCGGCCGACAAGCTCCCGACCGTGGGTGCCTCGGTCTATGCCGTCAGCAACGCTCTCGGTCTGGGAACGAGCATCACGGAGGGGGTGGTCTCGGGCGTGCGCGAGTACAAAGCCGATACCTTCATTCAGTTCACCGCGCCCATCGCACCGGGGTCCGAAGGCGGTGGCTTGTTCGACTCGGACGGCCGCCTCGTCGGCATGATCGTTTACCGCCCACGCGATGGTCAGAACGTCAACTTCGCGTTGCCCGCGCGATGGCTCACCGAGATCGATAGAAGGTCCGCGAGCGCGGCGTCCGTCCCGGCGTGGTCGGGGAAGTTGCTCGCGTATGAGCGC
>DATJZQ010000154.1:0-11987 GCA_035499005.1 Burkholderiales bacterium | reverse complement strand
CCATGACGGTTCTATACGGAGCTTTCGGCAGCCGGGCAGAGGCCGTCAGGTCCCTTGAGACGCTCCCCGACGAGTTGAAAGTAAACCGTCCGTACATTCGCACGGTACAGGGCATTCGCTCCGAGATCGGCCTGAGGAAATCGTCCTAGACAGGACCGCTGCTCAGGCCGGGGCCGGCCCCCACTGGCGCAGGCAAACGCGCTGGACGGGCTTACACGCTACAACTACCAGTCCTCATTAGGCGAGAATGAACAATCGCGGCCACGGCCACCTTGGAGGAACAGTGAACCCTCGACCCCCTCGCTGGTCGCTTTGGGCCGGTGGAGAGCTCGGCCACGCATGCGTCTGGTGGCTTGGGCTGCCCCTGATACTCGCAGCTTGCGCCTACAAGCCCACGATCCCTCCCTCCCAGGCGCACCTCAGCCGCGAGTCGGTGGCGCCGCCTGGAGAAGCCGACAAGATCCTGCCTCCGGTTACGAACGCCACCTACGTGCCGCCACCAACGGCACGTGCCAAGATGCCGACCTACAGCGTTGTGGTGCACGAGGTGCCGGTCAAGGAGCTGCTGTTGGCGCTGGCGCGGGACACCAAAGAGAACATCGACATCCATCCCGGATTGCAGGGGCTGGTCAGCCTGAATGCGATTGACGAAACGCTGCCGTCGATCCTGGATCGCATCTCCAAGCAGGTGAACATGCGTTATCGCGTCGAGGGCAAGACCATCGTGGTGAGCCCCGACACGCCCTACTTCAAGACTTACAAGGTCAACTATGTGAACATGACGCGCGATACGACTTCAGCCATCGCGGTCAGCGGTCAGATCAGCGGGGCGGGAGGCGGCGGCGTCAATGTCGCGAGCGGAGGGACGTCTTCAACGTCTGTGAATACCGTCTCCAAGAACAATTTCTGGGAGGTGCTTTCCGAGAATCTCCATAGTCTGTTGAAGTCGACGCGGGCATTGGCCCAAACCGCAGAAGACCGTCAGGCGCAGGCTGAAGCTGCGCGAGCAGCTAGGGAGGAGCGTTTAGCGCAGGCCGAAGCCGTGGCACGCGCGGGCCAGAACGCCACCAACCTGTTTGACAAAGTGTTCGGGTCCGCGCCTTCGACTGGCGTTACCGACCTCAAGCAAGACATCGTGGTAAACCAGGTCGCCGGAACTGTTTCCGTGATGGCAACAGAGCGTCAGCAACAGCTGGTCCAGCAGTATCTCGACACCATCGGCGCATCATCCCAGCGTCAGGTACTGATCGAAGCCACCATCGCGGAAGTCTCGCTTTCCGACCAGTATCAAGCAGGGATTGATTGGAGCAAGCTCACGATCGGAGCCGGATTCGGCGCAAGCCAGACGCTGAGCACTGCACCGATCCTCACCGCCGGTGTGACTGCGCCCGCAACCGCCGCCGGTCTCACGCTTTCCTATCTGAGCAACACCAACGGGAACGGGGTGCAGATTACAGCCAAACTTCTCGAACAGTTCGGAAAGACCCGAGTGTTGTCCAGCCCGATGCTCATGGCAATGAACAACCAGACCGCCCTACTCAAGGTGGTCGACAACGTGGTCTATTTCCAGATCCAGTCACAGATCAGTCAGGGAACCGCCGTTAACGCGAATAATCTTCAGTCAGTAACCACCACGCCGCAGACCGTGGCGGTCGGGTTCATCATGAGCATGACGCCGCAGGTGAACGACAACGGCGTAATCACGATAACCGTGCGGCCCACCATCTCTCGCGTAGAGAAGTTTGTCCCCGATCCCAACCCCGCGCTTACGACCGATGCGAACGGCAACGCGCTGCCGAACCCGATCCAAAATCTCGTTCCGCAGGTGACCGTGCGCGAGATGGAGTCTGTGCTGCAGCTCATCAGCGGACAGACGGCGGTGCTCGGAGGCCTGATCACGGACGACGTTTCTCGGGCCACAGCACAGATCCCCGGGCTTGGAAATATTCCTAGAATAGGCGAAGCGTTCCAGTACAGGAACGACAACGTCGTCAAGACCGAGCTCGTCGTCTTCATCCGCCCGACGCTGGTGAAGAACCCCTCGCTCGACAGCGAGGAGCTCAGGCGCTTGCGCAAGTTCCTGCCGGAAGTGGATCAGACCGGGCAGAATCCATGAGTCTGCTGCTGCAAGCGTTGCAGAAGGCGGCGAAGAATCGCGAGGGTGCCGCTCCGACGCCCGAACCGGTCGAGATTGAACCGGCTCGGCCGGACCCGGTAGAGCAGGCGCCGATAGAACCAATCGAACCGACGCCTTCCCCGGTTGAGAAGCTGACGGAGCCCGAGCTCACGCTGGAAGAGGAGGAACTGTTCGAGCCCGGGGAGATAGCTCCCGCACCTGCCGCTGAGCAGTTCGAGCCGTTTGCGGCGCCCGCGCCGTCGGCGGCGCAGGCTGCCACCATTCTGCGCGCCAACGAAGCGCAGACGGCCGGCTGGATCGACTGGGTACGCGATCGCCCGGTTCACACGTTCGCAATGCTGGCCGGCGTCTTCCTTGTCTTTTATGGCGTCTACGTCTATCTGCAGCTGAACCATCCAGCGCTGTTGCGCGGTGATTTCCTGTCGAGCCCGCTGACGGCAAAAGCGCCAGCGCCTCAAGCACAGCCGGTGAACCAGCCAGTACCTGCTCCCGTGCCCCCGCCGGCTCTTGCGCCAGCACAGTCTGCGCCAGCAAGCGGTGCAACGGCAACGCCATCTACGGCTACGACTGCGCCCGCCCCACCGGCCGCGATCGCCGGGATTCCCCAGCCGGCTCAAAGCAGACCGGCCAAGGCAGCACAACCCGAGCGCGCGATGCGCGCCCCGGCGGCAACACCACGCCGCGCGCCCGTATCCGCAGACGAATCGCTTCCTGCGACGTCCCTGCCGGAGGATCAGGTATCGAAAGCGCCGCTCGAGTCGGGCCCGCCTTCCGTGGCTCCTGGAATTGCGGAGGCGTACCAAGCCATCGAACGTGGCGACCTCAATCGGGCCGAGTCCTTGTACCGAGGTGTGCTCCAGACTGACGCCCAAAACGTCGATGCCGTGCTCGGGCTGGCCACAATCGCGGCACGCCGCGGCAACGCGCAGCAGGCAATCGGATTCTACGAGCAGGCGCTGCGGCTGGAACCACGTAACAGCGCGGCACAGGCGGGACTGATCGACATCATCGGGCAGGCCGATCCACAGCTGAGCGAAACGCGGCTGAAGCAATTGATCGCTCGGGAGCCGTCGGGTTTCCTGTATTTCAGCCTTGGAAATCTCTACGCACGGGAGAGCGCATGGCCCGCCGCTCAGGCTGCGTACTTCCAGGCCTACAGCCTGCAACCGGACAATCCCGACTACGCCTACAACCTGGCCATCGGACTCGAGCACCTGGAACAGCCAAAACTGGCGCTTACGTACTACCGTAAGGCGCTGGATCTGAGTTTCAAGAAAGGCCATGCCAATTTCGATCAGAACCGTGTGATCGAGCGCGTTGGCCAACTCGCTGCCCGGGTCAACTGACCCGCACGCGGCCTCCAAGAAGACCCAATGGCGGAACAGCGGAAAAAACTTCGCATCGGTGAGCTATTGATCCAGCAGGGGCTGATCACAGCCGACCAGCTGCGCATCGCCCTCACTGAGCAGAAGAACCACCAGATGCCGATCGGCCGGCTGCTGGTGCGCCTGGGCTTTGTCACCGAGGCGGTGATCCGCGACATCATGGCCCGCACCATCGGCCAGGAGAGTATCGACCTCAACCAGGTCGTGGTGGACGCGGACTCCCTCAAACTCATTCCTCAAGACTTCGCGCGCCGGCATCGCGTGTTGCCGATCGCTTTCGACGGCAACGAGCGCTCCCTTACGGTGGCGATCACCGAGGTATTCAATGTCGTCGCGCTTGATCAGTTGCGCGCGGCGCTCGGTCAGAACGTCAAGATCAGGACGGTGCTGGCGAGTGAGGCGCAGCTCGAGGACTCGATCGACCAGTTCTACGGTCACGAGCTGTCGGTGGACGGCATTCTCAAGGAGATCGAGACCGGAGAGATCGACTACCAGAGTCTGCAGGTCGGCGGCGACGAGTACACGCAACCGATCGTCCGGCTGGTCGGCGCGCTGCTCGTAGATGCGGTGAAGCGGGGCGCTTCCGACATTCACTTCGAACCCGAATTTGCGTTCCTGCGCATCCGTTACCGCATCGACGGGGTGCTGGAACAGGTGCGCAGCCTGCACAAGAACTACTGGCCGGGCATTGCGGTACGCCTCAAAGTTATCAGTGGCATGAACATCGCGGAAACACGCGCGCCGCAGGACGGGCGCATCTCGCTCAATCTCAATGGCCGCCCGGTCGACTTTCGCGTCGCGACCCAACCCACGATTCACGGGGAGAACATCGTTCTGCGCGTGTTGGATCGCGAGAAGTCCATCATCAGCCTGGAACACATGAAGCTGCCTAAGCACGTCCTCAATACGCTGTCGCTCATGCTGGCGCGGCCGGAGGGCATACTCGTCATCACGGGCCCAACCGGTAGCGGCAAGACCACGACGCTCTACTCGCTGCTGTCGCAGCTGAACGTCGAATCCGTCAACATCATGACGCTCGAAGATCCGGTTGAATATCCGGTGGCGCTCATGCGGCAGACTTCAGTCAACGAAGCAGCCAAGATGGACTTCGTGAACGGCATCCGCTCGATGATGCGGCAGGATCCAGACATCATCCTCGTCGGCGAGGTGCGCGACAAAGACACGGCCGAGATGGCATTCCGCGCCGCCATGACGGGTCATCAGGTGTTCACGACGCTGCACACCAACTCGGCGCTGGGTGCGTTCCCCCGGCTGTTCGACATTGGCATCCTGCCGGATATCATCGCTGGGAACGTGATCGGGATCATCGCGCAGCGCCTGGTCCGCATGCTCTGCACGCACTGCAAGGAAGCTTACGCCCCGAGCAAGGAGGAGCGGCAACTGCTTGGGTTAAGTGGCGACGCGAGCGTGAAGATACACCGCCCGACCGGCTGCAAGCACTGCAACTTCCGCGGCTACAGGGGTCGAACTGCGATCATGGAGATCCTGCGAATGGACACCGATCTGGACGAGCTCGTGGCGCGCCGCGCAACCGCCAAGGAGATACGAACGCTGGCCGTCGAGAAAGGCTTCCGCCCGCTGGTCGAAGAGGGCATTGCGCGCATCCTGGATTCCAGCACGAGCATCGCGGAAGTGGCCCGGTCGGTAGATCTGACCCAGCGCTTCCACTAATGCCAGGCGGGTGACTCGGCACCTGGCGCCCTGTCTCGAGACCTTACTTTCATGGCTGCGTTCCATTACAAGGCCGTCGACAAGCTGGGTCGCCCCGCACGCGGCAAGCTCGACGCCGCCAACGAGGTGGACCTCGAGCTGCGCTTGAAGCGTATGGGGCTGGATCTGATCACGTTCCGGCTAGTCCGCGCTGGTCACGCCACCCTGGCGAGCGGCAGCGTCACTCGCCGCGACTTGATCGCGTTCTGCTTCGACCTGGAGCAGATTTCCCGGTCCGGGATCCCGGTGGTTGACGGCCTGCGCGACCTGCGCGATGGCACGGAGAATCCGCGCTTTCGCGAAATGTTGTCCTCGGTGCTGGAGGACATCGAAGGCGGCAAGATGCTATCGCAGGGACTGGCCGCATTTCCCGCGGTGTTTGGTTCGGTGTTTGTGAGCCTGGTGCGGGCGGGGGAGCAGTCGGGCCGGTTGACGGAGGTGTTCGAAAGCCTGGGCTCCGCCCTCAAGTGGCAGGACGAGCTCGTCTCGCAGACGCGCAAGCTGCTGATCTACCCGGCCATGGTGTTCGTCGTTGTGCTGGGCGTGACGCTCTTCTTGTTGCTCTATCTCGTGCCGCAGGTGGTGACGCTGCTCAAAAGCATGGCCATGGCGTTGCCGCTGCAGACGCGCATTCTCATCGCGATATCGAACTTCACCGCCAAGTACTGGTACGTGGTGCTGATGACTCCGGTGATCGCCGTAGCCGCGATCGCCTACTTCATTCGCACCAATCCGAAGGGGGTTTACTACTTCGACTATATCAAGTTGCGTATTCCGGTGACCGGCGCCATTCTGCAGAAGATCATCCTGGCGCGTTTCGCCAACTTCTTTGCGCTCATGTACCAGTCCGGGATCACGATCCTGGACGCGATCAAGACCAGCGAAGAGATCGTGGGCAATCGCGTCATCGCCGACGGACTGCAGCGCGCCGGGCAGCAGATCAACTCTGGCGAGAGCATGAGCAAGGCGTTCAGCGACCTTGGCGTCTTCCCGCCGCTGGTGATCCGCATGATCCGCGTCGGAGAGAACACTGGAGCGCTGGACACGGCGCTGCTCAACATCAGCTACTTCTACACGCGCGATGTGCGAGAGGCGATCGACAAGGCACTGAAGTTGCTTGAGCCGACCCTCACGCTCGTCCTCGGGGGGATTCTGGCGTTGATCCTGTTCTCTGTCCTCACCCCCATCTACGATATCCTCGGCAAGATCAAGATCTAGTCATGGCACGCAAGCTCGTTCTGTGCGCTTCCAGCACCAACCTCACGGCTGGACTGTGGACTGGTCGACGGCTGGAGCGCGTGCACAGCTTCGAGGATAGCGACGAAGATCAGCAGGCTTTCGCGAATTTCCTGCAGTCCGCCCACGGCGCACCGGTGTTTCTGATGGCAGACACCGTCGACGAAGACTACCGCTTCGAGACTCTGCCACACGCCTCCGGCAAGGACCGCCGGGACATGGTCGAGCGCAAGCTGAAGCAGCTCTACCGCAGCACGCCGTTCTACGGCTTCAGCCTGCAGGAGCGGGAGGACGGCAGACGGCGCGATGATCGCTACCTGTTTGCCGCTCTGACCAACCCGGACGTTTTCAACCCCTGGCTGCGCATTTTGACCACGAGCGGTTTGCCGATCGCGGGCGTGTTCCCCGTGCCGATGGTCAGCCTCGGACTCGCCCGCCAGCTCGAGCTCAAGGACGCCAATCTTCTGCTGGTGTCGAAGCATGAGGCAGGAGTGCGCCAGACCTTCGTCAGGGAGGGCAGGTTCCGCATCAGCCGGTTGACGCCGATTCGCGCTGGCGGCAACACCATCGAATCTTGCGCTGAAGAAATCCGCAACACGCGGATGTACCTGGACGCGCTCAACGTCACGCATGTGGACGACGTTCTGACCGTCGTGATCCTGGATCAGGACGGTACTCTGGCCTCTCTCGCCAAGAGCATCTTGCAGGAGCGCCGCAACATGCAGGCGACGTACATTGGCCCCTCGGACATTACGGTCAAGGTTGGCGTCGATCGTGCCGCCCTCGCGGCGAGCCAGGATGCATTGCATCTATTCCTGCTCGGCCAACAGAAATCGCGTGATTTCAACCTGGCCCCCCCAGCCCTCACCAGCGGCTATACGCGTCACCTGGTGAGTCGCGGAATCTACGCCGGCGGTTTGGTCGTCGCGCTCGTGCTTGTGCTTTGGTGTGGCATCAATATTTACCGGACCTTCGGACTCGAGAACGAAGCCCGCTCCATCACCGAAGACACCCGCGCGGAGAACGCTAAGTACCAGCAGATGACGCGCAGCTTCCCCCCGACCCCCGTGCCATCAGATCGCCTGCAGCTCACGGTGGACGTGTCCGGCCGTATCGCCTCTATAGCGCGGCTGCCCGACACTTTGTTCAGCGTCGTCAGTCGCACGCTCGAGAGGTATCCAGGGGTTCGACTCAACGGAGTGCAATGGAAGCTTGGTCGCTCCGGAGCCGACGCGGCAGGCGGGGGGGCGCTCGTCGGCCCTCTGTCTCAGTCGGCGATGCTGCAGATGGAGCTCACGGCCCAGCCGGGTGATATGAAGGGAGCACTGTCCACCATCAACAGCTTTGTGCGCGAGCTGGGCAAGAACGAGAAAGTGGCCGAAGCGAGAGTCGCCAAGATGCCGGTCAACCTGGCGTCTTCGGAAAGCCTCTCGGGAAGCACAGCAAACCCGCGCCGGGAGCAGGCGAAGGCGTCCCAGTTCGACGTGGAAGTGATCCTGAAGCCCGGGGTGTGACGACGTGGCGAACTTCAGCGCACGGGAGCTGGGAGCACTGTCCAAACCTCTGCTTGTGCTCGCCATCGTGGCCGCCGTGGGCCTCACAGCAGTAGCGTTGACAGGTAAGGCGGTCACGGCTGCGCAGGCCAAGGTGAAGAGCCAAGAGGCGGAGCGAATCGAGGCGCGCAACCGAATACAACGGTCCGGCCAGGAGAGAGGCATCATCGAGCGCTACATCGAACCCTACAAGGAGCTCGAGCGTAATGGTATCGTGGGCGAAGAGCGGCGCATTGGGTGGATCGACGCGTTGCGAGCGGCCAATCAGGAAGCCGACCTGTACGGCGTCGAGTACCAGGTGAACCCGCAGCAGGCTTATTCGTTCAGTGGCGAGGTCGGTGCGGGGCCGCTCACCATTCATCAGTCTCTCATGAAGCTGCGCTTTGAGCTGCTGCACGAGGGCGACCTGTTCCGATTTTTCGATGCGCTCGCTGCACAGAAAGTCGGGCGCTTTTCCGTGAACCAGTGCACTCTGACGCGACTCCCGGCCGACCTTGCGGTGCCGGTGAATCAGCCGACCCTCAGTGCGCAATGCGAGCTCGCATGGATCACAATCGCGGGCCCGCCTGAGGAAGGCAAGTCGTGAGGCGCTTGATCCTGGCAGCTGTGCTGAGCGGGCTGAGCGCCGCAGGACCGGCGCAGGAAGCGCCGCTGGGGCGCCTGTTCCTCACTCCAGAGCAGCGAGCTGCGCTTGACAATGCCCGCCGCAACAAGATCCGTGCGGAGGCGGTCGTGGCGGCCGGCAGCAAGAAGCCGAAGGCGCCGCCGGCCAGGAGCGTGACCATCAACGGCGTGGTGAGCCGCAGCGACGGCGAATCCACCATATGGGTCAACGGACATGCGACAGAAGGCGAGACTCAGGACGGCATGCGCGTGGTGATCGCGCCTGGCTCAAACGCCTCCGTTGTGGTGCGCGAACCGGACAAGGGCAAACACGTCCGTCTCAAAGTCGGCCAGCGTGCCGACCTGGTCAGCGGCAAGATCGAAGAGTCCTACCAGCAGCGCCGGGCGGCGCCGCCAGCCGCTTCCCGCCCGCCCGGGAAGGGTCCTGACGCGAGAGACGCGAAGCCGTCTCGTGCGCCCCGCGAGGAGGGTGAGCAGGAAGATCGCGCCGCGCAAAATCAGCCGGACGATGCGGGGCCTGCGGGCGACCCGTCGGCCAAACAGTAATGCCCGCCTGCGTCAGCCGATGCGGTCGCCGGCAGCGCGGGGTCGCCTTGATCGTGTTGCTCGCGCTGCTCAGTTTTGTTCTGATCGGGGCGCTGCTCAGCTTCACTGGGAAAACCGACGATTCGATCGAGCGCGGCAAGCTGACCGAAGCGGCCCTTGCTCAGGCCAAGCTGGCACTGATCGACTACGCCTCATCCGTCTACCTGGGCAACATCCCATGCGCCGCGCCGGGCAACAACTGCCCTCGGCCCGGAGATCTGCCGTGTCCGGATCTCAACAACAGCGGCACTGCCGACGCTGTGCCGGCGTGTGATGCCACGGGTCGCCGAATTGGGCGGCTCCCATGGCGAACGCTCGGGCTTCCCGATCTGCGCGACGGTTATGGCGAGCGGTTGTGGTATGCCGTGTCGGCGAACTTCAAGTACAACACGCGAACTGCATGCATGGGTGTTGCCGGCACAGGCTGCCTGAACAGTGACACACCCGGCACGATCACGATCCGCGACAATCGCGGAAATGTCGTGTATGACGCTGGCACCGCGCCGCCCACTGGTGTGGTCGCGGTGGTCTTCGCCCCGGGAGTGGCATTGACGCGTCAGGGCGCGGGGGCCGCGCAGGACCGCAGCTGTCTGCGTGGCGGTGTCCCGGATGCCGCGTGCGATCCGACCCTCGGCGGAAACTATGCGTGTTCCGGAACAGGTGCCGGGATACCGCCAGACTATTTTCAGACCGCTCTGTGCAACCCGGTCAACTATCTCGACACCGTCGACGCAAGCGTCATCGCCACGCTACCGGCTCCACAAGATAACGCCAGTCTGTCCGAACCGGTTTTGCCCAATGGCAATGGTCTGATATCCGGTCCGATCGTCGACGGCTCAGGCAACACCATCGTCAACGATCGGTTCGTCGTCATCACTGTCGGCGAGATCCGTCCCGCAATCGAGCAACGGGTGGCGCGTGAGGTGCTGAGCTGTCTCAAGCAATACGCCGCGCAGAGCGGGGGCCGCTATCCGTGGACCGCGAAGCCCGACGACTACACCGACTTCACCGATCAATCCGGAACGCGGTTTGGCCGCGTCCCGGATTCCTTCGCCAACACGAACAGCGATAACGCCCTGATGTTGGCCAACTGGCCGGCATCTGGCTGCAACATCTCCCCCGACTCGGGCTGGTGGCTGAACTGGAAAGAGCTGGTCTTCATGGCTGTCGCGCAGGGTTTTGACCCGGTCGCGGGTGTCGTCGGCTGTCCAACCTGCCTCTCTATCAATCCGCCGGCCTTCAGCAACAAGGGCATCGCCGTCATCGTTGCAGGTCACGCACTTTCCGGCCAGGCTCATGGGCCGGCGTCTTTCCCCAATTCACCGCTCTCCAACTATTTGGAGGCGAGCAATGTGGCCGGCGCGTCTCCGTTGACGCAAAGCCCCGCCACCTCGAGCTTCGACGATGTGGTGGTGTTCCGATGATGACCGCGTTAAGCCCTAGGAAAATCCGTGCGACACGCTCGCGGCGTCCGTCTGGTTTCACCCTGCTGGAACTTGCAGTGGTCGTGGCCGTCATCACCCTGATGATCGGCAGCCTGCTGGTCCCCCTGACGACGCAGGTGAATCAGCGCAACGTGACGGAAACAGAGCGGCGCCTAGAAGAGGCGCGCCAAGCGCTGCTCGGCTACGCCATGGCGCACGGCCGGTTTCCTTGCCCAGCTTCGAATATCAGCAACGGCGTGGAGAGCTTCGCGGCGGGGTCAACCGCGGCCGATGGGGGTTGTTCCGACTTCTTCGACGGTTTCGTTCCCGGAGTCACGCTCGGGCTGAGCAACCTCGATGCCAACGGCTACATGGTCGACGGCTGGGGACTGCAACAGAACCGCATCCGCTACGCGATATCGAACCAAGCCGTGCCGAAGGCGGATCAATCGCCGACGACAAATTGCACGCTGCTGCCGGCAAACTGCCTGACCAACGCGCTCACTCGCAACAACGGAATGCAAAGCGTCGGGATGACCAACCTCGCGGCCGTAACCCTTCTGTACGTGTGTGCCAGCGCGCCCACTGGCGCTAACTGCACAGGCGCGCAGCCCCTGGCCGACGGGACCGCCGCGTTCCTGGTTTATTCCCTGGGCAAGAACGCGTCCGAGACGACATCCGGAGCTGGAGCCGACGAAGCGAAGAATCTAGACAACGATAGCGTCTTCGTGAGCCATACCACGTCCTCTGCATCCGGGAACGAGTTCGACGACATCGTGGTCTGGACCTCCGTCAACGCACTCATCAGTCGACTGGTCGTCGCGGGTCAGCTGCCGTGACGCGACTCAGGCGCGGCTTCCGGCATCGGCTCTCGAACGGCTTCCGGTGTCAGCGCAAAGCACACGCGCCCCTTGACGTTGCTTAGCACGGTCAGGTGGTATCCGGCTGCCTGCGCCTGGCGCGCTGCCTGGTACAGGCCCACACCGAGACCCTGCAAGGAGGGCACCGGTGCCGCGAACAGCTGGCGGGTCATCTCCCCGCTCAAGGGGTCGCCGCTGTCGCACACGCTGAACGCGCAGCCGGACTCCCAAGCGAGCGCAGCGCGGATGCGGATTCCCGGGTGCTGGCGACGCTTGGCGAGCGCGTTCTGCAAGAAATTGTCGGCGACGCTGTCGAACAGATCCACCGGCAGCTCGGCGTCCGCCGGCACCGAAGCGTGATCGAACAAGACTCCTTCGTGCGCGTAGCGCTGCTGGACCCCCTGCCACCAGCTGGCGGCGTCGGTTACCTCGCGCTGGCCACTGCGGGTGAG
>DATJZQ010000153.1:0-3295 GCA_035499005.1 Burkholderiales bacterium | reverse complement strand
GTATCTCCACGTCGAGGAGAACGCGCAGTGGGTGCCTGTGAAGCTCGCCGACGGCACGCTGAGCGACGGACGCGCGGAAACGTACGACGCCTGCGTCGAGACGCTGCTCGGCAATCCGGAGACGTTTTTCACGTCGGTGTTTGCGGCGCAGAACCGGCGGCCGCTTTCCTCCTATACGGCAGGCGAGATCAAGGAACTGATGGTCGAATTGCTGGGGCTCGCTCAGATCCGACAAGCCGGCGAGAAGGCTTGGGCAATTGCGCGGCTGCTCAGGACCACGCTCGACGAGCGTCGCCGCGCGCTAAGCGGTTTCGGTGACCTCGACCAGCGCATCGTTGCGCTGGAGCAGGCACTGGCGCGCTCGACGCAGGAGCTTGCCCAGATCACGCAACGCAAAGCCGCCGCGCAGGTGCAGCTCGAACGCGCCCACGAAAGCGTCGTGCAGCTCGGTGCCGAGCGCGATGCGAACCGGGCCGTCGAAGATCGCCGCGTCGCAGCGAACAAGCGCCTCGCCGATGCCCGGGAAGCGTTCGCGAAGTCGTCGAGCACGCTCGGGCAGGATCGCGAGCGCGAACAGGCACGCGTCGCGCAGCTCGCTGCCGAATTGCGGGAAGCCGGTAGGCTTGCCGACCAGCGCCGAACCGCGCTGGCTACGCGACGAAAAGAAGCCAACGCCGTGCTGGCGAAAAAGGAGGCGATTGCCGCCGCGATCGAACAGGCCAAGAGCATGGGGGACGCGGAGGAACGCCTGCGCGCGGCGCTGGAAGCTGCCCAGGCGAAGCACGAGGCGCGGGAGGAACAGAGCCGCGCCCTGGCGGTATTGCGGACCGAGGCCGAGGGGCTGCGGCGGCAGGCCGGCGATGCGGCCCTGCGGGCAGCGGGCTTGAGACAGCGTTTCGGTTTGACCGATGCGGTGCCCTGCCGCGGCACCGAATTGCAGCCGCGCTGCCAGCTACTGGCCGACGCCCGCGACGCCTGGGTCATGCTGCCCTCGGCGGATGCCGAAGTAAGGAGAATCGGGGAGAGACTGAAGGTCGTCGGAGCAGAGATTGGACGCCTGGAGATCGTCATCGACGCGCTCGGAGATACGGCGCGCGGCCTTCGCGTGGCACAGGGCGAACTGCGGACCCTGACCGAGGAGCGACGCCGGGTCGAAGCGCTGGCAGCACTAGCGGCGAGCCTGCAGCAGGCCGAGCAGCGACTCGCCGAGTACACGGCGATGGAGGAGGAGATCAAGCTGTCGATAAAGGCCGCGACGGAACGCTTCGCCCGCGAGAGCGAGCGGGCAGCCACCAACATCGGCGCGATCGACCAGCGCTGCAAGGAGCAGGCCGATACTGGGCAGGCGTCGATCCGCCTCATCGAAGCGGAGCTCGCCGCCTTGCCTCCAGCCTTCGATGCGAAACGCATCGCGACTGCGGAGGCCGGGCTGCGATCAGCCAGGGCGCAACTGCAAGCCGAGGAGTCCGCTTGCGTTGCTGCGAACAAGCAGGAGGCAGCGCTGCAGGCCGAGCTCGGCGAACTTCGCATGCGCGCGAGCGCGGTCGCGAAGACGCGCGCCGAGGTATCGCGGATCGAGGGCGAGCTGGGCTGGTGGAACCTGCTCACCAAAGCTTTGGGCAACGACGGCGTGATCGCGCTTTGCGTCGACGACGCCGGGCCGGAGCTCTCCCGGCTCGCGAACGACTTGCTGCTCGCCTGCTACGGCCCGCGGTTCACGGTGTCGATCCGCACTCAGGTCGAGACCGTCAAGCGCGAGCTGCGCGAAGGCTTCGACGTCGTGGTTTTCGACGCGGAGACCGGCCAGGCGAAAAGCGTTGCTGTGATGAGCGGTGGCGAGCGCATCTGGATCAACGAAGCACTGACCCGTGCCATTGCCCTGTATCTGGCGCGCTCTTCCGGGCGGCGCTATGAGACGCTCTTCTGCGACGAGGCCGACGGCGCGCTCGATACCGAGCGCAAGCGTATGTTCATGCAGATGAAGCGCGAAGTCCTGCGCCTGGGCGGCTATGCGCGCGAGTTCTTCGTGTCGCAGACGCCGGAGCTGACCCAGATGGCCGACGTCGTCATTGACCTGCCAGCGCTAGGCACGCAAGCAGCTCCGAAGAGAGCCGGCGCCCCGATCGTCGCGGACGATCGCGTTGCCCGTGCTAATGTCGGGATGTGAGCGCGACCCGAATCCGTTGCCGTGTAAAGGCGCCCCGTGCGGTTGTCTATCAGGCACTTCTCGATGCAGACGCGGTCGCGACGTGGATGGTGCCGACCGGAATGACCAGCGAGGTGCACGCGTTCGACGCCCGCGAAGGCGGCGCGTTTCGGATCTCGCTTACCTACGACGCGCAGACCACAACGGGCAAGACGACAGCGCACACCGACACGTTCCACGGCCAGTTCGTGAAGCTCGTGCCCGACGAACAAGTGGTTGAAGTGGTCGAGTTCGAGACGGCGGATCCCCGGCTGCGCGGGGAGATGACCATCACGATCACGCTGACGGAGTCAGCGGGCGGCACCGAAATCCACGCGGTGCACGACGGGCTACCGCCGGGCCTATCGATCGCCGACAACGCGGCCGGCTGGCGACAGTCACTGGCGAAGCTCGCGGCGCTCGTCGAGGCGGGCTAGCAGATGAAAACTGTTCGGTGGCCTTATGACGCCGGTGAGCTTCAGTCCAACCGTAGGAGGTTCCCAGATGATCGAGAAAATCCCTGATTTACCGGACAACGTCCTCGGGTTCGCCGCTAAGGGGACGGTTACCGCCAAGGACTACGAGACCGTCATCATTCCACAGGTGGAGACGATGTTCTCTCGCCAGAACAAGGTTCGGTTCCTCTATCACCTCGGCGAAGACTTCTCAGGAATCGATGCCGCTGCGGCGTGGGACGACACAAAACTGGGACTGAGGCACCTCACTGGTTGGGAGAGAGTGGCGGTCGTCTCAGACGTTGGGTGGATCCGGTCAGCCGTCAGGATCTTCGGCCTCGTGATTCCCGGGCGTGTCCGCGTGTTTCATAACCGCGAGCTCGGCGAAGCGAAACGGTGGATTCAGGAGTAGATTGCCGGGCGCGCAAGTGCAGGACGCCGAACGACGCGCTGCAGCAGGCCGGAATTGGTGCGTGCCGCAATGCCGAGTTTCGCTAGGGGCGTTTCACTTCCCGCACTTCAGCCGACGGCTGCTGCTTGGACCGCCTGAATTGCTCTAGAGCCTGAGCCACGGCCTCTTCCGGCGCCCGCGGGATGATGTTGACCGGGATGACCACTTCGCAGTCTACCGGCTCAGCACCTTCGATGGTCAATT
>DATJZQ010000152.1:0-2238 GCA_035499005.1 Burkholderiales bacterium | reverse complement strand
TCCGCGGCATCTACACCACGTATTTCGGGCCGCCCGATCCGGGCGCGCTCGTCTTCTTCCAGCTGGTCACGTTGCCGGACTGACCCGCTGCGGGACGCGACGGCCGGCATTGCACCCTACATTGCACTCGATACCGAGCAGTTTGAGTAGAGATGCCAGTCACCCGACACCCCCTCAACAGATCCGTGCATGCGGAGCTACCGCACACGGCTCTTGCCTTGGGTCGTGACGATCAGACGCTGGTTGGGGTAAGGGTGGCAGATGTGAGGTCGGGGCAACCAATGGTCGATGAGCCTGTACATGCGCGTCCAGTTCACGTGAGCGGTCTGGCTGCGGCGGCACAGGGTGCGATGCCACAGCCGAGCGACCTGGAACCGGAAGGCCATCAGGCGCGCGCCGTTGTCTGGCACACCGAAGTAGCGTGCGTGGCCGGTGACCACTGCCCGCAGGTACTCGCCCTGCTCGGCAACGGGCCGGTTCATGCGCAGACGCAACTCCAGCTTGAGGGCCTGCAACTTCGCTCTCATGCGCTTGGCACTGGTCAGCCGCAGGACCATGAACTTGCCCCTCCTGGTTTGCCCGCAGCAATGCGTGAAGCCCAGGAAGTCAAAGGTCTGCGGCTTGCCTTGTCCCCGGCGGCGTCGGCTCTCCAGCGCAAAGCGCCCGAACTCGATCAGCCGCGTCTTGGTCTCGTTGAGCGCCAGCCCGAACTGGCCCAGCCGTTCGGTCACCGCGCGCTGGAAGCGCACGGCGTCGTCGCGGAACTGGAATCCGGCAAGCCAATCATCGGCATAGCGCACGATGATGACCTCGCCCCGGGCATGGCGCCCTCGCCACTGCTCCGCCCACAGGTCGAACGCATAGTGCAGGTAAATGTTGGCCAGCAGCGGACTGATGCTGCCGCCTTGCACCGTTCCCCGCTCACTGCGCATGACCCGTCCATCTTCCAGCACGCCCGCGTGCAGCCATTTCTTGATCAGCCGCACGACGCGCGTGTCGGCAACGCGATGCTCGATGAAGCGCACCAGCCAGTCGTGTTCGATCGTGTCGAAGAACTTGCTGAGATCCGCATCGAGGATGAAGCTCACCTTCTTGATGCCCACCGCCACGGCCACGGCATCCAGCGCGTTGTGGGCGCTGCGCCCGGGTCGAAATCCGTAGCTGAAGCCCTTGAAGTCCTGCTCGTAGATGGCGTTGAGGACTTCGGCCGATGCGCGCTGGACGATCTTGTCCTCCAGCGCGGGCACGCCCAAGGGGCGCTTACTCCCGTCGGCCTTGTCGATGTACGCCCGCTTCACAGGCTGGGGCCGGTAGCCGCCTCGGGCGAGCCGGTCGGACAGATCGAGGAGGTTGGCCTCCAGGTCCTGCCCGTAGCTGCTCCAGGTCTGGCCATCCACCCCGGCGGCCGCGTCGCGCTTGCACGCGAGGTAGGCTTGCCGAAGTCGCTCGACTTGGTAGATGTGGTGCATCAGCGTGGTGAACTTCGCCCCGCGTCTGCCTCTTGCCGTCTGTCGTATGCCATCGAGCGCAGTTGTCACGTCATAGACCCGGCTCGATCTCCGGGACATGCGCTGCTCGACAGCATTTCCCTTGGCCCGCGGCCTTCCCTCCACCACCTCCGCCGCCGCAGGAGTTTCACCCGCAGCCTTGTTCAGCAGCTTCCTCGGTACTACGCCGCAGTCCGACTTCCCGTGTCCATGGCTCATCGCTGTACGCCCATGGGCTTTTCGATGCGCGCTGCGGCAAGGCTCTCCCGAGCAGCCGCAGCAGGACGCGGGATCTCCCGGTTCCCGTGCGAGATGTTTCCGCGCGTGCGCGGGGTCTCTGACCGCGCGGGGTCCGATACAGCCTCGCCAAATCGGCTGCACCGGTGTGGCCTTCGATCGGTCTCCAGGACCTCGGCACCCCGGACCTCCCGCAGCTCTCGCCACGGGGCATGTATTTCGCGGCTCGATACCCGGCCCGCGCGTACCCCTGTCAACGCTTCGCCCACACCCTCACGAATGTGTACGCATGACTCGGGGCCGCCGTAGCTGGCTAAGCCTTCAACGTATGACTCTTTCATTCACAACATCTCGCCGGTTTTGACCGGCGCACGGAGACGCTCGACCATGACCCGCTTTCTCCGCGCCGCCGCCGGCGCCCTCGCCCTGCTCGCCGGCACCGCCTTCGCGGCCGACGCGCCGACCACCGTCCGCATCGGCGGGCTGCGCGCCGACTCGATGATCCGCCTGTACC
>DATJZQ010000151.1:0-27133 GCA_035499005.1 Burkholderiales bacterium | reverse complement strand
CGGCGAACTCGACAACCAGCGTCCCGTAGATTGCAAGGCATTGAATCCGCACATCGTCGAGGATGCGCTCCGGCAGCGGAAATCCGTTCAGGAACGGCAACGCGCAGCTCGACTGCGGGCTCAGAAAACCAGCGTTGATCTTGTGGAAGGTACCGTAGAAGTACATGATGATCAGCAGCCATCGCCCGATTGGACTGTAGAGCGCGAACATTTCGGTCGTGGCTATCTTGATCGTCCGTCTGCTGAACGCGGTATAGCAGTAGGTGAGGACGATGCTCAGGCTGAGCAGTAACTCCATCACTTGGTGGTCAGCGACACGCGGAAAGCGCGCGCCGATTGCAACCAGTTGCCCCACCGCGAACAACAGCAGCGCCCCGGTCTTGTTCGGGGCCGTTGCTGCAATCAGCGCCGTGGAAATCGACAGGAAGATGAGCGGCGTACCCAACGGGTCATAGCGGAACCAGTGGCTGGAGATCTCGTCGGCCGAGGACGTGTAGTGCCAGATCGACGAGATGGCGAGAAGCCATACGAACACCGATGCGCTGCTCGGTCCGTAGGGCGTCTCTGGCCGCGTGTGCGAATTCAGCATGCGAGCACCGCTCTGTGCAATGTAAGTAACTCTATGTAACGTGTTGCCGCTTGTAACCCACGCGAAATTGACCAGCACCTTGGCGTGCAGCGAAATTTGTGCCGACGCGCGAGCGTGTGGTGAAGACATGCAGCTGGTCGGCTGAGCTTCGCGCACACGCAGGAGAGGAAGCAATGAAAGACGGGCGCACTAACTCCGCAGATGGGATTACGTGGCTGCGAACGAGAAGCGAGCCCGGGTAGCCAGCGTTCGCGCGTCATGCGAGCGCAGCAGCGTTAGTGCGACCTTAAGGCCAGATCGCTTCCAGAGTTTGAGCGAGGCGAGCGCCTGCCTTGATCAGTTGCTGCCTTTGCACGGCTGCTCTCGTCTCGCTGTAGCCGCCTGGGAGCTCGACGAACCAATGGTGTTCGACGTTCTCCTGCGAGAACGTCAAGCCTTTGAAAGCCGGCTTGGCGGCCAGCAGCGTATCGGTGGCCCACTTTGTGGACCAGTTCGATACCGAGCCGTGGGTGGGTGCTAGTTTTCGGGCGTCCGAAAGAATCTCGTCATCGAGTCGGTCGGCAGAAAGATCCTCGCTGACGTGGTCCCACTCGAAATGCAGCGAGTCCGAGCCATCCAGGATCTCGTTGCCGCCTCGCGTTTCGGTGTTTGGGTCGAATGGTCCGTGGTCCGGGTCCACCGGGTTCCCATCCTGATCCAGATAGATCGCCGCGACGTGAAGCGGCTGGTGGATATCGCCCGCGTAGTGGGACAACAGCCGCAGCGCCTCCTTTTTGCCGTTGATGTTGAATGGCGCTGGCGCGGGCCTGCCTTGCAGCACGGCGATGGCAGCACTGATCGCACTCACGATGTCGTGATTGCTCGTGCCCGCAAGCCCTTTCGCGTAATGGTTGCGCAGGATCGAGACGTCGGTGTAGTGATACTGCTTGTGGCACTTGTCTTCACCCGGAAGGGGCGCGCAGTTGTCCCAATTGCGCCTGACAAAATTCGCCATCTCCGCTTTGCCGGGTCCGGTCTCGAAGGGGAAGCATTCCTTGTGCTTGCCGGTTGCGGTGTAGCTGAACTTGGCGCCTTTCTTCTCGACGCCCTTCGCGCAGTCCGCCCACACCGCAGACGCGCGAAGGCTGGTCCCGAGAATGTTCCGGACCTGCGCCTCGGCGTTGGTGCCGGCGATGAGCCGGTCGGCGATCGCCCCTACGGTCTGATGGCCTGTCGAGTCCCAGGCGAGCGCGACGGTCGTCGCCATCGAGCCAGCGAGAAGGAGCCCGATGATGGTTACGAGAACGCGCAATTCCCCGCGCTCCGCGGATAGCCTGTCACACGCCCCCCAGCATCGGCGCCTCGTCCTTCAGCGCCACGCCCGACAGTCTTTTCTGACGGGCAGCCGTCATCAGGTAGAGCAGCTTGCGGGCGGCCAGGTCGTAGCTCAGGCCCTGCGGGTGAACGTTGGAGATGCAGTTGCGCTGCGCGTTCGTGCGTCCGGGTGACGGGTCCCACGTAAGGTACACACCGAGGCTGTGGGGAGAGGTCAGTCCCGGGCGCTCTCCGATCAGGATCACGCTCAAGCGAGCCCCGAGCAGCGCTCCGATCTCGTCACCGATCGCGACTCGTCCCTGGCCGACGACGCAGACGGGCGCGAGACGCCACCCGCGGTCTGCAAGCATGGGCAGGACGTGGTCCAGAAGGGCGGCCGCATGCCGCTCGATCGCGCGCGCGGACAAGCCGTCGGCAATGATGAACACGCCGTCATAGGACGCTGATTGGTGCGACTTGAGCGAAGTCGCGGAAGCGTCATCCAGGATGCGGCCGAGGTCAGGGCGTTGAATGTAGGTCTGCCGATCGGGTGCCGCGCTGTGCAGCACGCAAGGCTCCAAGCCGCGTTCGCGCAATTGGCGCGCTAACAGGTCGACGTCCAAGTCGTCATGAACGGCATCGCGCGCCCGGGCGTGAGCGAGTTGAAAGTCGAGCAGCGCCCGGGTGGGCAAGCTCGAGCCTGCACGTCCAAGGCCAATCCGCGCCTGTGTGAAGCGGGTGAGCTCGCGCCAGGGGTCTTCGCGACGCGTGTACGGCTCGACTCGATCCTGCGCCACGGGTCAATCTTCCACCAGAGAGAGCAGCGGGTGTTGCGCGTCCGCGGCGCGAGACAGCTTGCCGGCAGCGTCGAAGATCCCCATCGCGAGCAGCCAATCTTCGAACTCGGGTGTGGGACGCAGTGCCAACGCCTGGCGCAGGTAGAGCACGTCGTGGAAGGATGTGCTCTGATAGTTGAGCATGATGTCGTCGGCCCCGGGGACTCCCATCACGTAGTTCACGCCCGAGGCGGCGAGCAGCGTGAGCAGCGTGTCCATGTCGTCCTGATCGGCGTCGGCATGGTTGGTGTAGCACACGTCCACGCCCATCGGCAGCCCCAGCAGTTTGCCGCAGAAGTGATCCTCCACCCCGGCGCGGATGATCTCGTGCCCGTTCAGATACTCGGGGCCGATGAAGCCGACCACGCTGTTGACAAGCAGCGGCTCGAACAGGCGCGCTAGCCCATACGCGCGCACCTCCAGCGTCTGCTGGTCGACGCCGTGGTGTGCGTTCGCGGAGAGCGCGCTCCCCTGCCCGGTCTCGAAGTACATCACGTTGTCGCCTAAGCCGCCGCGGCGCAATTCTCGAGCGGCCTCGCACGCCTCGCTCAGCAATGCGGCGCTGACGCCGAAGCTGCGGTTGGTGGCCTCCGTGCCGCCGATCGACTGGAACACGAGATCGACCGGCGCACCGTCCTCGATCGCGCGCAGCGTCGTAGTGACGTGCGCGAGAACGCACGACTGCGTAGGAATGCGATATCGGACGATGATCTCGTCCAGCATCCGCAGCAACGAGGTTACCTGCTGCAGGCTGTCGGTGGCCGGATTGACGCCGATGACGGCATCGCCGCAGCCGTACATGAGCCCATCGAGGATGCTCGCGGCGATGCCTCTGGCGTCATCGGTGGGATGATTCGGCTGCAGGCGGCTCGCGAGGCGGCCGGCCAGGCCTAGCGTGCCGCGGAAGCGCGTGACGACGCGGCACTTGCGCGCGACCAGCACCATGTCCTGGATGCGCATGATTTTGGACACGGCGGCGGCCATCTCGGGCGTGAGGCCGGGCGCCAGATCCACCAGGGTCTGCCCATCCGCGCCGTAGGCGAGGAGCCAGTCGCGCAGGTCGCCAACTGTCATGTGCGATACGGGCGCGAAAGCGGGCGCATCATGCCGGTCGAGGATCAGACGCGTGACTTCGTCCTGCTCGTATGGGACGACAGGCTCGTTGAGGAATGCCTTAAGAGGCACATCGGCTAGCGCCATCTGCGCCGCCACCCGCTCTTCGGCGCTGGCGGCCGCGATGCCGGCGAGCTGATCTCCGGTGCGCGCGGGCGTGGCCTTGGCCAGCAGCGTCTTGAGGTCAGCGAAGCGGTAGACCGTTGTCCCGGCCACATGCGAATACATAGGTGGCTTTCAGTGTACGCTGCCCAGGACCAGCGGCGTCGGCGGTCACGATGCGAAGCTGGCGCTCTCGACCGTCCAGTCGAACACGGTACCGTTCTTCTCGGTGGCGCGTGCGCGGACCAGCAGAAAATGCCGATCGACCGCGAGCCACGCGTCGAAGCCGCGCTTGTCGCCCTCGTCTTGAATCTTTGTCACGTGCACGGTGTCGAGCTGGCCCAGCGGGGTGGACAGCTTTTCGCGGCCCACGACCGAGTATTTGTACTCGGTGATGCGCCGTCCATCGGTCATGTACAGCCGCTGCTCCTTCCCATCCGGCAGCGAGAACGCAAAGCTGCACACCACGCTGGCTGCGTCCCAGGTATTGGGCCGCAGCGCGAGGGTCTGCTTGTTGTCGCCGTCGATCAGCTGCACCTTGCCGGCCGCCCAGTCGAAGGAGGCGCTGCGCGTGACACGGTCGTTGCGCGTTTCGACAAAGCTCAGCGGCCGCAGCCCCGCGGCCGTGATCCGGCCCTTCGCCTCGCGCCGGATGTGAAGCCGGTAGATGGCCGCGATCCCGATCGTCTTGGATTCCATCACCACCGAGTAGGTCTTGGCGTCGTGCCGGAAGACGGCCACCCCTTCACCTACGGGGATGCCGGCGACGGTCAGCCTGAACTTGACCTCGGCCCGCGACGGGATCGGCTCGGCCGGCGCACGCGCGGCGGGCGCAGGCGCTATGGCCAAGAGCGTGGCCCAGGTCAAGAGGATCCGCTTCATGATGGAGGGGAGAAGGCGGCGGTGGGCCGGATGAAGCTCGCCAGGTCAAGCGCCGGGGAGCGCTGCCGGCAGCAGCGTCCCCCGACTTCCATCAACCCAGTCAGCAGGAGATCAGGCTAATGGCACGTCGGATTCTACCCGCTCGCTCCGGCTGCAGCGCTGAAACGCGCGATCAAACGCGGTGCACGAGATGAGATCCGATGCACAAGCGAGGGGCGCGCTCGCGCGATCGCGCGTGCTAACGTGTTGAATGATGGAGATGTGGCGCGTGGCACGACATGTGCGTAGTGGGTCACGGGGCGGCCGTGCGAGGAAGCGTTGCCTGCGGGCGATGTTCGCGGCGCCCACACCTAATGGAGACCCTCATGCGTAGCTGGCCCCTCTCGATCACCGCAGTCGTGCTTGCCATCAGCCTCGGTTCCGCTTTTGCCGAAGACGAGGCACCTGTACCCGACCCGAACGAGCCTACCGCCGCTGCAGCAGCGGACCCATCGGAGCCCGCTGCCGCAGACAGCGCCGATACGTCGTCCGCTTCGACGGATAGCTCCGCCACCGACTCTGACGGGAAATAATCGGAACAGGGTGTGCCCGCACTGCCCCTTGTCAGGCGCAGTGCGGTTCCGAGGTCTTCGAGCCACCGTGGTTGGCATGGCGCGCCGTCAGGCTGACGGCGCGGCCCGAGGCGATGTGGTAATTTGGGCGCAGCTTCAGGTTCGATCTTCCCTGGCCCCTGTCGAGGGAGACGTCATGAGCAGGCTCGCCCTTGCATTGCTCGCGATGTGGTGCGTCGAAGTCCACGCCGTGCTTCCCGGTCCTCCGCCGAGGCCGACGAACGAGGCGGCGCTTGCGATGATGCGTTCCTGCCAGACGTTTTCGGTACGCGCCGCCTGGGGCGCCCAGGCAAGGTTCAAGGGTGCTCCCTTCGCGTTCAGGTATGTGGCGCGCGACGCCGTTCGCGAGTATTTCATGGCCGACAACGCGCCTCGTGACGGCATCTACGTTGCCGAGGACATGGATGTGTCCGAACGCCGCGCGTACGAGGAAGTGGCGTTTTTCGGCTGGACCCGCATGGACGTGTGGCTCAAGGCCGATCCCAATCAGCAGGAACCCGACTGGGCCGCGTTCCCCGCGGTGTTCTACAAGATGTGCAAGGACGCGGCGGGCGAGGGCGGCGCTGACATCCTCCTGAACTGAGTTCCCTCGCTCGCGACCGTTGGTCGCGTTCACCAGCCAGGCGCCAGTGCTTCCTCTCTTTGCTTTTCCCGCACAGGCGGGCTTGGTCGGGGCGTCAACCCCGCTCGACCGCGCGGTCCCGTAAGATCTCGCCATTTGCAATGGAGGGGGTCGCCGCATGTTTGGGGACTTGCTACGCCCATCCCGTCTGTTTTGCCTCGTCGTGTTGCTGGCGCTTGCTGCTTCGGCGGCTGGAGGCCGCTCGGAGGCACCCGGTTCTTCCGCCGGCTTCATGTTCGATGAGGATTACTTCGGCGCGGGCGGGGATGTGGAGCTGGACCAGCGCGTCGAAGGCGACGCGGCGCTTGCTGGCGGACGCATTGCGGTGCGCGGCCCGGTCAAGGGGGACGTCCTGCTGGCCGGAGGCGACATCAACGTCACCGACACCGTCGGTAAGAATCTGTATGCGGCGGGCGGCAGCATCGCCATCAGCAGCCAGGTCGCCGGCAACGCCCGCCTCGCTGGAGGCCAGGTCACCATCTCGCATCGCGGCGGAATCGCCGGCAAGGCGAGCATCGCCGCGGCCAGCGTGCAGATGGCAGGCCGCGTAGGACGCTATCTTGCCGTCTACGCGGAGTCGGTACGCATCGACGGCGAGGTGGGCGACGATCTGCGCGTTGTGGCGCGCTTCGTGGAGATCGGTCCCGAGGCCAAGATCGGGGGAAAGCTGATCTATCGCAGCCCACAGCCGGCGCAGATCGCTCCCTCGGCGGTCATTGCCGGCGGCGTAACTCAACTCGACACGGCGTTGCCCGGAGCCAAAGTCCACGCCATCGCGCGCGCGGCGACCTGGATCTCGCTGTTCGTCGTGTTGCTCAGTCTGCTGCTCGTTGGCGCGATCATGATTCTGGCATTTCCCGAGTTCTCGGCGGACGCGGTGCGCATCGTGCGCTCCGACCCGTGGAAGGCGCTCGGCCTGGGCTTTGCGTTGCTGCTGTGCCTGCCGGCCGCGGCGGCCGTATTCCTGATCAGCGTGATCGGGGTTCCAGTCGGTGTCGCCTTGCTGCTTTTCTATCCGGTGATGCTGCTGTTCGGCTACATCACCGGTGCGCTGTTTCTCGGCGATGCGGCGGGAGCATGGGTGGCCAGGCGGCGCGCGCGAACGTTCACGCCCGGGTGGCGTTATTTGGCACTGGCCATTGCGCTGCTTGCGCTGCTGCTCGTCAGTGAGATTCCCTTCGTGGGCGGGATCGCGCACTTCCTGGTCCTGCTGTTCGGGCTGGGGGCCTTCTGGATTTGCGCTTATCGCCGATATCTACGCAAGAGCCCGCCGCCTGGGGCGGCGGGGCTCGGTATCGACCTCGCATAGCGCGTTTTGCATGTTGCGTAGCACAAGGGTCGCGGCCGACAGGGTCGGCTGCGCTCGCGCCTGCATTGGGTTTATCATCTGCGCCAACTGGCGGGCGCGCGGCCCCGCTCGAGCACGGCGCGGCCAGGGCAGACGCAGTGCTCGACATCGAACAGACAAGAGCCGATCTTTCGGAGGAGCGCAATGAGACGTCTTGCGACGCTCGTCTTTTTCATGGCGCTGGCAGGCGCCGTCCGGGCCGACTTCCAGAAGGGGCTCGACGCCTGGAACGCTGGCGACTACAAGAGCGCGGTCGACGAGTTCAAGCAAGCTGCCGACAAGAACGATCCGCGCGCTCAGTTCTATCTCGGCGAGGCGTTCAACAAGGGCCGCGGAGTGGTGCAGGACTATGCCGAGGCCGTCACCTGGTACAGCCGGGCGGCGGAGCAAAACAGCGCCGATGCACAAGAGACGCTCTGCAACATGTACTTCTTCGGCCAGGGCACCGTCCAGCAGGACTTCGCCGCCGCAGCCAAGTTCTGCACCGCGGCTGGGAAGCAAGGTCGAGCCTATCCTGCCTATCTCGGCGGGTACCTGTACGAGTTCGGCAAGGGTGTTGCGATCGATCTTGCTCAGGCCGGCAGCCTGTACAAGGTCGCGGCCGATGCCGGGAACCTGGACGCCCAGGAGGCGCTCGGGCGCATGTACTTCTTCGGACAGGGCGTGACCCAGGACTATGTGGAAGCGGCCAAGTGGAACCGGAAGGCGGCCGAGCAGGGACGCTCTTTTCCGCAGTTTTTGCTGGGCTACGCGTACGACTACGGCAAGGGCGTAGAGAAAAACCCGGCCGAAGCCGCGGCGTGGTACCGCAAGGCCGCGGAGCAGGGAGACGGACGCGCCATGGCCGCGCTCGGCTACCTGTACTCGCAGGGCAATGGTGTGCCGAAGGACGATGCGGAGGCGACGAAGTGGTACCTCGCCGCGGCGGACCGAGGCGAGACCTCGGTCTACAGCACGCTCGGCTGGGCCTTCTACCAGGGCAGCGGCGTTGCGGCCGACGGGGCGCAGTCGATCAAATGGTTTTCGCGCGCTGCCGACGGCGGCGACGTTCAGGCCCAATTCATGGTGGGTTACCTCAACGAGACCGGCAAGGCGGGAACGAAGAATCCTGCGGAGGCGGTGAAGTGGTACAGCAAGGCCGCCGCGGCTGGAAGTACCGACGCCATGGAGGCGCTCGGGCGCTTGTACTTCGCTGGCGACGGCGTTCCGGTCAATTACGCAGAGTCAGCAAAGTGGTATCAGAAGCCGGCCGAGAACGGCAACACGTACGCGCAGTTCCTGCTCGGTTATATGCACGAGTCGGGGAAAAACGGCCTGCAGGCCGATCCAACGCAGGCCGTCAAGTGGTACAAGACGGCGGCTGAGAAGGGCGACCCGCGCTCGCAGTTCCACCTCGGCTGGCTGTGCTTCGAGGGCAAGGGCGTGTCGGCCGATCCGGTGCTGGGTCACATGTGGAGCAACCTGGCGGCGGCACAGCTCTCCGGCGATGAGCGCAGTGCGGCGGAAAAGCAGCGCGACTACATCGGCAGCAAACTCACTCCGGCTCAGCTCGCGAAGGCCCAGCAGATGGCGCGCGACTGGAAGCCGAAGAAGCAGTAACCAACCGCAGGCGTCCCCGCGCATCGCCGGCAGGTGACCGTGCCTCGCAGGCTGACTTGAGCAGAGCTTCCTTAGCTCCCAGCTTCATCTGCACCAGGCAGCGCATCGAGCAAGGCCGGGAACGTCTCATTGATCTTTACCACTTGGCGCGCGAGCGCTGTCCCCATCTGTTCGTTGCGGAGGAGACGCGCACGTTCGAAGCGCTCCACGACGCCGTGACGCTGGGGTTCGTGCAGGCGATGCGTGAGGAGATCGCGCACAAGCTGGATCTGCCGCCTGGGATCTTCAGCCTGGATCGTTTCTCGATCCACGGCTGCGGGCCCGTGGGCCTGCACGACGACGCATTCCGCTATCCACAGTTCTACTTCGTGATGGTGGTCGCTCATTCAGGAGCGCTCGGGCTGGTGGATGAGCGCAGCTCGGCCCGGCGCCATGAGGTGGGCGAGATCATCCTCCTCGATCCGCGCCGCAAACACGGCCTGGTGCGCGAAGGCAGCAGCGCAGAGCAGCACGTCTACGAGAGCTCGCACAGCCCCGTGTACGAGGAAGACCGCCAGTTCCTGTTCCTCGATCTGGACGTACGTCGATCTGATCTGCAGGCGCGTTTCCGGCAGCGTGAGCGCCCGCGCTGAGCTCTGACTAATCGCACCCGCATCGGTCCGGCTGGGTACTGATGTTGCTTGTTTCTGCGCTGCGAGTTCGCAATGTGGCGGAGGGAGCATGCCCTGGGGTGCGGTGGCCATCGCCGTGGTGGTCTTGATGATCGCTGGGTGCGCGGGGACGAGCGGCACGACCGTCCAAACGCCCGCGGTACAGGCAAAGAGCGACGCTGTCGTCAGCGAAACACACAGCGACACTGCAGCCGTACCGACAACCGGCTCGACGCCCAAGCCCATGCCTACGTCGCCTCAACGCGCGATAGAGAGCGCAACGCCACTCGCGCCGGCCGCTCCGATGGCCTACAGGAAGAACCGCACGGCCAGCGCCATCGTCGTTGCGGTAGGTGGGGGCTTGAGCAGCGGTGCGGTGGGCCCCTACATGGAAAGCTACAAGCAGGATCTCCACAAAGCGCTGCAAGAGGAAATTCGAACCGGCATCGCGCGCGTGGACAAGTTGCCTCACAACGTCGTGCGTATCCAGATGTCTGCGCGCCTGGCGTTCGACGCCGACTCTTCGTCCATGAAACCGGGCTTTTGCACGACGATGGACAAGCTGGCGGACGCTGCGAACCGCTATGGCAAGACCACGCTTATCGTGGTGGCGTATCCAGATGGGAAAGCCTCAGCCAAGCGCAACCAGAAGTTGCCACAGCAGCGCGCGCTGTCTGTTGCGCACTACCTGGAGACGAAGGAAGTCGATCCAGTACGCCTTGCGACCTTGAGCAAGAGCGGGCTCGACCCAGCGGCCGGTAACGGTGCGGACTCCGGGCGCAGACTCTACCGCGCCCTCGAGATCATCGTCGAACCGGTGTTGGCGAAGCGTGTGAGTTCCTAGCCAGACGCGCCTCTAGAGGCCGTTGCGCCACGCCTGATAGTCCCACTCGAACAGGCGATTCGCCTCCACCGGGCCCCAGGTGCCCGCGGGGTAGCGCACGATGAAGTCGCGCTCCTGCGCCCATGATTTGAGGATCGGGTCGACGACACGCCACGCCCACTCGACTTCGTCGAAGCGGATGAAATTCGTGGCGTCGCCGCGCACGATGTCGAGCAGCAGCGCTTCATAGGCGTCGATCGGCCGCTCTCCATCGCCGCGGTAGCCTGCGTCCATCTGGATCACATGCGTGTGCATGCCCAGCCCCGGGCGCTTGGCGTGGATCTCCATGTGCATGTGCTCCGAGGGCTGAATGCTCAGCACGATCCAGTTCGGCTCCATGTTCTCGAGCGGCGTCGCGCTGAATAGCTGTTGCGGCGGGTGGCGGAAGCGGATGGCGATCAAGGAGGCTTGCTCACGCAGGCGCTTGCCGGTGCGCAGGTAAAAAGGCACCCCACGCCAGCGCCAGTTGTCGATCAGAAACTTGGCGGCCACGAAAGTTTCGGTGATGGAGCCAGGCTCGACACCGCTCTCCTCCTGATAGCCCGGCACTTCCTTCCCATCCACCACGCCGCGGGCATACTGCGCGCGCAAGGCGTGAGCATGCACGGCCCGACGCACGATGGGCCGGATCGAGCGCAGCACCTTGACCTTCTCGTCGCGCAGCGCATCGGCCTCGAGCGCGGGCGGCGGCTCCATCGCGGTCAGCGTGAGCAGCTGCATCATGTGGTTCTGCAGCATGTCGCGCAACGCCCCGTTCTTGTCGTAGTAGTCGGCGCGCGTCTCGATCCCGGCCGATTCGCTCACCGTGATCTGCACATGGTCGATGTGGTTGCGGTTCCACAGCGGCTCGATCAGGAGATTGGCGAGGCGGAACACGAGCAGGTTCTGCACCGTCTCCTTGCCGAGGTAGTGGTCGATGCGGAAGATCTGCTGCTCGTCGAAGTGCTGGTGCAGGGTCGCGTTGAGTAACCCGGCGCTCTCCAGGTCTTCCCCGAACGGTTTCTCGACCACGATGCGGTGTAGGCCGCGCGGTTGGTTGAGTCCTACTGCGGCGAGATTGTTGACGGCGAGGGCGAAGTCCGACGGCTTGATGGCGAGATAAAAAACGGTGTTGGAGCACGCTCCGGTCTTGGGCCTGGCGAGCTCTTCCAGCAGCCGTGCGTAGGCCTGGGCATCGGCGAGGTCGCCAGCCACGTAGCTGAAGCGCGCAGCGAATTTGCGGAACAGCTGCGGATCGAAGCGCGCGCCCAGTTTCAGCTGCAGGGACTCTTGCATATGGCTGCACCACGCCTGATCGTCCCAGCTGCGCCGTGCGAAGGCGATGAAGTTGGTGACGTCGGGCAGCCGCGCCTGCGCTTCGAGGTTGTACAGCGCGGGGAGCAGTTTAGTGGCAGCCAGGTGTCCGGTTGCGCCGAAGATGACGAAACTGCAGGGATAGAGCGGCTCTGACTGACTCATGATTGCGCGGCTTTGAGGCTGCCAGCCGCAAGCCTACGCGCAGGATGGTTGCCTCACAAGCCACAACCTATCTCACAATCGGTCGCATCACGTGAACGACTATGAGATAGGTTCTAAAATCCGTTGCATGCGGCCCGTGTCTCGCGTCGGATCAGTCGTGTGCTGCGCGCTCAACCTGCTTGCGTTCACGCTCTTGCTGCAGCCGGCAGCAGCCGAGCGCCTGCCTGGGATGAACGCCGATTTGTCTCAGACTTCGGTTTCGGGCGTTTCCTCGGGCGGCTACATGGCGGTGCAGTTCCACATCGCGCACTCCGCGAGCGTGATCGGCGCCGGCGTCCTGGCGGCAGGACCCTACTATTGCGCTCAGGGGAGCGTGTGGCTGGCTCGCTTCAACTGCATGGCACCCGGCACATTCACGCCGATGCCGGCGGTCGCGCTGTTGGGGACCGACACTGACGTGCTGGCGCGTGCCGGGCTAATCGATGCGACCAGCAATTTGCACAGGTCGCGCGTATGGCTGTTTACCGGCCAGCGCGATACGACAGTGCACGCTGAGGTGGTGGAAGCGTTGAAGCGCTACTACGAGCTGTACGTTCCAGCGGCGGCCATCGCGTGGGTCGACAACGTGGCGGCTGGACACGGGATGATCAGCGTCGATCATGGGATCCGCTGCGCATCTACCGGTTCGCCCTACATCAACGACTGCCACTTCGACGCAGCGGGCCAGTTGCTTCAGCAGATATATGGACCGCTCAAATCTGCGGCGAGGGGCGAGAGCGGCAGGCTGATCGCCTTCGATCAGGACGAATTTACCTCCGGGGATGCCTACTCGATCAGCCTGGCCGCCACCGGTTACGCCTACGTGCCGAGCGCGTGCGATACGATGCGCTGCCGCGTGCACGTCGCGTTTCACGGCTGCCTGCAGAATGCGGCTGCGGTCGGTATGGCCTTCGTGCGCGATGGCGGCTACAACCGCTGGGCGCAGAGCAATGCGCTGATCGTGCTTTATCCGCAGACTGCCGCGCGCTATGGGGTTGGGGGCTGGCCCGCGAGCTTCGTGCTCAATCCCAACGCTTGCTGGGACTGGTGGGGCTATACCGGTCCCACGTACCACACGCGCGAGGGCGCCCAGATACGGGCGGTGCAGGCCATGCTCGAGCGGCTCGCCGGACATCGCTGAACTGCGCGCCGCCGATCGCGAGCATGGCTAACCGAGTGCCTCGCGCCTCGCTCCGGACCGTGTGGCTGCGTAGCGTCCGAGCAGCATCTCCCTGCCCACGATCCACAGCAGCAGCCCGTTGAGTAGGTGCCACAGGAAATGGGTGCCGAGCGGAAAACGCGCGCAGACAGCCTGGTCGACAGTGCGCAGCGTGAGCGAGATGCAGAACACGGCGCTCGCGAGCGCGAACATGCGGGTGGCCGGTGCGCGATGCCAGCCGAGCCATACAGTCATTGCGATGAGCGCGAAAAGATTCGGAAGGTAGGCGGTGGAAGCGTTCAACGTTCCAGCTGCGAACAGCCGCGGAAACGCAACGCTGAAGACCGCAAATGCCGCCGCGGCGACGATCGCCGCCCAAGCCGGCGCGAGGACCGCATGCCGCAGAAAGCCGTACAGGAAAACGATGCAGAAGAGCAGAATCAACAGGCTGTCGAGCATCCCCGCCCAGCGCACGGCGAGGGTATGGAACAGCGTGCTGCCCACGGCAACCAGCGACACAAGCGGCGCGAGCAGGCGCAAATCCGCCGGAAGGATGCGGCCGCGCGTAGCAAGTCCGCCCTGCACGCTCCACAGGGCGGCGGCGGCCGCGAAGAAGGCGAGGTTGCTCAGCGCGTTCGCCGGCTCGGCGAGCAATCCAGGGCCGAGGCGCTCGCAGTAGATTTGCACCGGATCGGTCCAGGCCGTGGTCCTTCTCCTTCCCGATCGCGCCAGCGGCTTTGCGGGCAGGGGATTGCCGCGCCCGGCCTACGCTGGCTTACAGAACCGGATCGACTCGTAGCCGACCCAGCACCAGGTCATCGCCGTCATCGGCTCTGCGTCCCAGTCGATCTTCCAGTCCTGCTTGCTGCTGAACGGTCCGAGAATGAGGCGCTCGGCGGCAACGCAATCCTTGCCCAAGGTCTCGCCGTCCTGGGTGGCCGCGTCGTAGGCTTTCTGCCGGCGCACTTCCCAGGCGCGCTCGAACGCGGCCAGGGCGTCTTCCACGGCGTCGTCGCCGATGCCGTTCCCGACCACCAGCTCGCAGTAGAATCGGGAGAGCGGCGGGCAGTTGAGGACGTCGACGATACCCTTTGGACCGCCTACGCGCTTCTTCTTGCCGCGCTTCTTTGGCTTTCCGTCGGCGTCGAGCCTCTTCTCATCCTTCCTTCCCATCCAGATCCTCCGACACGCCAGCCGATGACCCCTCGACGCTGGAATCTAGCCGGGGTCTGTATCCTGCGTCAATCGGGGCGGGCTGCTGACCGATGCCCCTGATACTCGTTGAAGGTGACAAGCCCATGACAACCGGGTCGGTCCGGGAGTTCCAGCGTCGGGCGCCGAGCTTAAGGACAGCTTAAGTGTGTCTGGCTAGAGTCGTCTAACGGGAGAGGCTTCGGCACCATGCGACTGCTGTTGGTAGAGGACGACGCCATGATCGGCGAGGCGGTGCGCGCCGGCCTGCGCCAGGAAGGATTCACGGTCGACTGGGTGCGCGCGGCCGAGGCGGGCGATGCCGCCCTCAAAGCGGAGGCCTATGCGCTCCTGCTGCTCGACCTCGGATTGCCTCGCAAGAGCGGATTGGATTGGCTGGGGGAGCTGCGGCGGCGCGGCGAGCGCCTGCCGGTGCTGATCCTCACCGCGCGTGACGCGGTGGCGGATCGTGTGTCCGGGCTGGACAGCGGCGCCGACGACTACCTGGTCAAGCCGTTCGACCTCGACGAGCTTTCGGCCCGGGTCCGTGCGCTGCTGCGCCGTCAGGCAGGGCGTGCGGAGCCGACGCTGCGGCACGCAGAGCTCACTCTCAACCCGGCCACCCACGAGGCGACCTACAAGGGCGAGCCGATCGCACTCTCGGCCCGCGAGTTCGCCCTGCTGGCGGCGCTGCTGGAAAGGCCGGGCGCGATCCTGTCGCGCGCACAGCTGGAGCAGCGGCTGTACGGTTGGGGTGAAGAGGTGGAGAGCAACGCGGTCGAGGTCCATATCCACAATCTGCGCAAGAAGCTCGGCGCCGGCTTCATCCGCAATCTGCGGGGGCTTGGCTACAGCGTGCCCAAAACGCCATGACTGGCTCGATACGGGGTCGCCTGCTGGCGTGGCTGCTCGCAGCACTTGCCGTGACGGGACTGCTGATCGGCTACGGCGCCTACTACCGCGCCCAGGAGGACCTGAACGAGCTGCTCGACTATCAGCTCAAGCAGCTCGCGTTTTCGCTGTCGCACCAAAGCGTGGGCAGCGAGCCCGCCCCGCCGGGCCTGTTGCTGCCGGAGCCGGATTTCATCACGCAGGTGTGGGACAAGGACGGCGTGCGGATGTTTTACTCGCGCCCGAATCTGGCGATCCCGCTGCGGCCGCGGCAGGGATTTAGCAACCTGGAGTGGAACCAAGAGTGGTGGCGTGTGTACACCCTGCTCGATGGATTCCGCATCATCCAGGTTGCTCATCCGCTGCGGTTGCGCCAGGAGATGGCGGCCGACCTGACGCGGCGGGCGCTCGCTCCGCTGGCCGCGTTGCTGCCGTTGCTCGGGCTCGGCATCTGGATCATCGTTGGCCACGCGCTGCGGCCGCTGTCCACGATCTCCTCAGCGGTGCGGGCGCGCACTCCTGCCGCCCTGGCGCCGCTGCCACGGAACGATCTTCCCGAGGAGCTGGTGCCGCTGGTCGGCTCTCTGAACGATCTGCTGCAGCGCTTGAACCGCGCGCTGGAGACGCAGCGCCAGTTCGTCGCGGACGCGGCGCACGAATTGCGTTCGCCGCTGACAGCGGTGCAGCTCCAGCTGCAGCTCGTCAAGCGCGCGGGCAGCTCGGAGGAGCGCGAGAGCGCGCTCGAGCGCCTCGAGCGCGGCGTGCAGCGCTCCACGCGGCTGGTCCAGCAGCTGCTCACCTTGGCGCGCCAGGATCCGCACCAGGGCGAGGTGCAAAGCTTGGTGGATCTTGATCAGCTTGCCCGCGAGGTGGTCGGCGATTTCGAGCCGCTCGCGCAAAGAGACGACCTGGCTTTGACCCTGGAGAGCGACGGGCCGGTGCACATGCGCGGCGCTCGCGAAAGTCTGCGGGTCATGCTGGGCAACCTGGTGGACAACGCAATCCGCTATACGGAGCGCGGCGGCATCACCGTGCGCGTGCGGAGCGGCGACGGCCAGGCGATCGTCGAAGTCGAGGACACCGGTGAGGGCATCCCGGACGAGGAGCGGTCCCGGGTGTTCGATCGCTTCTACCGCGTGCCTGGACAGAGCGCGGGCGAAGAGGGCAGCGGACTGGGGCTCGCCATCGTCAAGCGAGTCG
Organism: Burkholderiales bacterium; assembly: GCA_035499005.1. Classification (GTDB taxonomy): domain Bacteria; phylum Pseudomonadota; class Gammaproteobacteria; order Burkholderiales; family SHXO01; genus SHXO01. The sequence continues at coordinate 10,667 of DATJZQ010000151.1, read as the reverse complement.
TCGACTGGCATGGGGGCCAGATCAGCCTGGCGAGCGGCGCATCCGGCACGGGCCTGTGCGTGACTGTGTCCCTCCCGGTCGGGAACTCCTGAAGCGGACACAGGTCTGCAACTGCGTGCTATAGCTTGCCCGCTGGGGCCGCCTATCCTGTTCCGAGGGGTATCAGAGATGACACGCAAAGCTCGGGTCGTGCTGTTCGGCGCGGCGATCGTTTCTCTGCTCGCCGCGTACTCCCGCATCGATTTCTCGTTCTCAACGTACGCTCAAGCCGCTCCGGCTGCAGCAGCGGCGGGGTCCGCGCAAGCAGTGCCTGATTTCTCCGCGCTGGTCGAGAAAGAAGGGCCCGCTGTAGTGAACGTCACGGCGAAGCGCGCCATCACGGCGGTGAAGCGGTCGGCGCCGCAAGCCCCTCCGCCCTTCCCTGCGCCGCTGCCGTTCGGGCAGCCGGCTCCCAATGGGCCGCAGCAGATGGCGCAGGGCTCCGGCTTCATCATCAAACCGGACGGGTACATCCTCACCAATGCCCATGTCGTCGCCGGGAGCGACGAAGTGAGCGTCAAGCTCGTCGACAAGCGTGAGTTCAAGGCTAAAGTGGTCGGGGCCGATCCGCGTACCGACGTCGCGCTGCTCAAAGTCGACGCCCAGGATCTGCCGACGGTGCGCATCGGCGATGCGAGCAGGGTCAAGGTGGGGCAGTGGGTCGCCGCCATCGGCTCGCCGTTCGGTCTCGAGAACACCATTACGGCGGGCATCGTCAGTGCCAAGGGACGCGCGCTGCCCGACGAGACTTACGTTCCCTTCATCCAGACGGACACTGCGGTGAATCCCGGGAGCTCCGGCGGGCCGCTGTTCGATCTCGATGGCGAAGTGATCGGCATCAACTCTCAGATTTACAGCCGCACTGGCGGCTACATGGGCTTGTCCTTCGCCATTCCCATCGACATTGCCATGGATGTCGCGAGTCAGCTGCAGGCGCAAGGAAAGGTCACGCGCGGACGCATCGGCGTGCAGATTCAAGAGCTGTCCGCCGAGCTCGCGAAGTCATTCGGTCTGAGTGAGACGAGAGGCGCGCTGGTGGCCAGCGTCGAGCGAGACGGCCCGGCGGACAAAGCCGGATTCAAGACCGGCGACGTCATCCTGGAGTTCGACGGCAAGAGCGTATCCGATTCGCATCAGCTGCCTCTGATCGTCGCTGCGGTCAAGCCAGGGCGTGACGTCGAAGCCAGGGTGTGGCGAGAGGGCAAAGAGCAGGCGTTGCGTGTCACGGTAGGAGAGTTGCAGTCCGAAAAAGTGGCCTCGGGCGCACGAACCCAGGAGCGCGGCCCGCTCGGCCTGGCCGTTCAGGAGCTGACGCCGGAGCAGCGCAGGGAGCTCGATATCAAGGGCGGAGTTCTGATCGGAGGCGTTGACGGGCCCGCAGCGCGCGCCGGTCTCAGGGAAGGCGATGTGGTGATCGCCGTGAACGGCGAGCAGATCGAATCGGTGACGCAGTTCAAGAGCCTGGTCGACAAGGTGCCGGAGGGTAAGCCGTTGGCGCTGCTGATTCAGCGCGGCGAGATGCGCTTGTATGTTCCGGTGACGGTTGGCTGAGGATCGGCTGCGCGCGGCGGCGCGTTGACTGCGCAGACGCCACCGGTCTGAAAACGGGAACGCCCCGCGTGGCGGGGCGTTCCGCAGTGAAGCGATACTGCCGAGAGAATCAACCCTTCAAGCAGCTGCTCATGAACTTCTTGCGCGCGTCGCCGGAAAGGCCCTGCGACGCCGCCAGGCTGTTGCAGCTCTTCATCTTTTCCTGCTGGGGAGTCAGCTTCTTTGTGTCGGCGCCGGCCGCCGCGGGCGCGGGCGCCGCCTCGGCCGGCTTGGCCTTGAGGCAGTCGTCGCGGAACTTCTTGTACGCGTCCCCCTTGAGGCCCTTGGCTTTCGCCTCGGCGTTGCAGGTCTTCATCTTCTCCTGCTGCGGCGTGGCGGCCAGCGCGGGAACGGATAGAGCGGCAAGGGCAATCAACAGAATCAATCGTCTCATCGTGTTTCCCCTTTTCACGGTAGCGGAACTGCAGATCCACCCAGGATTGCGGGCGCATTGATTCGCGGAACGGCGGCTCGAAGGCCGGCACGCAGCCGCGCAGCTATAACGCGCTGCCCGAACCGCCCGTTGACCCGGACGGGTGACTTATGCGGCAGCGGCGTGCGGGGTTCGCAGCAGGGGAGCCAGCGTTCCGCCGGCGTCAAAGGCGAAGGGTGCAGGTGCCGAAATTGGCTCGAAACGCTCCGGATGCCGGCGCACCAGGTCGAGCATCGGTTCGGACACCTGGATCTCGGACAGTTGCAGCGTGTTTCTGATGCGGACGACCCGGCAGTTCTCCGGCTTGACCCGCACCACCGTTTTCACAGCCAGACATATCGCTTCGCGGTCGCTGTTCATGACGATGGGAATAGCGGCGCCGTCGAGATTGGCCGAGGTGATGATGTTGGCGTAAGTCGATGCCACGTCGAAGTCGCGCCACACGCGCATGCTGACCACGTCCGCCGAGCCGATGCCGGTGGCGTTGCCCATGCTCTCCCGCGTGATGCCCAGCACGACGATCTTCTTCACGAGGGGCTTCGCCACCCATTTCACCGCGCGCCGATTGCGTCCGGTGATGTTTGGGTCGAAGCCCGCGCCGCTCACGTTCTTGCCCATCTCATCGATGATCAGCACGTCGATCTCGTCGAAGTAGAGCTGCGGCATGAACTGCTTGGCGAGGGCCTGCAGCTGCGGCTCGCGCGCGGCAAGCTGGTCGGCCGGAATGATCTCGATGAGGGCAGTTTCATCGTAGGCGTTTTCCACGATGCCCACCCCGAACAGAACATTGCACGCGCCGATCACCACGTCGCGGATTTGCGGCAGCAGCTCGGGGAAGCGATCCATTCCGTGGCTGTGGTAGCTGGCCGCTCCCGCGATCTTCCCGATTCCGATCGAAAGCATCTTGGTAAGCCCGCTTTCGGTTGCCCCGCGGAACCCCGTGTGCGGCTTGATGCGGTTGATGACCACGATGCCGTCCGCTTCGGCCGCGTACTTGTCGACCTGTACGTGTGTTCCATCGGGCAGATGACCGACGACGACGGTGTCCATGCTGGCCCGGATCGGGGCCCCGGCGGCCGCCTCGCTGATGCCATAGCTCTCCAGCACCTTCTTCTGCCCCTCGGCCGTGGCCGCGCCGTGGCTGCCCATTGCCGGGAACACGAACGGTCTGGCACCCAGGGCGTGCAGCTCGCGGACGACACAGCGAACGACCTCTGCAATGTTGGCTATTCCCCGACTGCCGCAGCCCACCGCGATCACCTGGCCCGGCCGAATCCGGCCGCGTACCTCTGGTCGCTGAAACTCGCCCCCGACGGCGGCCGAAATGTCATGCAAATGCGTGGCCTCGAACTTCTGGCGCACGTTCACCATCTTCGGCAGGGGGATGTCGAGCCCTCCAGCGATATTCACATCGATGCGGGAACCCATCATAAGCGGCCCTTTCTGTGTGGGGGCGTCAAGTGGCGACCAGTCTACCGTTGTCGAGGACGGCGAGATAGGCCTAGAGCCCAGCGGTGGGCAAAGCTAGTGAGCGTCTGCTCATTCCATTGTGGAATAACTTATATGCTCCTCGTCTGCTTTTTTATAATGCGGCGAGAGCGCTCTAATCGCACTGCGCAAGTCGATTAACCCCTGGATAAGACATATAAGAGGCTATCGCTTGTAAATGGAGTTGCCGCATAGCAGCAGCGCATTACAGCTTGTAAGACCCAGATCCATATAATCAAGAGGATGCATATGAGTTTATCCGACTCTGACGCGGTTCTGATGGCCGAATCTGCGGCCGACGAGACCGTGGTCTTCGCGCCCGCTCGCGCCAGAGCGGTAAGGCTATCGAGCCGCGGCCTGGGTTGGTCGACGCTGAACTTTGAGCGCTACGACAGCCCGCCATCGTCGCGGGCGCTGCCCAAGGGCAGCCGTCACCATCTGATTTTCGTCGGTCTCGGCGGCGGACGCATGGTGCGCGTGCTTGCGGGCGAGACGGCCGAGCTCGAGCTCAGCTCCGGCTGCGTTGCGGTTGTGCCCAGCAACACGCCCGTGACCTGGACATGGTCCACGCGCATTAGCTTCTCCGTGCTGGCTCTGGAGCCCGCCTTTCTCGATCGGGTGGCCGAGGAGGTTTTCGGCTTGCAGCCGGACGACTATCGGCTGGTGTTCAGCGAGCGCGTGAGCGACGCGGCTATCACCAACATCGCCGGCGTACTGTCGCGCGAAGCCGTGCGTCAAGAACCGGGCGGCAGGTTGTATGCTGAATCTCTCGCGAACATCCTGTCCGTGCATCTGCTGCGCAACTACGCGCAATGCGCGGACGGGCGAACGCTCGGCGCGTGCTCGATGCCCGACGAAACGGTCACCGACACCGTCGCGGGCGCGACGGCGGGAAGGATGGGTTTTCACTCCCGCGCCGTGGCGGAAGCGGTGCGCTACATGCAGGACAATTACTCTCGCGAGGTACCTCTGAGCGACATCGCGGCAGCGGTGCACCTGAGCCCGTTTCATCTGACTCGCCTGTTCAAGCAGACGTTGGGCGTCTCACCTCATCAGTATCTGATCCAGGTGCGCGTCAACAGCGCCCGCTCGCTTCTGACGGCAGGCTCCGGCGAACGTTCGCTCGCGGAAGTGGCGAGTGCCGTGGGCTTTGCCGACCAGAGCCACCTCACGCGGCATTTCAAGCGGCTGCTGGGCGTGACGCCGAAGCAGCTTCGGGCATGACAAGAATGTTCCAAGCTTAAGCAAGAGGCTTCAAGTCGTATGGCGCGCGCGAGCTTATTGTGCCAATCGTGGGGTTGCGGCTTTGACGGGCCGGGCCCCGCGCGGGGTTTCCCGCAGCAGTCCCTTTGTCCTCCTCTGACCCGCCTGGGTCGTGACGGGCGGTGGGCGAAAGCTCACCGCCCTTTTTTTCTGGCGGGACCAGAGACAGCGTCCGCGCGCTAGCCAGCCGGCTGGAATACCGGAACGACGTATGGACCCTCAGGAATGATGGCGACGTGCGGATCGCCGGCACTCTGAACGCAGCGCGCCAGCGCATCCGCTACGGAATCGACCATCTGCACGCCGGTGAGCGTGCGGTCGGCGTGCGTGAGGCCCGTCGTGTAAAGGTGAATACCGCCCATCCTCATCGGCTTGAGCTGCATCTGCGTCTGCCACTCGTCGATGTCTGCGTGAGTCTTGCGGCTGATGTCGCGATAGAAGTCGTCAGCCCCGAGCGCGACCAGCCGCCGTTGCGCGTCGATGTACTCCGCCGAGCCCATGCCCTCGGAGCACTCGGATGCAACGATGAGATTTCCGCCGCTCTCCAGGATGTCGATCGGCGCGACCATTCCCTTCACCGTTTGATAGTAGGTCTTGTCCAACGGATACCCTGCAGCGCTCGTCACGATCGTCTTGAAGCGTCGCGGTACCGGGACCTGGGCAAAACCGCGGATGAACTCGACGGCCTGCAGGTGGCTCTCGACTACTTCCCCAAAGTTGACGAACGACAGCTGCCGGTGCTCGTCGATCACGACGTTGACCCCCAGTACGCGCCCCAGCATACGCACGATTTCCAGCTGCTCTCGATGCAGGGGGTTGCCCTCCAGTACGCAGTTCTCGGCGCGGGGGTCCGACATGAAGCGCGCGTTGTGGAATGTCGTGATGGTCTCGGCGTGTGCGACTCCCGGCGCGATCACTTTGCGTCCGCCCGAATAACCGGCCATGAAGTGCGGTTCCACCAGGCCGGTGACGATCTTCAGGTCGGCTTCTACGAACCGCCGATCGAGCCGCACAACGGTTCCCGCGCGCGTGGTGCCGAGCAGGACGTGATCGGCGTCGTTGCGCGCGAAGTGGTTCTCGACCGCCACGGTACGCAATACCCAGCTGTCGCCCACCAGCTCCTCGAGCTCACCGTCCAGGTTGGGGCGGTGCAAGCCAGTCGCCACCAGGACGCGGATGTTCCGAGGCGACAGTCCTCCTTGCAACAGCGCGCGGACCAGGGGAGGCAGCAGCAATCCGTTCGGCACGGGGCGCGTGATATCGCAGATCAGGATGCAGGCCGAACGCACGTCCCGTGCTTCCTCCACCAGCGGGCGAGAGCCGGCAGGTCGGTCGAGAGCTGCTTGAACGCTGTCTATGGGATCCGACAGGATGGGCATCGGCGGTTTTCGGATCACCGTTGCATTCACCGCATCGGGCAACTCCAGCGCAAGGCCGCCCTTTCCGTAGCTCAATTCGACTCGCATAGGTGCTCGCGTTCTCAATGTTCGGGGTCGGGTGCCGAAATTGCTAGCAAGAATACACCCGGCACGGTCGCACACGGCAGGCTACCTGGCGGCAGCTCTCAGGGGGTGTAAAGATAGAAGCCTAACCCCTTGTCGCTATGGGGTTTAGAGCATTAGAATGCAACCGAATTTGGCCCATTCCAGGAGGCAGCCATGAGTTTGGTTCGAAAGTTTGGTTTTGGGGTCATCGCGCTGACGCTTTCTGCGGGTACCGCTCTGGCCTTCGACCAGGAGCAGGCTCTGCGCGAACCGAACGGATCGGAGCAGTTTGTTGACGCGGTCGTCGGACGGCCGCTGGGCCTGTTTGCCTTAGCGGTCGGCGCGGCTACCTGGGTCGTCTCACTGCCGTTCACGTTGCCCAGCCAGAGCGCACACTCCGCCGCCAAGGGATTGGTTGCTGATCCGGCCCAGTGGACCTTCGGACGGCCGCTCGGGAAATTCGTCGACTGCAACGAGCAGCCCGACATGTGCAGGTGAACCTCGTGTGATTTCGCGGGCGCATTAGGCATCCCGCGTCCTCGATCTCGCCCGCATCATAACCGGGGCCGCGAAGGCAGCATGTCTTCGCGGCCCCGGGCATTTTTGCCCGCCCGGCTGCTTGTTGAGAACCCGTTCCGAGCACTGGTTTGGCTATACTTCGCGGTCGAGTATGGGCGCCACCATCTCGGCGCGTCTTAGAACATAACAACTCAATCCAACAACCAAACTAACTAATCGGGAGGAGCAGATGGCACCCTGGTCCCAGGTCTACGATCCGCTGGGCAACTCCGTGTTGTCCACGCTCGTTTGCGCGATCCCTGTCCTGGTCCTGCTGGGCGGCCTGGGGATCTTCCGCATCAAGGCGCACTACGCGGCCATCGCGGGACTGGTGACGGCGCTGGTTATCGCCCTGACCGTGTTGGGCATGCCGGTGCGCATGGCCGCTGGGGCGAGCTTCTTCGGCGCGCTGTTCGCGTTGACCACGATCTGCTGGATCATCGTCAACCTGATCTTTCTTTACCGCATGACGGTGAAATCGGGGCTGTTCCAGGTTCTGCAGGACAGCGTCGGAGGCATCACCAATGATCGTCGCCTGCAACTGATCTTGATCGCGTTCTGTTTCGGCGCCTTCTTCGAAGGGGCCGCGGGCGGCGGAACGCCGGTTGCAGTCACCGGCGCGATCCTCATCGGATTGGGCTTTTCCCCTCTCGCGGCTTCGGGTTTGTCGCTCATCGCTAACACTGCACCCGTGGCCTACGGCGGGATGGGAACCCCCATCCTGGTGCTCAACAGCGTGACGCAAAACACCCCGGAGTACCTGCTGACTTTGTCCGCGATGGTGGGTCGTCAGTTGCCGTTCTTCTCCCTGATCGTGCCGTTCTGGATCGTGCTCGCATTCTGCGGCGTGCGTGGAACCTGGCAGGTCTGGCCTGCAATTCTCGTCGCGGGTGCGAGCTTCGCGATTCCGCAGTTCATCATCTCCAACTACCACGGGCCCTGGCTGGTGGACATGGTGTCGGCAATGATCTCGATGGTCGTGCTGGCTGTATTTCTACGTTACGTGTGGAGACCGAGGCACGTGATGCTCGACACGAGCGGGCTCGCGGGCAGCGTGAGCTACGCCGAAGCGCAAGCCAACCACCAGCACCACGGGCACCCTCGGGAGCAAGTCATCAAGGCCTGGATGCCGTGGGTCATCCTGACCATCGTGCTTGCCATCTGGGGTATCCCCTGGATCAAGGAGCACGCGCTCAACCAGTTTGCTTATGCGGACTGGAAGATCCCCTGGCTGCATCAGCTGGTTGAACGCGTTGCACCGGCGGTAGATTCGCCAAGAAAGGAAGCCGCGGTGTTCAGATGGGGGCTGTTGCAGGCTACCGGCACTGCGATTTTTCTCTCGGCCATCGTGAGCGGACTGTTGATGGGCTTCAAGCCGAGGGAGCAGGCGAAGATGTGGGTCGAGACCGTCGGCATCATGAAGTTCTCGATTCTCACCATCGTGTGCATGCTCGCGCTCGGATACACCACCCGATTCTCGGGAATGGACGCGACTCTGGGTCTCGCATTCGCCAAGACCGGATGGCTCTATCCTTTCTTCGGGACCTTGATCGGCTGGATCGGTGTTGCGCTGACCGGAACCGATGCCGCCTCGAACGCCTTGTTCGGGAGTCAGCAGGTGATCACGGCCAACAAGCTGGACTTGAATCCCACACTGATGGCGGCAGCGAACAGCTCTGGCGGCGTCATGGGGAAGATGATCGACGCACAAAGCATCGTGGTGGCGTCGGTGGCGACCAACTACATCGGTAAAGAGGGCGTGATCCTGCGTTTCGTCTTCTGGCACAGCATCTCGCTCGCCGCCCTGGTCGGCGTTCTCGTGATGCTGCAGGCTTACGTGCACCCGTTCACCGCCATGGTCCTGAAATGAGGGACCGACGGCAGGCGATGCTCAAGCGGGAGAGCAGCGGCCAGCGTCACGCACCGTAGGCGGCGATCACGGCGGGGTCCGGTTCGTAGCCCAGGCCGGCCCCGCGCGGGACGCCGATGCGCCCCTCGCGAGGCAGGATCGCGTCGCCATACAAGGTGGTCTCCAGGTCGAAGTAGAACCACTCGACCGGCATTTCGGCGGGGTGGGCCGCGTTCAGCTGCATACCGGCGAGCAAGCCAGGCCCGAAGTAAGGCGTGTGCGGCGCGAGTTGAACGTTGTAAGCCTGCGCCAGCGCAAACACCCTGCGCGTCTCGCTGATGCCGCCGAGCTTGGCCGGGCTGGGTTGGGCGAAGTCCACGGCACCTGCCTCGAACATATGGAGGAAGCCGGTAGCGGAGGTATTGTTCTCACCTGCTGCAATCCGCACGCCGCCCGCGCGCCGCACCTCGGCGAGCGCCGCGTAGTTCTCAGGGGGCCAGCACGGCTCCTCCAGCCAGTAGAGGTCGAAAGGGCGCAGGCGCTCGGCCATCTGCATGGCCTCTTCGAGCGACCACGGGCAGTTCGTGTCCAGCATGAGAGCCACGTCCGGGCCGATAGCCTGGCGCGCGGCGCGGGTCTGCTCCACACCGATCTCATGCAGCTTCACGCGGCGGAACCCCTGCGACACGGCCCTGGCGGCGTTGCGCGCGACCAGATCGGGATCGGAGTAACGAATCAGGCTGGCATAGGCCGGCAGATCGCGCTTCGCGCTACCCCCGAGCAGATCGTAGACCGGGCAGCCTGCTCGCTTGCCCGCGATGTCCCACAGCGCCATCTCGATGCCGCTCAGCCCGTAGACCACCGGGCCGTTGCGACCGAATATGTGCAGGCGCTGATGCAGGTCGAGCAACAAGACGTCGATCTGCGTGGGGTCGCGCCCCAGGCAGAGTGGAGCCAGCATCGTCTGGACCGTGACCCGCGTAGCCGGGATGATCGTGTGTCCGAATGCCTCGCCCCAGCCGGTGACTCCCGAGTCGGTGTCGACCCGCACCAACAGGGTGTCGACCGTATCCCAGGTTCGTCCGGCAAAAACCGGGACCGGGCCGCCGCAGGTGAAGGGAATCCTGACGTGGATCGTGTCGATCGCGGTGATCTTCATGCGAGTTTAGGTGGCAAGCTGCGGACAGAGTCCGATTGCGCCGGTCGCCGTGTGTTCAGTAAGTACGAGTTGGTCGTAGCGCTGCGGCATCATAGCAGCCGGTGCGACGGTCGAGTCTGCTCTGCGGAGCGCCGGTCTGGTCCTGCGCCGGCGCCTGAAATCGGGAAGCGGTGGGGGCAGGACCTATTTGACACTCAAGGGCTTTTTCACCACAATTGCACGTTTCGTTCGGAGGGGTTCCCGAGCGGTCAAAGGGAGCAGACTGTAAATCTGCCGGCCATGCCTTCGAAGGTTCGAATCCTTCCCCCTCCACCAGGTTTGGCGAGGGTGAGGGAAGGCAGGGCCGGGAGCTGCACGGGGCTGGGCCCAGACGCGGCATGAGGCGGATTCTTGGCGGGCTTCGCGGGCGGCGGGCGCGGGTGTAGCTCAATGGTAGAGCAGAAGCCTTCCAAGCTTACGACGAGGGTTCGATTCCCTTCACCCGCTCCAACGGAGCATTTGCACAGTTCTGGGTTACGGCGAGCGTCGCGGTCCGGGCCCGGGCGCCCATGTAGCTCAGTGGCAGAGCACTCCCTTGGTAAGGGAGAGGTCGAGCGTTCAATCCGCTCCATGGGCACCATCTCAACCCCACGGTTTTGGCGACGGCTAACTTCACGGACACAGGCGAGAGGAACCGGTCATGGCTAAAGGCAAGTTTGAGCGAACCAAGCCGCACGTGAATGTTGGGACGATAGGGCACGTGGACCATGGGAAGACCACGCTGACGGCGGCGCTCACCCTAGTGTTGTCGAAGAAGTTTGGGGG